>JAFSVK010000041.1 GCA_017444985.1 Bacillota bacterium
CGCCTTAAATCTTCTTTCCAAAGCAAAAATAATAAGGTCTGCGATAAATTTTTCCTCACAAGGATAATTTATCAGCAGCTCCGACCGCTTTTGCTGTGACAGCGTTTCATCATCGGCAACAAGCGTGTAAAGCTCCCGTGCCGCCATATCCTTATCGTAAAGACAAGGCAGCAGGAACTCCCGAACATCAAGAACCAACTTGTTAAAGTTTGATGTGCTGCGTGCGTAAAATCTGACTATCTTCGGGCTGACTGCCGCTGTACCTTTTAGCCAACGGCACACCCGACCGTTATCGAAGAAAAAATCTTCATTCTTCTCAACAAAATAGCCAAAAAGATTGCAGATAAAATTCACTTGATTTAGGCGTTTACTCTCCCTTATGTAGCTGTCTATCACGGACATCAAATTTTTAAAATTAAGTTTCAAATTTATTCCCCCTAACTAAAAAAAGCAGAAATATAGCAATTTCCACTCAATGATATACCGCCGAAAATATCTTATAATGGTAGTATAAAAAATTTTATTACGGCGGATAGGTATTTACTTTTATGTGAATGTATAGTACAATGTTATTATGCAAATACATCAATGCTTATCCGCTGTGGAAAGGATAGAAAAACTATGAAAAAACAGCAGATAAAAAAAGCGGCGTTATATTGCCGTTTAAGCAGAGATGACGAATATATGGGCGAAAGTATGAGTATACAATCTCAAAAAACAATGCTCGCCCAGTATGCTAAAAGCAACGGTTTTTGCGAATACGAATTTTATGCGGATGACGGTTACACGGGCACCAATTTCAATCGCCCCGATTTTCAAAGAATGATCGAGGATATTGAAAACGGTCAAATATCAACGGTAATAGTCAAGGACTTATCCCGATTGGGCAGAGAATATCTGCAAACAGGCTATTACACCGAGATATTTTTCCCCGATAATGATATTCGTTTCATTGCTATCAACGATAATGTAGACAGCGACTGCGGCGAAAATGAGTTTACGCCGTTCAAGAATATCATTAATGAATGGTACGCAAAAGACACAAGCCGCAAGGTACGTTCGGCTATCAGGGCAAGGGCAAAAAACGGCGAATACACGGGCAGCCGCCCTGCGTTTGGCTATACCAAAGAAAAAGATAACTGCCACCGCCTTATCCCCGATGAAAATACCGCACATATCGTGAAAACTATGTTTCAAATGGCTTTGGAGGGTACAAGGTGCTATGATATAGCGCAATACCTTAAAAAGCATGGTATTCCCACACCGAGAGCCTATACAGACCGCACAAAAACAAATCATTTTGTGGACTCGACCAAGTATCCTTGTGATTGGTCAAAAACTTCCGTTTATCAGATATTGAGCAATCCTATCTATACGGGAAATCTTGTTCAATGCCGCAAAAGGGTAAAATCTTTCAAGAATAAAAAACTTATCTTTACAGACCCAAGCGAATGGATAACGGCTGAAAATACGCACGAAGCACTTGTTTCACAAGAGGTTTTTGACCTTGTTCAAGACCGCATAAGTGTAAAAAAGCCGAAATATCCGTTAAATCCCAACAATATTTACAGAGGATTGATGGTCTGCGGCGAATGCGGCAACAAAATGGTTTGGCAGCACGATAAACGAAAATCACATATCGGCTATTATTCCTGTAATCTTTACAAGCGTTACGGCGGAGAAGAATGTACTTTCCATCACATAAGGGTCGAAACCCTTAACGAAATAGTGCTTGAAAGCATCAAGTCAAACGCTGCACTTGCAGCAGCTGATGAGGAAAAATACATACAGTATCTTGTCAGTCAAGCAGAAATGAAATTCAGCGTTGAAAATGCCGCCAACGAAAAGGAAGTAGCCAAGATAAAAAAGCGTATTGAAGAGATCGACAAACTGATTTTGAAGATTTACGAGGATAACGCTTTTGGCAGAATATCCGATGAACGCTTTACATCACTTTCCGAAAGTCTTGAAACCGAGCAAAAGGAATTGAAACAGCGATTGACCGAGATTGCCGCATATAAACGCAAAATGAACAATAAGGCTGTAGAGTGCGGGCAGTATGCCAACCTTATAAAAGAATATACCGACATAACGGAATTGACCGCCGAAGTCCTTAATCAGCTTATTGAAAAAATCGTTATTCACGAATATATCAATGACGGAGAAAGGCTGAAAGAGGTCGAAATATATTACAGATTTGTCGGTCACATCTGATAATTTATCGGGCGGCGAGTGTTCCGCAATGGATTACTCGCCCCTACGATAATGAAGCGGGTTTTTTAAATGAGTTTACCGATAACGAGAAAAAATTAATAAAGACCGTAAATCAAAAGCAGATATTGGATAAAAACGAATACAGTACAGAGGATGCCGAGAATTATCACATTTTCCATGTGGAAAGAGACGGTTATTACACTGTTTCTCCCATAGATCATTTGCTTCAAAATTACGACAGCGCATACTGTGAATATTCCGATGATAAAGTCTTTTTGCTTGATGTAAAGCAGGCTTACGAGCTTTATAAGAATTTTGGAGATTACCTTGCCGCAGAGCCTACGGAAAAAGCCGTGAAACATGTAAGGGAAAACTCGGGTACGATATATGCCTATGTTCATGAATGGAGCTATTTCCTAAGAACTCCCAGTAATCATATGAACGGCAGCAACGAAGTGCGCACCGTCAGACAACGCTCGGACAGTACCGAAACATTTAACATCTATGAAGACCAAGCCTATGATTATAGTGGCATTCGTCCCGCTTTTTACCTTGATACAAATAAAGCTTATGTTTTAAGCGGCAGCGGTTCAGCCTCGGACCCTTATGTCTTATACGATGGCATTTTGGGAGATGTAAATTCGGATTCTGTAGTGGATGCCAAGGATAGCACTCTTATATTACAACATATAAGCGGTGTTACGACTATAGAAGGCGAAAGCCTTTCATTAGGGGATGTTAACAAGGATAAAACCATAGATGCCAAGGATGCCTCTTTAATACTTCAATATGTTGTGGGAACCTCTAAAAAGTCATAAATCGTAAAATTGGCTATCTTGCAAAGGTTAGTCGTCAATGTCTCTCACCAATGCTCTACATTGGCTTCGAGCCATTTCCCGGTCCTCGAACAAGAAGCTTAATTTTACTTCAATAGCACTTTTTAGAGCTCCCCTTGTGGGGATCGTAAAATCATTCTAAAAGTTTGTTAAATATTTTAACAATTGCCTTTTTAGACAAATTATATATAGTAAAAAAATAAAATATTGTTAAAAAAGTATAGGGTAAAAACTAAACATATATGGTATAATGATTAAGAAAGTGAATGCCGTTGCACAGAGTAACGAGCGAAAGGAGAAATTTATGTTAAACAAAAAAAGTGTTGACGATTTGAAGGTAAAAGGCAAAAAAGTCCTTGTAAGATGTGACTTTAATGTACCTCTTCAAGATGGTGTTATCACTGACGAGAACAGAATAGTTGCAGCTCTTCCCACTATAAACAAGCTTATAAGCGAAGGTGCAAAAGTTATACTTTGCTCCCATTTGGGAAAGCCCAAGGAACCCTCCGAGCAGTTCTCTCTTGCTCCTGTTGCAAAGAGACTTTCAGAAAAGCTTGGTAAAGAGGTAGTTTTTGCGGCTGATGATACCGTAGTAGGCGAAAATGCAAAGGCAGCCGTTGCCAATATGGCTGAGGGAGATGTGGTTCTTCTTCAAAACACACGTTTCCGCAAGGAAGAAACAAAGAATGAAGAAGCTTTCAGCAAGGATCTTGCATCCCTTGCAGATATATATGTAAACGATGCTTTCGGTTCATCTCACAGAGCACACTGCTCAACCGTTGGTGTTACCCGGTTTGTTGACGAGTGTGCCGTAGGTTACCTTATGCAAAAGGAAATTGAGTACCTCGGTAATGCCGTAAATAATCCCGTAAGACCTTTTGTTGCCATCCTTGGCGGTGCAAAGGTAAGTGATAAGATAGCAGTTATAAACAACCTTCTTGAAAAGGTAGACACCATTCTTATAGGTGGCGGTATGGCATATACCTTCTTTAAGGCTATGGGCTACAATGTAGGTAAGAGCCTTCTTGAAGAGGACAAGATGGAATACGCTCTTGAAATGCTTAAAAAGGCAAAAGAAAAGGGTGTTAACTTCCTTCTTCCTATTGATACCGTAGTATCAAGCGAGTTTGGTCAGGGTAAGCCTCATCACACCGTTGATGTACCTACAGAGCAGGGTCAGCCCTATATCTCAGACGATGAAGAAGGTCTTGATATAGGTGAGAAGACAAGAGAGCTTTTTGCAAGTGAAGTTGCAAAGGCTAAGACTGTAGTATGGAACGGACCTATGGGCGTATTTGAGATACCCGACTATGCTGTAGGAACAAAGGCTGTAGCTAAGGCTCTTGCAGACAACAAAGATGCTACTACAATTATAGGCGGTGGCGACTCTGCGGCTGCTGTAAATCAGATGGGCTTTGGCGATAAGGTATCCCATGTATCCACAGGTGGCGGCGCTTCCTTGGAATTCCTTGAGGGTAAGGAACTTCCCGGCGTATCCGCAGCTGACGATAAGTAAAAAAAGATATAAAAGCGAGGTCATATTTGACTTCGCTTTTTTTAGAGATATTCAATATTGATAGTCCGCAGAAAACTTTAGAGGTACCCATAAATTATTACAAATTTCGTACTATTGTAATTATAGATTGAAAACAGAAGATAAATATTGTAAAATAACATTTGAAAACTATTCGGGGGGAAACTTGTTTCGGGGAAACCTGTTTCACCGACTTTGAAAGGAGAAAACTATGGATAACGAGTATATGAATAACGGAAACGGCAATTCTTTTGCCGATCCTAACAATCAGCAAAATCCCAATGCAGGTGGACAGTACGGTGCACCTCAGGGTGGACAGCCCTACGACGCACCTCAAGGCGGACAGCAGTTTGGTGGCCCTCAGCAGTTTGGCGGTCCTCAACCCTTCGGTGGCTTTGAGCCTCCCAAAAAGAGCAACAAAGGTCTTGCCATAGGTATAGGCGTTGTTGTGGGTGTTGTGGCTTTAGCGGGCATAGGCATTGGTGCCTACACACTTTTAAAGCCTAAGGCTACGGGAAAGGTGGCTGTTGAAAAGGCATTTACAAATGCTTTAAAGAGCGATAAGCTTATGAATACCCTTGCAGCCGATCCCGAATTGTTGCAAAAAACAGGTGCTACCGTAGGCGGTAAATTAGGTTATCAGGGCTATTCCTTTGATTTTGAGGTAGCAAACGATCCCGCTAAAAATGTATTTTCCGAGGATCTTACATTAAATGTAGGTACATCTTTAAATGTAAAGGCTGTACTTGATGATGATGAGATAAAGGTACAGCTTCCCGCAGTTATGGGCAGTGACTATATACTTTACAACTATAAAGCAGATGACAATAACGGCTTTATAACGGAAGTATATGATGAAATGGGCATTACCGAAGAACAGGCTACAAAGTTTTTAGCCTCCGTATTCCAGGGTGCCGATTACGACAAAATGCAAAAGCAGGTAGAGGAAGCCAATAAGAAGATTTGGGACAGTATCGAACTTGAGCCTGTAGAGGCAAAGGAATGTGAGATAAACGGCAAAACAAAGCAATGCGACGGTTATCTTATAAACATTGATAAGGACCTTATAAACCTTGTTATAGACAATTATGCGCCTCTCTACAAAGACAGCTATGATATGGCTGCTTCCATGTCGACATCCGGAGCGGAGGTGCCTTCCTTTGATGAGCTTGTAAGCCAGCTTAAAAGTGAGGTAGGCGACATTCCCGAAATGAAGCTTACAATGTATGTTGACAATGAGTATCTTGCAGCCCTTGTATTTAAATGCGGTGCCATAAAGGGACAGTACTCCGATACAGACCCCTTTACACTTGAGCTTGATTTCTTAGGTGGCTCTACACCTACGGAAAATATGAGACTTTTATACAACGATCAGAAGGTTGCGGAGATAGAAGGTTCAAGTAAGGACGGCGTAGAAAACAGAAAGCTCTATATTCAGGATATGAAACTTATAGAGACCGACTACGACACAAAGAGCGGAGATCTTACCTTAAAGAGCAACTCTCTTATAGGAGTGGATGCAAAGGCTAAGTTCCTTGAAAAGGACGGAGGCTTTGACTTTGAGCTTGAATCTCTTTCCGTTAAGGGTGAGAGCATAGATGTGGATTGTAAGCTTTACCTTAAGCAGGGTGCCGAAATAGCTGAAATAGATGAAAGCGGAAAAGCTATTGATATAGGTAAGATGTCTAAGAGCGAAATAGCCGATGCCGTAGAGGGCAATTGGAATCTTGACGCATTTAACGACCTTTCAACTGCTTTAAGATCCATGTAATAAGTTGTTTTTTTGGAGCCGATGTATATCGGCTCCTTTGAGGTTTTATATGTTTTTACTTAATTTTCTCTTATTGGAATTTAAAAACGTATTTAAAAATATACTATACTCCTTTTGGGGCTTTGGGGTCTGTGCGGCTGTGATAGTGGCTGCCGCCTTGGGGATCGCCTTTTTTTCGGGGGGAGATGTTAAGCAAATAGCCTCTGTAGCTATTGCCATACCCGAGGGAAAGTCGGATGAAAGCGAGCTTATATTCTCTCTTGTAAACGGTATGGACTCTGTTTCACAGGTGTGTAGGGTAGAGAGCCTATCTTATGAAGAAGCGGATAAGGGTTTTAAAGAAGATAAGTATATAGCTGTAGTTTATCTTTCGGATAACTTTGTAAGAGATGTATACAACGGCGTAAATACCACCGTTAAAATAAGGCTTAAGAACTCCGCTATGGGTACCGAAATTTTTAAAGAATTGGTGGAAAGCGGCGTATCTATGATAGATACCACAGAAGCCTCCGTATATGCCGCAAGTGATGAAAACCTGGGTATAGAGACTAAAATGAGCCAAAGAGATATTCAAAAACTCCTTACGGGTAAGTTTTTCGATGCCATATTTACCAGAAGCTCCTTTTATAAAAATGAGGAAATGAAGGGCTATGACAATATGACAAAGAATGAATTTTATTTCCTTGGAGCACTCATGAGCCTTTTGTTGGTGTTTATACTTAATTTTTCGGGCACCTACGAAGATAAAACAAGGGCAGTAACGGAAAATTTTACATTTAAAAAGGTGGGTAGCCTCGGTATAAATACGGTAAAAGTTTTGGTAAGAGGCTTTTATTTATATGTATTTTTGTGGCTTGTGCTCTTCCTTTTTGTGAAAATAGCCTCTATACAGGGTAAGGATAATATACAACTGCAAAGGTTTTTGCTTAATTTTAACATAAAATATATTCTTTTTATATTGCCGGTATTGTCTCTTACAGCTTTTTTTCATTTGATATACACTTTTTTTGAAAATAAGTCCAACGGAGAAACGGTGGTGTTTTTCCTGATAGTTGTTCTCCTTGTGGGAGGCGGTTTATTTATACCCAAAACACAGATGCCTGCCTTAGTGGCAAAAGTTTCTGATTTCCTGCCTATATCGGTTTGGAAGGAAGGAATAAAAAACGGCTTGTACAATACTTTTGACGGGAAAAATATGCTTTATCAAGGCCTTATAGCACTTTTTGCTCTGATATTTTCCTGCTTTGCAAGGAGGAAAAGGGTATGAGATATATAGTTCTTTTAAAAAATAAACTTCTTTCCCCTATGTGCTATGTGGAAATAGCCTTGCTTATTTTAATAAGCTACATTGCCGCAAATATCTACATACCCTTTGGTAAAAACGACAGCACAAATATATATTTGTACTGTGAGGATAAAGAGTCCGTAGCCTATGATATATGCAGGCAGCTTGAAGAAAAAAACAGTGTATTTAGGTTCAAAATTACAGATGACCTTGAAAAAGCCGAAGAATATGTGGCATCGGGTAGGGCAGACAGTTTATTTGTATTTAAAGATAATTTTGACAAAAAGCTCTCCCAAGGGAAGCCCATAAATACCATAGAGTGTAAAACAGGCCTCTACACCGCAAAAGCAGAGGCGGCAAAAGAGGTCGTGAATGCTCTTATTATTGAAAAAGCCTCTGACTTTATACTTAAAAACAATGAAAGCAAAGTATTTAAAAACATAAGCAAAGATGAAAGCCAAAAACTTATGAACTATAAGGAAAGCATACTCGAAAGCGATGATGTTTTTAAAGTGGAGTTTATAGACGAAAAGGGAGAGGCAAAGGCGGAAGAAAAACAAAAAGGCATTTTTATACACCTTGCCGCAGCCTTTATAATATTTTTAACCATATTTTCTTCTTTTGCCGAAAATATTAAAAATACCGCCTCCCCCGTAATCGGTATGCAACCCGGTAAAAAAATGGTGTATTTAATAACATACCACATAGCAAATATAACACCAATATTTATATTTGCTCTCGGAGCGATATTTATATTTGAAAGAAATTATAATATAATAACGGAAGCTCTGCTTTTGCTTTTATTCATACTCCACAGCCTTATATTCATAAAGTTTTTTGAACTTGTTTTCGGAAGAAAAAGATTGCCCTCACTGTCGGCACTTTTTACGGTAGTAAACATGGCAGCCCTTGTGTCGGGTATGGTGACTTACAATAAAGTATTTATGATAACAGAATATTTTATACCCCTTGGCAGTTATCAAAGATTGTTACAGCTTTTGGGATAAAATTCAGCGACCTGTGCAAAAGCGAAAGGTCGCTGTTTTATCGAAAAAATATAATAGAAATAAAACCACATTATACCTGTTGACTAAAGTCTTTTTATTTTGTAAAATAATAGTAACGACAAATTTTTAAGCATCACATAAATGTAGGGAATACAGAAAGGTGGCATACTATGGAACACAGAAATCCCTTAATAGACAACAATATCGACGAAAAATTTTTGGCTGTGGGTGAGATAATGCTTAGGCTCACACCTCCCAACTATGAGAAAATTCGTATGGCAAACAGCTTTGAAGTAAGCTATGGCGGTAGTGAGGCAAATATTGCTCTTGCTTTGGCAAACTTGGGAGTAGACAGTACATTCTTTACCGTTGTACCCAACAACAGTATAGGAAAAAGTGCGGTGAGAATGCTCAGAAGTAACGATGTACACTGTACTCCCGTTATATTATCCTCACCCGAGGAAACGCCTACCCACAGGCTCGGCTCCTACTATCTTGAAACGGGCTACGGGGTAAGAGCAAGCAAGGTCACCTACGACAGAAAACACAGTGCCATTACGGAATACGATTTTTCAAATGTGGATCTCGACTCACTGCTTGGGGAGTTTACCTGGCTTCATTTAAGTGGGATCACCCCCGCTTTAGGTGAAAACTGCAGAAAACTTATATTGGATTGCTTGAGGATAGCAAAGGAAAAGGGTCTTACCGTAAGCTTTGACGGTAATTTCAGAAGTACTCTTTGGAGTTGGGAGGAGGCAAGAGAGTTTTGTACTCAATGTCTGCCCTATGTGGATGTACTTTTGGGTATAGAGCCTTATCATCTTTGGGTGGATGAGGATGACCACAGCAAAGGCGATTGGAAAGACGATGTACCTCTTCAGCCTACCTACGAACAGCAGGATGAGGTGTTTAAAGCCTTTGTGGATCGCTATCCCAACCTTAAGTGCATTGCAAGACACGTGCGCTATGCTCACAGCGGAAGTGAAAACAGCTTGAAGGCTTATATGTGGTACGACAACCATACATTTGAAAGTAAGCTTTTTACATTCAACATTCTGGATAGAGTGGGCGGCGGAGATGCCTTTGCCTCGGGACTTATATATGCCCTTATGCACAGCTATAAGCCTATGGATATGGTAAACTTTGCCGTAGCAAGCAGTGTTCTCAAACACACGATCCACGGCGATGCCAACATTACCGATGATGTACAGGCGATCAAAAATCTCATGAATATGAATTACGATATAAAACGATAGTATTATAAGTGGGTGTGAAAAGTAAATATTATTTTTCACACCCTTTTTAAAAAGGTTTAAAACAATAAAGCTAAGGAGAAGGGTAGCATGTTTAAATGTGATTATAAAAATTTGAGATTATCTTTCAACGAATTTCATAATTTAACGAAAAAGAATATGCCGGAATACGGTGAGTTCTGTCTGTTGGAGTTGAAGGATGGAGGATATACCGCAGGGAAATGGTATCCCAATGATCATGGCAAGGATGTAAAAAAAGTATCGGGGGAATTTGTAAGGGGATTGGCAGATACCATATCTTTGAAAGAAGTAAAAAGATGGCATTCTCTGGCTCGGTACGACCTTACGAACTGTCTTGAGGACGAGGATGTAAATTATATCAATCTCGGTGTAGAAGAAGAGGGCAAAAATAACATACAAATGGAGGGCTTTAAGTCTTGTGATGAGGGCGAGTATCCAAAGCAGGAACAGTATTGTCTTTTAATATTAAAGGACGGTTCTTTGGCTGCCGGAAGGTGGGATTGGTGGCAAGAGGGGGTAGACGGTGGTTTCATATACGCCTCGGCTCTTGCATCTCACGATATGGAAAAAGTATGGGCATGGATGCCTCTAAGCAGTGATAAGTTTTTCGAGATGGAAGAAGAAAGTGAAAGACAGAGAAGGGAAGAAGAGGAGCTTAACAAAGATCCCGAGGTGGATGAAAAGCTGTTTAAATACGGCTTGGATATAAATACCTACTACGAAAAAGCCAACGAAAAACTAAGGGAAAAATACCCTTGGGCTACCGTAAACCAAATGAAAAAAGCGGGTCTATGGGAAATAGTGCCGAAACACGGCAAATATGTTTTTGGACAGGACCAAGGCAACTATGGGGGTATGAAGATAGTAGAAGATTGGAAAGACGGCTCTACAGCGGAAGAATTTATAGATTTTCTCTGTGAGTATTCCAAAAAATCAGTGGAAAATTCGGATCCCGAAAAGAAATTTAAATTCGGCATGGATATAGAGGTGTATCTTGAAAAGGCATATCAAAATGTTAAAAAAGATTATACCTGGGTAAATAAAAAAATGCTGAATAAGTCCCTGCATTATGATATAAAGCAAATCAACGGAGATTGGGAGTTTGTAAGAAGATACAAGGGAGATAAAAATATTTCATAGAAGAATACGGCAATGCGGAAGATTTTATAGAAAGTGTGGAGCGAAGCTACCAACAGGCAGCCCTTGAGGAAAATCCCGTTGTGGCAGAGTATTCACCCGATTTTGGCTGTATAGAGATAAACGGGTGGTTTTTGGAAAAATATATGTTCTCAAAGCTTAAAACGGGAGATTATAAAGTAAATGTAACGGCAGGCAACAGAAGTACGGGAGGCAGCAGAGAGTTTTTTATAACACCTTCTTGCTTTGAAGCAAAAGCCTACGAAGAATTTCTTGACAGATACCTTCAAATAGTCCCCGAGACCTTTGGCTTATCAAAAAAAGACCTTATTAAAGATACGGGGCTAAAACATTTCTTGGGTTATTGATACTAAACAACAAAAAACCACAGAAATACAAAAAACACTTGTTTTTACAGGGTAATATTATCGATATGTGATGGTTTTACCGGAGTTGTCAGTAAGCCCAAAAAACTCAAACAAGCCGAAACCCCAAAGGTAAAAGCCTTTGGGGTTTCGGGGAGATCAAATCATGAGAATCAAATTCTGGAAAATTTTTGGTTGTTATCAAGCAATCTATAGTAGTTTGCTATTTTTTTGAGAGCCTCATCTATGGGACATTCTATGTCAAATAGTGTTATGGCTCTTTTTTCAAGCTCCTTTTGTACTTTAAAGCCTGCTTTTTTGCAAAGCAAACATCTGCAATCGGATATCACATCAAGCCTTTGGGATATACCTTCATCGCCACCGCAGCCGCCACCGCTACCCGAACAGCCATCCTTCTTTTCGGAGCATTTTGAAGGACAGGTATCTTCATTTTTTTGGGTATCGGCACTGCGTTCTTCTATAAGTACTATATTTTCATCTATACCGTATATTAAAAATTTTTGAGCCTCTCCGAATTTAAGATCTACATTTATACCATCGGAGGAGGCAACAGCTATATTATACATATAAGGGCACCTCCAAAACTCATAAATCGTAAAATTGGCTATTATATCGTCAATGTCTCTCGACAATGGTTTTGGCATTGCCTTCGAGCCATTTACCGGTCCTCGAACAAGATATCTCAATTTTCCTTCAATAGCACTTTTTAGAGGTCCCCTTAATTAAACCTCTGTACGGCTATGGTGTATATATCTTCTATAAGCCTTATACCGCCGCTGTAGCCTGCGTAGTAACTGTCGAAAACTACCTTGTTTTGTACGGGCCAGGAAATATTTAAGAAGTTTCCTTTAAGGTCTTCGGTAAGTTCCTTTTCGTAGTAGCCGCCTAATATAAGGGGATAGCCGTGATAATCATGCTCTTTTATCTGTGAGTGTATTTTGTAGCCGTCTGTTTCAAAAACAGCTTCTGCTTCTATGCCGAAATTAAGCTCTTTAAATTCCTTCTTGATATCCTCTCTGTAGCTTTGGGGAGTATCATCGGTAATAAACTGCTTTGCAGGTACGAGACCTAAGTCGTTTGCAAGGAATTTTGTGATACCGAGGGCATAGTGAGCATCGGAAACAACGGAGAACTGCTTGTTTATAACACGGTTTTCAAGGAAAAGGTCTGCATATCTTTCTATAAGATAGAAGTAGTAGTCCTCGTGCTTTTTAATTACTTCCTCTGTTTTTTCTTTTGAAACTCCCGTAAACTCGGCTACAGCTCTTAAGAATTTGCTTGTTTCGGTAGCGCCTATAGGCAATGTCTTGTAGTGGAGGTAGGGAGTACCGAACTTTCTTTCAAGCTTTTTAACATTTTTAAGACCTACCCAAGGGGAAATGAGAAGATTGTACTCTGCCTTGGGTATTTTGTTTATGTTTTCGATACCTCTCTTGTAGCCGAAAATGGTGTTGGGTGTAAGACCCAGCTCTGCCACAAGCTTTTCAAGCTCTCTTATATTACCTAACCAGAAAAGATCTTGATAAGGTACATCTGCCCAAATATTTACAAGACCCTTTTCCTTTTCATCGGTTTTTTCAAGGTATTGGTCTATAATGGCATCTACAACCTGTTCATGACCTATGTAGTTGTTGCCCTTAAATCCTGCTGTGGGAGCGTATATTACAGGCTTTTCGCTGTCTTTAAATCTTGATACCACTTCCTGTGTATCATCTCCCACTATTTCGGGTATACAACCCGTAAGCACTACATAGAGGTCTGCATCTATGACCTTCAGTGCGTTTTCAATGGTGGAGTTAAGCTTTTTAACACCACCGAAAACAACATCCTTTTCGTTTATACTTGTACAGGGAAAAATATTGGGAGAAAAGTATCCGGAACTTCCCGTAGACTCCGAAAGCTTTTGAGCACAACCTGGACCCGAATGTAATACGGGAAGGGCTCTTTCTATAGCCTGTACGGTTTGCATTGCGCCCAAAGCACATTTATATCTTTGTTTGTCAAGAAGTTTCGCCATTTATTTTGCCTCCTCAAAGAAAGTATCTACATTTTGTTTGTACCACCAATCGGTGTAGGGAAGCTTGGATCTTCTTGCAAGGTTTTCTTCAAAGCTTCTGTTTTTCACCGCATCAAGTATGGACTTGGCAAACTCCAAGGTATGCTTATAACCGAATATCATATACTCATCTGCCACATATATGGCAGGAGTACCGTTTTTAATAGCCCAAACGGTGGAACCGGGATGACGGGATAAGTACATATCGGGTTTATACTTGTTAAGTATATTCATTACCTCGTAATTTTGCTGGTCGGAAACACTTGTTTCAAAGTTTATATCGTTATCGAGAAGATATTTCATTGAAGGGGGAACGTCTCCGTTTTCGTACTTCTTGTCGTAGTGCCATGCAAGTGCCCACACTACCTTTATACCCAGCTCATCAAGAACTCTTGACACCTCAAAGGTGTAGCCGGGTCCCATACCGAGCACAGCCGTAAGGCCTTTAAGTTCCTTCTTTACCTCTTCTATTTGAGGGAGATATTTCTCTCTTTCACTTGCTATATAAGCCTCTACCTTTTCGCTTCTTCCCGTAACTTTGCCTATTTCTCTGAGCCAAGTTTCAAAGCCCTTTATACCGCACTGATTTATGCTTCTTATGTAGGGTACACCGTATTTTTCTTCAAGGGCATTTCCGAGGTAGTTGCCTAAAGTACCGCATATACAGGTGGTCGCAAGGCTCTCGGATATATGAGAAAGCTCTTCCACCGTGGAGTTACAGTAAAGGAAAACGGGTTCAAGGTCGAAATTTTTAAATATTTCTATAATTTCGGGTCTTGCACTTTCAAAGAAGTTTTTAAAGTTTATTTTGTTGGATACAACACCCTCTCTGGGAGGTTGTACTATCTCCTGCATTACGGCATGATCCGCAATATCAAAGCCCGTTGCCCATATTCTGGACTTAAAGCCCTCGCAGTGTACCGCAACTATAGGTACGGATACTTCCTCTTTAACATCTTCTACGATACTGTCTATATCCTCACCTATAATACCTGTGGCACAGGAGCTGGATACGAATATAGCCTTGGGGGAGTATCTTTTGTTTACCTCAAGTATGACCTTTCTGAGGGTCTCTGTGGAACCGAAAATAGTATCGTTTTCGTTCATATCGGTACCAATGTAGACGGTATCACTTGTAACGCCTCTCTTTTTTGCCATTACCTTTGACATATAGTAGGCACTTGCTCCCGTTACCGAACATCCTGCGGGACCGTGGTGTATAACGGCTACATCTCTTATTGCCGCAAGCTGTGAAAGTCCGCAGGAAGACAAACAAGTACTTGATTGTGAAAAACATCTGGAGCATCCCTTAAGGGTCCCGCAACTGCTTTGCGTGGCAAGGTCTTTTAAAGTACCTACATAGCCTGTAATGGAGCCTATTCTGTTTTCTCTTGTTGCTATATTTGAGTTGGATAGATTTATAGCCATATTTCCTCCTTATCCTACATAATCTTCATTGAAAAGATTTGTGGAAAGATATCTAAGTCCCGTATCGGGTAATACCGCTACTATTGTTTTGCCTTTGTTTTCGGGGCGCTTTGCCAGCTGTACTGCGGCATAAACTGCAGCTCCCGAGGAAGTGCCCACAAGTATACCGTCTGTTTTTGCTATTTCTCTTGCGGTAAGGTAGGCATCTATTGTTTCAGCTTCAAACTTTTCATCGTAAATGTTTCTGTCCATGGTTGAGGGTATTCTCTCATCGGGTACGCCCTCAAAGGGATGTACACCCGTTATCTCTTCGGGAGTGGGGTTAGCATCACCGGGAAGAGAATTGGGGCCAGGTTGTATGGCAACTACCTTTATATTGGGGTTTTTGCTCTTTAAAAACTTGCCTGTACCCGATACCGTACCGCCTGTTCCTACATTTGCAACGAAGATGTCTATCTCGCCCTTGGTGTCTTCCCATATCTCGGGACCTGTTGTAGAGAAATGTATGGCAGGGTTTGCGGGGTTTGATACCTGGTCTACAAAAAATATGTTCTCTTCCTTTGAAAGTACTTCGGAGCGAAGGGCATTTATAGCAGCTACAAAATCGCCCCCTGTTTCTTTAAGCACCTTATCCACTACAGGCTCTTCGGAAAGCTTTATGGTAGTACCTCCAAAGGCTTGTATAACTTTAAATCTTTCCTCGCTTACATTATCTTGAACGTAAACTCTGAATTTATATCCCTTTGAAGCGGCGATGGCGGCAAGGCCTATACCCGTGTTGCCACTTGTGGTCTCCACAATTGTGTAACCGGGCTTTAAAAGGCCTTTTTTCTCCGCATCTTCCACCATAGAAAGGGCTATTCTGTCCTTTACGCTTTGGTTAGGGTTAAAATATTCCAGCTTTACAAGTACTTTTGCTTCCAAAGAGTGTTTTTTCTCATAACCTGTAAGTTCTAAAAGTGGGGTCTTTCCCACAAGTTCCGATATAGATTTGTATACGGGCATATTCTTTCTCCTTTATCAAATTTTGTAATCGTCTGCAAGTTCCATCATACCGTATTCCATAAGTATCTCTTCAAGTCTTTCCTGAGTCATGGGGGTAGGTATTACAAAATCGGTGTTTTCTATTACAGCCTGAGCCAAGTTTCTGTATTCCTGAGCCTGATTTGAATTGGGGCTGTACTCTATTACGGTCTTCTTGTTTATTTCCGCATGCTGGACCACATTGTCTCTGGGAACGAAGTATAAAAGCTTGGTACCCAGTTCCTTTGAAAAGGCTCTTAAAAGGTCTAACTCTCTGTCTACGTTTCTGGAGTTACATATTATACCGCCAAGTCTTACACCGCCGCTTCTTGCATATCTTTGAATACCCTTTGATATGTTGTTTGCAGCATACAGAGCCATCATTTCACCGCTGGCTACAATGTATATCTCCTTTGCCTTACCCTCTCTTATGGGCATTGCAAAACCACCACAGACAACGTCGCCTAAAACATCGTAAAATACATAGTCAAGATCATCCGTATAGGCACCTAAGTTTTCAAGCATATTTATGGAGGTGATGATACCTCTTCCCGCGCAGCCTACACCGGGCTCGGGACCACCGGATTCCACACATCTTGTACCGCCGAAGCCTTCTTTAAGTATACGGTCGAGGGCAACATCCTCACCTTCTTCTCTTATGGTGTCAAGTACGGTTTTCTGTGCAAGACCGCCTAAAAGAAGTCTTGTGGAGTCGGCTTTGGGGTCGCAGCCTACTACCATTACCTTTTTCCCGTGCTCTACCAAACCTGCGGTTAAATTTTGTGTTGTGGTGGACTTACCTATACCACCTTTTCCGTAAATAGCAATCTGTCTTATTTCGCTCATTGTAATTTCCTTTCTAACAACTCTTGGAGTTTTATATAATTTTGTAATTTATCTATAGCCTGTGGTATAAGCCCGGGTATCTCGAAGCAGTTTATACCCATTTGTTCGGCTTTTGCTCTGGCTCCGGGTCCTATCCTGACGGCTATTATATTACTGCAATCCTTAAGGGAAAGCAGATTTTCTTCAAGTTTATTTTCGTCGTGTTCTCCCGTTTCGCATATAGGAGTAACAAGTCTTGTTTCGATGTAATTCGGCTCTTTACCTTCTTCAATATCGTATATGTAAAAACTTGAGGCTCTGCCAAAGTGCTTATTTACCACTATACCGTCGGAGGAGGCAAGGGCGATCTTCTGTTTATCCATGGGAAAAAGTCTCCTTTACCTTTAGCCTGTTTAAATATATCTGCTGTGAAAATTCACTCTTCCCGGGCACACCTATCGCATCGGCACGACAGTGTTGACAGTGTCTGAATACATCTATATACTTTGAGGCTCTTGTTCTTGCCAGGTCTATATCCTTACATTCGGGAGCCTTAAAGTCTTTAAATTCATACTGAGGTATAAGGGGGATTATGTTGTATATCTTAGCCCCCGCTTCTTTTACTTTTTTAGCTATCTCCTCAATATGATCCCCATTTATCTCGGGCACAAGTACGGTATTGACCTTTACCGTTATGCCTGCATCACTTATTTTTTTGATTCCCCTAAGCTGATTTTCAATAAGTATCTTTGCACCTTCCGCACCCTCTATTTTCTTGCCGTGGTAGATGATATGGCTGTTTAGTTTTGCCTCTATCTCGGGATCTACGGCATTTACGGTGACGGTAAGGGAGTCTATACCTACCTCTATAATTTCGTCCGCTCTTTCATAGAGCAAAAGTCCGTTGGTACTCATGCACTTTATTAAGGAAGGAAACTTTTCCTTTATTATTTTAAATGTGTTAAGAGCATGGTCTGTTGCAAGAGTGTCTCCCGGACCCGCTATGCCCGCAACTCTTATATCCGGACAAAGTTCCAGGGCTTTTTCAAGTATTTCGACACAATCTTCGCTCTTTAATATTTCCGATGTTACGCCGGGTCTGTTTTCCGTGGTGTTTATACTTCTTTCACAGAAGCGACAGGCGATGTTACATCCGGGACTTACGGGTAGATGTATTCTGCCTGCGTTATTTTTTTGCCCCCCAAAGCAAGGATGTGAATTTTGTAAATTCTCGTATGTATTAGCCATATACTCTCCTTTATCCGAATAAAATATTACACGGGAGTATCTCTGGGAGTGCTCCCGTGTATAAAATATGGGTACCTCTAAAAAGTGCTTAGAGGTGCCCATATGATTATGAGTTAAACAAAGGCGTTGAAAGGTATCTGTCACCCGAGTCGGGTAATATAACAACTATGGTCTTGCCTTTGTTTTCGGGCCTTTTTGCTAAGATCTCTCCTGCCTTTAAAGCGGCACCGGAGGATATTCCCACAAGTATACCTTCGGATATGGCAAACTTCTTGCCCTCTGCAAAGGCATCTTCATTCTTTATGGGTATTATCTCATCGTATATCTTTGTGTTAAGTACATCGGGTACGAAGCCTGCACCTATACCCTGTATCTTATGAGCACCTGCCACACCTGTGGATAAAACCGCACTTGTTTCGGGCTCTACAGCCACAACCTTTATATTGGGGTTTTGAGATTTGAGATACTCGCCTACACCCGTTATAGTTCCGCCCGTACCTACACCTGCTACCACGATGTCAACTTTACCCTCTGTCTGTTTGTATATCTCGGGGCCTGTGGTGTTCTTATGTACTTCGGGATTTGCAGGGTTTACGAACTGCCCAAGTATTACGGAACCTTCTATTTCTTTGTTAAGTTCCTCTGCCTTTGCTATGGCACCCTTCATACCTGCCTTGCCCTCTGTAAGTACAAGCTCTGCACCGTAAGCTTTAAGAAGGTTTCTTCTTTCAACGCTCATGGTCTCGGGAAGGGTAAGTATAGCTTTGTAACCCTTTGCCGCAGCAACCGCCGCAAGACCTATACCCGTATTACCGCTGGTGGGTTCTATTATCGTAGCACCGGGTTTAAGTATACCTTTTTTCTCTGCATCCTCTATCATAGCAAGGGCAATACGGTCTTTTACCGAGCCTGCGGGATTGAGGTACTCAAGCTTTGCCAAAAGTGTGGCATCTTTGATGTCGTTCTTTTGGCTGTAGCGTGAAAGCTTAAGTATAGGTGTGTTGCCGATAAGTTGCAATGCTGATTCTTTGATTTCGCTCATGATGATCTCTCCTTTTTTGCGGGAGCTCTAAAAACTGCTGTTGAGTTTTTAGAGGTTTCCCTATTTCATAGTGATTTGGTATGATTATCCTACCACAACATATGGCATTTGAAAAGTTTCTAAAATCTATAGTCAATAATAAGCTAAAGCTATCACAAAATATTTTTAAATTTTTTCTTCTATTTCATAGATTATATTTAAAATTTCACTCTAAAATTTAATATGATTTTTATATTATGGGAATAAGATCGAAAATGTAGGTAAAAATGGGGGTTTCTTACACTGTATAAAGGTCGGTCTCCAAGGAAAAGAGAGTTTATTATAAGTTTTATTTATAGCTATCGATAACCTACTTGAATTATACGAATTTCAAATAATATTATAAAATTATACTTAAATACTGGAATATAATACGGAGGTAATAATATATGCGAGGACTTAATACACGCTGTTTACATCTTGAGGAAAGTGAGGGTACTACCGAACATTACGGTGCCTTGAGCTATCCCATATATCAAAGTGCTACCTATGCTCATGAGGCTGTGGGGAAAAGCACGGGCTTTGATTACAGCAGACTTCAAAATCCTACAAGACAGAGGCTTGAACAGGTGGTCTGTACACTTGAAGGAGGTACCGATGCTTTTGCTCTCTCCTCGGGTATGGCTGCCATATCTCTTTTAACGGAAATATTTGAACCGGGAGATCATATCGTAGCAGAGGCGGACTTATACGGCGGCTCCATAAGGCTTTTTGAAAATGTATCAAAAAAGAACGGTCTTGAGTTTACAACATTGAACTGTTCACAAGATGATATAGAAAAGGCTGTAAAAGAAAATACAAAGGCTATATATATAGAAACACCCACAAACCCCATGATGAATGTTTCCGATATTGAAAAAATATCGGCTATAGCAAAAAAACATTCTCTTATACTTATAGTTGACAATACCTTCCTTTCCCCCTATTTCCAAAATCCTTTGGCTCTCGGGGCGGATGTTGTGGTACACAGCGGTACTAAGTTTTTGGGAGGACACAACGATACCATAGCGGGATTTTTAGTGACAAACAATGAAAAAATACAGGAAAAATTGCGTTTCCTTATAAAAACCACGGGTGCGGGCCTCTCTCCCTTTGACAGCTGGCTTATGCTAAGAGGTATCAAAACCCTGGGTTTAAGAATGGAAAGAGCACAGGAAAATGCCCTTTGTCTTGCGGAGTGGTTAAAAAAACAGTCTGTTGTAAAGAAGGTATACTATCCGGGGCTTCCCGAACATCCCGGCTATGATATAATGAAAAAGCAGGCAAGAGGCTTTGGTTCTATGATAACCTTCGATGTGGAGACAAAGGAGCAGGCTCTGAAAATACTTGAAGGAGTAAAGATGATAAAGTTTGCGGAAAGTTTGGGAGGTACGGAAACTCTCATAACCTATCCCACCACTCAGACCCATGCGGATGTACCCGAGGAGGTACGCCTTAAAAACGGCATTACCGACAGAACTTTAAGAGTATCCGTAGGTATAGAAGATAAGGAAGATCTTATAGAAGAATTGAATAAGGTTTTCGGAGGCTTATGATATGGCAGAAAAAAATTTGAACTTTGATGAAGTTATAGACAGAAAAAACACCGATTGCCTAAAGTACGACTTTGCAGACCGCAGAGGTATGCCCGAGGATGTTTTGCCTTTGTGGGTGGCGGATATGGACTTTAAAACAACTTCCTATCTTGAAGATGCGGTGATTGAAAGAACAAAGCATGGTATTTTCGGCTATACGGAAACGAGAGAGGAATATTTTTCGGCAGTAAAGGGTTGGATGAAAAGGCACCACAATTGGGATGTTGAAAGGCAGTGGCTCATAAAGACTCCCGGAGTGGTATTTGCTCTTGCTATGGCGGTAAAAGCCTACACCAAAGAAGGCGACGGAGTACTTATACAACAGCCTGTATACTACCCTTTTTCCGAGGTGATAGAAGATAACGGCAGAAAGGTCATAAGTAATGACTTGGTACCGGGAGAGGACAATAAATACCATATAGATTTTGAGGACTTTGAAGAAAAGATAGTAAAGCACGGTATAAAGCTTTTCTTGCTTTGCAATCCCCAAAACCCTACGGGAAGAGATTTTACAAGACAGGAGCTTGAAAGGCTTGGGGATATTGCCCTAAGACGGGGCGTGATAGTTGTAAGTGATGAGATACATTTTGACTTTGTATTTAAGGGCAAGCACACTGTTTTTACCACCGTTAAAAAGGAGTTTGAAAATATTGCCGTTGTCTGCACCGCACCCAGCAAAACTTTCAACACCGCAGGTATGCTTATATCCAATATATTTATACCCAACGGCAAACTCAGAGCAAAATTCAGACATCAGGTAGATGCGGCGGGTATGAGCCAGCTTTCTACCTTGGGTCTTACCGCTACAAGAAGTGTTTACGAAAATGGTGACACATGGTATCACAGTATGCTAAAATATGTAGAGGATAATATAAACTATGTTAAGGATTTTACCCAAAAGCATTTAAAAGGTGTGAAGGTCATAGAAGGGGAGGCTACCTATCTTTTGTGGCTGGATTTCAGAGGTACGGGTATAGATTGGGAAGAACTTGACAGAAGGATAATATACGATGCCAAACTTTGGCTTGACAGCGGAAAAATATTTGGGGAGAACGGCAGAGGCTTTCAGCGGATAAATGTGGCATCCCCCAGGAGTATTGTTGAAGAATGTATGAAGAGAATAAAAGAAAGCGTGGTGATATAAATGACCATATTACAGCTTAAGTACGTGCTTGAAGTGGCAAGAAGCGCATCTATGAGAAAGGCGGCAAGTAAGCTCTATGTATCTCAGCCCGCCCTTTCCACAAGTATAAGAGACCTTGAAGATGAACTGAACGTAAAAATATTTGAAAGAAGCAACAAGGGTATAATACTTACGGATGCGGGACATGAATTTGTGTCTTTTGCCAAACGTGCCGTAACACAGTTTGAGCTTATAGAGGACAGATACCTTTATACCGATAAAGATAAAAGCCGTTTTTCGGTATCCATGCAACACTATGTTTTTGCCATACATGCCTTTGTGGCGGCATTGCAAAAAAATCCCGAAGAAAAATATATATATTCGGTGCATGAAACAAAAACAGAAGAAGTACTTGACGATGTACGTTTTTTAAAAAGCGAGATAGGTGTGGTCTCCTATTCTTCCACCTCCGAAAAACTTATGAAAAAGCTTTTCAGAGAGTATAATCTCATATTTACACCTCTTATGGTAAGGGAGACCTACGCCTACGTTAAAAAGAACCATCCTCTTGCCAATGAAAAGATAGTTTCTTTGGATATGCTCAAAGATTATCCCTGTGTAAGCTTCGATCAAAGCAGTGAAAAAGAGTTTTATATTTCGGAGGAGGCTTTGGGAGACTACAACTATGATAAACTTATAAAATCCAACGACAGAGCTACCTCGGCGGAACTTTTGGTAAAACTAAACGGCTATTCCATAGGCACGGGCATCATGATGGAAAGCAGTGCCATAAAGGATGTTTTTGTGGCTATCAAGCTAAAAGAAGAAGATCCCCTCACCATAGGCTATATCACAAAACAAAACCACAAAATGAGTAAAATAGGCGATATTTATATAGAGGAACTGAAAAAGTATAAGGAAGTGTAGTATTTTCTAGAGGTTACAGAAAAAGCGACTAACCGCATACCCATTCCCGTACCGCAAAATTGTTTTGCTGTACGGGAATTTTAGAGGCACCCTAAATTCCAAAGGGTATATCAAATAAAATATAAAAAAAGTTTGAAAAACCTATTGAAAAAATAAAAAAAATGTAGTATAATCTAGATACTAAAAATTCTGAAATGCTCGTGAACCTGTATGTTTTGAACCTACATGACATAAACGGGGTCCCATACAGTAGGCAGATGCCGGGCCGCAAGCTAATTCCCTTTGGGCAGCGGAGGGCAGAAAGCCGACTTGCGGATACCCACCTGGTGAGAACTAGGTGTCGAAAATGCGGGAACGGCATTTCGGATTTTTGTTGTAGGGCGTAAAGCCCTTTTTTTTAGGTAAAATAATAGTAGGTCAGCTGACTTTAAAACGAAAGGAAAAGAAATGAAGATCAAGATTTTAACATCGGCAATAGCAGTAATATTGGGACTTTCGGGTTGCAATACATTAAAGACCGTAAATACGGACATGGATGGTACCGAGGTAACATCCTCCGTTTCAAGCGAAGAAGGAGGGGAAGCTGCATCCTCCGTTGAAAGCGGAGAAGATACGCAAATGTCTGCCGAGGAAGAGGAGGCTGTGTATGAAAGAGCTAAGGCGCTCTATGATACAAAGGCGGATACTCTGCCTCAGCTTTCGGAACCTAAGAGCGGAGATACAAAGGTTACTTTACATACCAACAAGGGTGATATCGTGCTTCGAGTTTTCCCCGAATATGCTCCCAAGGCTGTTGAAAACTTTGTTACCCACGCAAAAGAAGGCTATTACGATGGTTTGACCTTCCACAGAGTTATAAACCAGTTTATGATACAGGGCGGCGACCCTAAGGGCGACGGTACAGGCGGAGAAAGTATATGGGGCGGAGGCTTTGGTGTTGAGCCTGCTCTTGCTTTAAAGCATTTCAGAGGTGCTCTTTGTATGGCACAGTCTTCCATGCCCGACAGTATAGGAAGCCAGTTCTACATCGTACAAAACAGCAAGCTTGATGCTCAAGCGGAGCAGATGTTGGAGCAGTACGCTCAAAGTGCGGATGAGGTCGCTTATGAGTCACCCAAGGGAGATTTTAAATTGACTACGGGAGATATGTTCCCCAAGGCTGCCATAGAGCAGTATAAGAAAGAGGGCGGAACACCCCATCTTGATTTTCAATACACCGTATTCGGACAGGTTACGGAGGGTATGGATGTTGTAGATGCCATAGCTTCCGTAAAGGTAGGGGAAAACGACAAGCCCCTTGAAGACATTATTATAGAAAAGGCTGAAGTAGGTCAGTACTAAAAATAGGGGATGTGGTATCACATCCCCTATTGTCGAAGGTGTTTTTATGGGAATATTGGAAATATTATTACTGGCGGTAAGCCTTGCCATGGATGCATTTGCGGTTTCCGTGTCAAAGGGTGTAGCCTCCAAAACCGTACAAAAAAAAGATGCTTTTATTTACGGGGTAAGTTTTGGTGTTTTTCAGGCGCTTATGCCCGTTATAGGGTTTTTTACGGGTAGACTTTTTTCGGAGTATATAAAAGCTGTAGACCACTTTATTGCTTTTTTCCTTCTCAGTGTAATAGGTATAAATATGATCGGAGAGTATTTCAAAAAGGAGGAGGAAAGGGAAGAAACAAGTACGGGAATAAAGCTTGGTGAACTACTGCTTTTATCCGTAGCTACAAGTATAGATGCCCTTGCGGTGGGTGTGACCTTTGCCTTCTTGGATATAGGGATATGGTTTCCCGTAACGGTAATAGGTGTTGTAACATTCATACTTTCGTTTTTGGGTGTGGCACTTGGTAGGAAGATAGGTGAAAAAGCCGAGAAATATGCCTCTATACTGGGAGGCGGCATACTTATATTTTTAGGCTTTAAAATACTTATACAGCATTTGTTTTTGGGAGGCTGAAATGACTATAAGAGAACAAACCGAAGAAAATGAAAAAAAAATACTCTCTCCCTTTGCTACCCTAAGTACAAACTCTTTGGGGCGTGTGAAGTACGAAAAGCCCTGTGATATAAGGACCTGTTTCCAAAGAGACAGAGACAGGATAATACACTCAAAGGCTTTTCGCAGGCTTATGCATAAGACTCAGGTGTTCATATCACCCGAGGGAGATCACTACAGAACAAGACTTACCCATACCCTTGAGGTATCTCAAATATCAAGGACTATAGCCTGTGCCCTTATGCTCAACGAAAACCTTACGGAGGCTATAGCCCTCGGACACGATCTGGGACATACGCCCTTCGGGCATTTGGGTGAGGCGGATCTTAACAGGGTGGTTCCGGGCGGTTTCCACCACAATGAGCAGAGTATAAGAGTAGTGGAAAAGATAGAAAAAGACGGTGAGGGCTTAAACTTAAGCATAGAAGTATTAGACGGTATTTTAAACCATAGGGGTGCGGGCTCTCCCTCAACTTTAGAGGGGAAGATAGTGCAAATAAGCGATAAGATAGCCTATGTCAACCACGATATAGACGATGCCATACGCTCGGGTATGATAAGCGAGATAGAACTTCCCATAGAGTGTACGCAAGTTCTCGGTCACAGTTCCGCCGAAAGAATAAACTTTCTTATAAATGACATTACGGAAAACAGCAGAGATAAGAATGATATCATACTTTCGGAAGAGGCAAGACAGGCTTTGTACGGCCTAAGGAAATACCTTTTTGATAATGTATATTCCTCGGGGAAACTCAGCAGAGAAAGAGAAGAATACGGAAATGTGTTGGGTAGACTTTTTACCTACTATTACCATCACTTCTACACTCTTCCCGAAGAATTTTACAAAAGATACGATGCAGACTCCATCCACGAGATCAAAGAGCGGGTGGTTGCCGATTTTATAGCGGGTATGACAGACCGATTTGCAAGTAAGATAAAAACAAGTCTTGAAGAAGAAGGGAAAATATAATATGAAGGGCAAAATAGCAGCGACACTTTTCCTTGCCTTGGCGGTGTCGAACTCCGTTTATGCAGGTGAGACGGCAAAACTTGGGGAGGGGATAGCGATATTGAATTTTTTTGAGGGGCAGACAGAGGATATTTACAAATTCGCTAAGGGTTATGTACTTAAAACCCAAGACGGTCTTTTAGAACAAGAAAATAAGGATACTCTGTCTCTTGCTTATCCTACGGGTATGGAAAATGTTACGGTTTGGCAGGCAACAGAAGAGTCCGAACACTATTGTAACGGTGTATGTATAGCCGAGTTCCAAGGTAAACTCTACTGTCAGTGGCAAAGCTCCGCCGTAGATGAGGATGCTCCCGATACTCATATATGCTATGCGGTAAGCGAGGATAAGGGCAAGAGTTGGAGTGAGGCGAAGAAGCTGCCTGTAAATATTGAGGGTGGCTATACATCCTCCGCAGGTTGGTATTCTACAGGAGACAGGCTTGTGGCATACATCAATTTTTGGCCGGATAATATCAGCCCCAGAGGCGGTTTTACCTACTATGTTGACTCCGCAGACGGAGAGTCCTGGAGTGAACCGAAGCCTGTTACCATGGCTGACGGTACCGTACTTGATGCCGTATTTGAGCAGGATCCCCATGTGTTTCCGAACGGCAGGATAGTAAATGCCGCCCACTTCCAAAAAGGTCTTATGGTTTGCCCTATATATACGGATAATAAAGACGGTGTAACGGGCTGGAAAAAAGGAAACTTCACTCCCACAGACTCGGGAGATACCTCAAGAGAAATGGAGCCGAGCCTCTTCCAAAGAAAAGACGGTACACTTGTAATGATATTCAGGGATCAGGACAGTTCCTACACTAAAAAGGCTGCTTTCAGCAACGACATGGGAGAAAATTGGAGCGAGGTCACGGACACTGCGGTACCCGATGCCAGAACAAAGCAAAGTGCGGGCAACCTCTCAAATGGCAAAGCCTTTATGGTAGGAAGCCCCGTAGATAATAAGCTGAGAAGCCCCCTTGCCATACTCTTATCCGATGAGGGTATGCTCTTTGATAAAGCCTATCTCATAAGAAGTGATGCAAGCGACCCGGAGGTAGTGTATGAGGGAAAAGCCAAAAGGAAGGGCTTTCACTATGCAAAAAGTTTCGTATATGACGGAAAGGTATATGTAGGATATGCCACAAACAAAGAAGCTGTGGAAATAGCCATAATACCCGAAGAAAGTTTAGAGTAAATAGTATAAAATATTATATTTTTCATAAAAAATGAGGTTGTGAAAGCATTTGCTTTTCACAGCCTCATTTTAAGATTCAAAAGTGAAAATTATTCCAAAAATACTCCAAAACTGTGATATAACCTGTATGGAACGACCCACATGTCGTTCCGTCGGTGTTTTGAGATGACTATAATTTAAACTTACTTCTTTATAAAATTGGTAAATATTTTATCTTCCGCTTCGGGGGCGGGTATACCGTTGTTTTTGCCTGCTTCTATGCACTTTAAAAGCCAAGCCATATTTTTACCCAGGACACGTATGATTTGGAGACCTTCCGTGTCCTGTTCCACATCCTCGGGGGTGGAGCCGTGTACCATGTTCCAGTAGCGGGAGGATACTATAGGCATTTGGGCGTAGCTGAAATACTTATTCAAAACATCCAGTGTAGCTGTGGTGCCGCCTCTTCTTGCAGAGGCAACGGCTGCGGCAGGTTTAAGTTTGAGGAAACTGCCGTCACCCATAAAAAGTCTGTCAAGTACTGCCTTTATCTCGGCTGTGGGTCCTGCAAAATAAACGGGAGAGCCTACTACAAGGCCGTCGCTTTTTTCCATTTTTTCTTTTATGGTTTTTACAAGGCTGTCTATATCACCCTTTACAGCCTGTTCTCCCACAAAAAATATTTCGCTTTCTATACCTTCTTTTTCAAGGGCACTTGCCACCTCGGAAAGTGCGGTATAGGTACAACCCTTTTCTCTTCTGCTTCCGTTTAACATCAATACTTTCATATATTTTCTCCTTAAAATTTCTTCGTTAAAAGCAATCTGTTTACGCCGTCTTTGTTTTCGTATTCCATGCTGTCGGTAAGTTTTTTGGCAAGGAATATACCCAGACCGCCTATTTGTCTTTCCTCGGCATTGGCACTTGTATCGGGGTCTTCTTTTTGCAAAGGATCGAAGGGAACGCCACTATCTTCAAATATAAGTGTAAGAGTGTTGTTATCCACATCCACCTTTATTATGGCCTTACCTTCTTTGTCTTTGTAGGCATAGCTGGCAATATTTACAAAAATTTCCTCTGCCACAAGATTCATTTGGGACACAAGCTTAAAGGGGCAACCCTCAAGACTTTCTTCTATAAATTCAAATACTTGAGGGAGATTTTCGGTTTTTGCATCTATAGTTAATTCTGCCATATCATACATCTCCAGTCCTTTTTTTATATTCAAAGCCGAGCATGGTAATATCGTCGAATTGTTCGGCTTTATCTGCAAAGCTTGATATACACTCCCTTATGAAGGGAAGGGTATCGGTCATTGTTCTCTTTGTGGCGGCATTCAGGCAGTTTAGTGTTCTGTCGGTGCCGAATTGTTCCTCGTTTTCGTTTATGGCCTCGGGAACACCGTCTGTGTAAACAAAGAGCCTGTCTCCCGGCTCGAGAGTCATCTCGTACTCTTTAAAAGGCATATCTTCCATTGCCGCAAGGGCAAGGCCGTGTTTGTCCTTGTAAAGTTCCCATTGGGAGTCTTTTCTCTTTATGGCAGGGTACTCATGACCTGCGTTGGCACATACCATTTTTCCGCTTTCAAGGTCTAAAATACCCATCCATGCCGTTACGAACATATCCGCATCGTTTCCTTGGACAAGAAGGTTGTTTGCCTTAAAAAATACTTCCGAGGGGCTTTTTCCCGCTTGTGCAAGATTTTTTATGGTGGTCATGGATCTCATCATAAAAAGGGAGGCGGGAATACCCTTACCCGACACATCGGCTATAACAAGAGCCAATTTGTTGCTGTCAACAAAGAAGAAGTCGTAGAAATCTCCCCCTACTTCCTTTGCGGGATCCATAAGGGCGAAAATCTCAAAATCATCTCTGGGGAATTTGAAGTTTTTAGGCAGAGCCGCAGATTGTATCTGTCTGGCAAATTCCAACTCTTCTTCTATTTTCTTTTCCGCTTTTGCAATATAACCTTTAAGAGCCTTTACGGTCAAGTTTATATCGTCGGAGAGGCTGGCAAACTCGCTGGAAGAACGCACATTTACGACTTCACTCAGATTTCCGTTTGTTATTCTGTCAAGAGAATAGTTTATTTTATCCAGATCGTTTATTATTATCTTTTGAACGAGGACATATATAACTACGAATATTGCGGTAAATAAAAGTATATCCGCAAGGCCTGTTTCGTATGCGGAGGCGTTTCTGTCGGAAAACATTTCCGAATAGGGCATGGCAGCTATGAGCATATAGCTATCGTCAAACCTTTCCACATAACAGTAGTTCTTTTCACCCAATACATTGGCAGTAAAAAACTCACCACTATCGGCATTGTGCTTTGTTAAGCCTAAGTCGTATATGGTTTTGCCTGCTTGGTCGCCCTCAAGTATATCTCCGTTTTTATCCGCTATGTATATCCTTCCGCTCTCTCCTATGTGTCTGTCGCCAAGTCTTGTTTTATACTCCGTAACGGAGGAGAATTTTTGCAGAAGTTCATCGCTTATGGCTACCTGTAAAAGACCGCCCTCGGCTGCAATGCCCACAAACATAAGGGAAAGCTCTTTATCTCTTCCCGAGGGCATAAAGTCTTGGGCAAGTTCCGTCTTTTTTCCTTCGAGTATTTCCAAGAAGGGACGGGACTGGTCGTCACTGTTCATATCGTAGCCTACCGAAAGAGGATTTGAAGAGTGGACCACAAAACCGTCTTTTGATACGCAATCTATTTCGTAAAGGCCATATATTTGGGCAAGGTTTTTGAGTCCATCGTCACTTACATTGTCCACACCACCGAAATACTCCACTGCAGAGGCTATGGCTCTTGCATCGGTAAAAAGTTTTTCTTTTACGAAATTACGAGCAGTATTGTAATTGGCTATGGTGTATTCGTAGTCATCTTTTGCATCTTCAATATTTATAAGTATGGTCTGTTGAGCGTTTTGTACGGCTGTTCTTGTTTGTATGGAGTGGGATAGGGCGGAGGTCACAAGAAGAAGGAGAACGGTGGAGAAGAAGAGCCATATCTGAAATTTTACGCTTATGGTAATATCTTCGTTTTTTAGCTTGACCTTTCCTAATTTAAGTTTCCCCGAGAGTATATAAAGCAATATACTCGAGACCACCATGGCTATTCCCGAAAAAGTTATCATGGGTATGGCACAGCTGCGTACTACATGGAATGCCATTTTCATATCGTTTCTGTGGGTTATGAACACCACATACATATGAAATACTTCCGTTACCGCACCCATAAAGAAGGCATAGAAGGGAGAGGGTTTTCTTCCTTTGTATACCTTAAAGTTAAGAAAAGCGGCAAGGAAGCCCGCAAGGCAGGTGGATAAACTGCAGGCTACCGTAGTATATGCACCTATACCGAAGTAGGTACCTGCTATATACCTTTCTATTCCGCCTACAAGTCCCGCTATGATACCCGAAACGGGATCGAAGAACAGACCTGCCGCCAAGGGAGCCACGTCCCTTAGGTTTAAGAGCATATCGCCGTAATCTACGCCGTAATGGGTGGAAAGTATGGCACAAAAGCCGTATATCACACCTATTGCGATTCGCTTTATAAGAGTTATCTCTCTTTTTTCCTTACCCGTCCATACCCAAAACAGAAGGGTAAGTGTTACATAGAGTAGGCTTATAAAGCTCATTTTAAATATCATTACAAACAATATTATCCCCCCTTATTTTATGGGAGTAGGATCTGTTAGGCTTTATCTTCCCAATCCTTTACTACGATAATGTCTACATTTTTGCCTATGATACCTACTATAACATCATCGGCGATGTTTGCTATTATGGATTTTTCCAGCTCGTCCCAAGCCAGCTCATCATCTTCTTTTTCAAGAGCCTGTCTGTACATATCCAAGGACCAACTGCTGATATAGTAGTTAAAGGGCTCTCCCATCATACCCATACTGTAAAAGTCGGTGGGTACATCGGCGGATAAGGATACATAGTCCATAAGCATCATCTCGCAGGCTGCCCTTATCTTGTTTACGATACCTTTTGCGGAGGCATTTGTCTTTGATGTGGAAAGCTCCATAAGTTTCTCTCTGTCTGCAGAGAATATGTCATCTAAGGTAACGCTTATATGGAGGGAGATCTTTTTCCCTTCCGTAGTTACCCAGAAATTACCGTTACAATATTCCAAAAGTTCGGGGAGCATATTTATAAGCTCTTCTGCAAGAAGTCGCTCTCTTATTATCTGCTTGGTATTTAATCCCTCGTATTTGGAAGCTTTTTCGGTTTCTTCAAGTATCTTTTCCAAAACGTCGGTATTATTTTCAAGTTGTATAATATCTGATTTCATAAGTATTTCTCCTTATAGGATGGTGGTAAAATTATAAAATACGGTGCGGTATGAAATGCCGCACCGCATATATTACTCTATGTTGAGAATGTCTATAAAGCCCGTGACTTCAAATATCTCCATAACGGACTCATTTGCTCCCGTAACTGTCATTTTGCCCTGCTTATTCATGATCTTCTGAGATGAGAGGAGTACTCTTAAACCTGCGGAAGATATGTATTCAAGCTTTGAAATATCAAAAACAAGCTCTGTTACATTGTCGATATCCTCCTTGAGAGATGCCTCAAGCTCGGGGGAGGTAGCGGTATCAAGTCTGCCTTCAAGGGCTACTGTAAGTTTCTTGTCGTTAAGGTCTTTTGTGATCGTCATTTTTTTTCTCCTTTATATTACATTATATTGTTTCCGTATACAAATACTTCCGAACAGCTTGTGCATCTTTGACCGTAGTATGCCGTTCTGCCGTTATCGGTGGTGAATATCCCATCATTAAGGGAACCTGCACATTTAGGACATTTTTCAAGTTTTGCCCCGACTCTTGTGAATATACCCACAGCGGTTATGGAGGTGATGGATGATCCACCCGAGGCTCCGCCTGTGATCTTTGTCAGGTTAAGATCGTTAATGTTTTTGCCTAAGTTCATATTCATTATATCTCTCCTTTCCTGTTTGCCCTATATTTTCTGCCTTTTTACAAGTTGGGCGAATACACCGTTTTTCTCGCTCAACTCCTTGTAGGTACCTTCCTCGGCAATACTTCCTTCTTTTATGACTATTATCCTGTCACATTCCATTACCGTTGAAAGGCGGTGTGCTATCACTATCCTTGTACATTTGAGCTTGTCCAAGGCTTGCGATATTTTCTTTTGTGTTATATTGTCAAGGGCGCTTGTGGCCTCGTCAAACATAAGTATTTTAGGCTTTGAAGCAAGGGCTCTTGCTATGAGTAGCCTCTGCCGCTGCCCTCCCGATATACCCGAGTTGTTTTCTGTTATAAGTGTGAACATACCCATAGGCATCTGTCTTATATCCTCGGCTATACCTGCGGTCTCAGCCGCCTCCCAAGCCTCATCCATTGTCAGAGAAGGGGCTGTGAGAGCTATATTTGAATATATATCCCCACGGAAAAGCTTCTCGCTTTGCATAACTATGCCTATTTGTCTTCTTACAGAGCGCATATCTATATTTTGTATATCGGTGTTATCAAAATATATGGCACCCGTTTGAGGCTTTTCAAAACCTAAGAGAAGCTTAAAGAGGGTGGATTTCCCCGAGGCGCTTTCTCCCACCAAAGCCACGTACTCGCCGGGCTTTATGTTAAGGGAAAAGTTTTTTATAACGCTTGGCATACCCTCTTTGTAGGTGAAGGATACATTGTTTATTTCGATTTTTCCTCTTAAGTGGGTGAGGACCTGCTTGTTTTGAGTAAGTTCGGGTTCCTCTTTAAGTATGGGCATAAACATATCAAGCATAGGCTTTGCATCGGCTGCTGTAAGTATTATGCTTGAAAGTGTGGCAAAGGCCGCACTTACCATACCGAAGGAGGTCAAAAAAGCATAGTAGTCGGGGATGGCTATATGGTTTTTGACCGCAGTATAATATATTATAAGTGTTCCCGCAAGATTTACCGCTGAATTTACGGCGGTATTTATCTTTAGGAAAAAGGGTATGTCGTAAGTAAAGCGTGACTGCTTGCCGTAGCTTTTTGCCCAATTGGCAAAGGCTCTTTTCTCCGCACCCGCAAGGCGTATCTTTTCCACTCCCGATATAAGGGCGAAGCTTAAACCACCGTTTTGTGAGGTGTAAAGCATACGCTGTCTGCTTATTTTCATCTGCCAAAGCCCCGCTATAGTGGAAAGCACAAAGGTTATGAGTATCACACTTAAGGCTACGGGCATAAGTGCGGGAGTAAGGAAAAATATCTGTCCTATGTATATAAGGGAAAACAAGCCGGTGATACCCAATGAAAAGGCACAGTTTACAACACAGGAGCAAAATGAGGATATATAGTCTATCCTCTCCGAAAGTTCTCCCGAGGAATAGTTTTTGAAAAATCCTACGGGAAGAGAGAGCATCCTCATTACAGCCGCCGCCTTTGAGCCTATGGATATTTTTGTGCCTACGGAAAGAGTGGCTATATCTCTTACTATACCCAAAAGTATACGGGAAAAGGAAGCAAACACCATAAATACCGCTATGGATAAAAGTACCGATATACTTTTGCTCTCTACCGCCGTTGAAAAAAGGTACCTGTTGAAAAAGGGAAACAAAAGACCCACACAGGTAGCGCCGAAGGCGGCAAAACAGAGGGAGAGTATATCGTTTAGGTCTATGGACTTTGCCATGTATTTAAGTATATCTCCCAAGTTTAGTTTTCTTAAGGGGAAGGGTTTGTAAAAAACAAAGGCATCGCTGTCAAAAAGCTTGGCATTTTTAGGGGTAAGGGTTATGTTCTTGCCCTTTACATCATCAAAAAAAACATAGCCGTTTATTTTGGGAAGCAGTGCCACAAGACGAGAGTCGTCTTTTCTTTTTGCGAGAAGGGGACCGTAGGCATCTTTATACCAATTGCCCTTAAGCTCCACCTTACGATACATTATACCATCGGGTCTGAAAATATAGTCAAGCTTATCGTCTATATTCGTAAGAGAGGAGGGTATCTCCTTGTCTTTTATGCCGAAAAAACGAAGTATGAGGTTAAAGCTTTCGTTATTATCCGAAGTGATACCGAAAAAAGCCGCAGCCTCGCTACGCCCTGTGACAGAGCTTACAAGCTCCGACATAGAGTCCCTAAAAACTATATCATCCTGTTGTTTTCTTTGCAATATTTGTTCGCTGAACCAACTCATGTACGTGGTTACCTCTTTAAGACATTAAACCTTTTCCGTATTATACCATATCAAAAATATAATGTCTACTTTTTTTGAATATTGTTACAAAAATTGAAAGATTTACGAATTGAAAAATTACGCTAAGATACTCAATGGTTTTCTTTCCAAGGTTTTGTGTTGACCTTTTGTAACAAATTTGTTATAATAGGGGGAAATGGGGATATCCCTACAAATTTCAATCCAAGGAGGATAAAAATGTACGACTTAAATGAAGTTAAGGCAGTAGATGCGGAAGTTTGTTCCGCAATAAATCAGGAGCTTACAAGACAGAGAGACAATATTGAGCTTATAGCATCCGAGAACATTGTTTCAAAGGCTGTTATGGCAGCTATGGGTTCGGTGCTTACCAATAAATATGCCGAAGGTTACCCCGGAAAGAGATATTACGGCGGTTGCGAAAAGGTAGATATAGTGGAGGATCTGGCAAGAGACAGAGCTTGTGAGCTTTTCGGTGCCAAGTATGCCAATGTTCAGCCTCACTCGGGGGCTCAGGCAAATATGGCTGTATTCTTTGCCCTTATGGAACCCGGAGATACTTACATGGGTATGAGCCTTGCTCACGGCGGACACCTTTCCCACGGTTCAAAGGTAAATATGAGCGGTAAGTATTTCAATGTGGTACCTTACGAAGTAAACGAGGCAGACGGCTGCATAGACTACGATAAGGTAAGAGAGATCGCTCTTGAGTGCAAGCCCAAGCTTATACTTGCAGGCGCTTCCGCTTATTCAAGAACAATAGATTTTGAGAAATTCTCCGCTATAGCTAAGGAAGTGGGCGCATACCTTATGGTAGATATGGCTCATATAGCGGGTCTTGTGGCTGCAGGCGAGCATCCCAGCCCCGTACCCTATGCGGATGTGGTAACTACCACCACCCACAAAACTTTAAGAGGACCCAGAGGCGGTCTTATACTTACAAATGATGAGGAAATATACAAGAAGATAAATAAGGCTGTATTCCCCGGTATACAGGGTGGTCCTCTCATGCACGTTATCGCCGCAAAGGCAGTTTGTTTCAAGGAAGCTTTGGATCCTTCCTTCAAGGCTTACGCTAAGCAGGTAGTTAAAAATGCCTCCGTACTTGCCAACAGACTTGTGGAAAACGGTTTTGCCATAGTTTCGGGCGGTACAGACAACCACCTTATGCTTGTGGACCTTCGTCCCATGCATATTACGGGAAAGGAACTTGAGGCAAGACTTGATGCCGTTCGTATAACCTGTAACAAAAATGCTATACCTTTCGATCCCGAAAAGCCCGGTATCGCCAGCGGTATACGTTTGGGAACTCCCGCTGTTACCACAAGAGGTATGGTAGAAGAGGATATGATAGAGATAGCAGACCTTATAACAATGGTGGCAAAAGACTTTGAGGGTACAAAGGATGAGGTCGCTTCAAGAGTTGAAAAGCTTGTTAAGAAGTACCCTTTATATGAATAATGGCTTATGTTGTAAGTGCTCTTATATTTAACAGCCTGCTTATAATATTGGGCGGAGTTGCCATATACAGAGCTTTCAAAAGTAAATATCCTTGGTCCTTCTTTTTTGCGGGGCTTCTTCTCTACAGCCTTTGTGCCTGCGGCTTCCTTTTTGCCGTAGTAAACGGAGAGGCAATATACCTGGGTGATATCATAAATATAGCAAGCGGTGCGGTAATAGCCCTTGCTATGGGTATAACTATATGGCTCAGGGATAGGAAAAACAAATATTTATAAAGGGAACCTCTAAAAAGTCATAAATCGTAAAATTGGCTATCTTGCCCGAGTACGTCGTCAATGTCTCTTACCAATGCTCTACATTGGCTTCGAGCCATTTCCTAGTCCTCGAACAAGCTATCTCAATTTTACTTCAATAG
>JAFSVK010000042.1 GCA_017444985.1 Bacillota bacterium
AAGACCTAAGCGGCTGAAAATACTTGGTGGGTGACTGCCCGGGAAGATAAGTGGCTGCCGAATTTTTGCCGATGTGGCTCAATTGGCAGAGCAGCTGACTTGTAATCAGCAGGTTACCGGTTCGAGTCCGGTCATCGGCTTTTTTTGTATGGATGGGTTCCCGAGTGGCCAAAGGGGGCAGACTGTAAATCTGTTAGCACAGCTTTCGAAGGTTCGAATCCTTCTCCATCCACTATATCGCGAGGTAGAGCAGTCCGGTAGCTCGTCGGGCTCATAACCCGAAGGTCGTCTGGTTCAAATCCGGCCCTCGCAACTAAGAGAAACTCCGAAATTCGGAGTTTTTTTAATGTAAAAAAAGGGGAAATAATATGAAAAGAAAAACTTTTAAAACCTTTGTAGGTATGCTTTTAAGCGCTTGTTTTATGTTTTCAGGCACTTTGGCAGCCTTTGCGCAGGAGAGTGAGCTTACACCTTTTGCTCTAAACTCCGTTACGGTGGGAGCCTACTACCAAATGGGTACCTACTTGGATGAGCCTATACTTTGGAGATGTATTGCCTATGATGACAAAGGTCCTTTAATGTTAAGTGACAGGATACTTGCAATAAAGCCCTTTGATGCAGGAGGTACAAACACAAGCGGAAGCCATAACAGAGGTAGTTTCGGATATGATGCGGTGGGCTATTATCGCCAAAAATACGGCAGTAATTATTGGGGTGACTCCAATATAAAGGACTGGTTAAATTCCGATGCGGATGCGGGGAATGTAGTTTGGAGCTGCGGAAATTCTCCGGATGCCGAACATTGTTGGAATAATTATTTGCCCCCTAATCAATTTATTGCGGAACATATAAAAATAAAGAAAATCAGCGGTTTAGGCATTTGATGTACTTTGCATAAAATAATAAAATTTCTGTTGAAAACAATAATGCTATGATGTATAATATAAGTACAGAGATATATATTATCTATGAGAGGACAGCGATATGAGCAACGAAAAAGATATATTGGAAAAGCACCTTGAAAGTTTCAATGATGTGTTTTCGGATATGATGAATGTGTTTATCTTTGGCGGCGATGAAGTAATAAACGAGAACGATCTGGAGGATGTCAATCCCAATTCGTTTTATGTTGAAAACGCCAAGACCAAAGAGCAGGAACGAGATGTTACCAAAAAATGGGTAAAGGAAAATGTTATAATATCGTTTATGGGCATAGAAAATCAGACGGTGCAAGACCCGACAATGCCATTAAGAGTTATCAGCTATGACGGTGCATCGTACAAATATATGCTTGCAAGCGATATGCCGCCTTGCCCTGTGATAACATTTGTGCTGAACTTTTCAATGAAAAGGTGGTCAACAAACAAATCTATCCTTGATTGTTTGAATATAAACGAGAAATTAAAGCCGTTTGTCAAGAACTATGAGATAAATGTTATTGATGTAGCCTATCTTTCAAGGGAAACGGTAAACAAGTTTAAAAGTGACTTCAAGATAGTTGCTGATTATTTTGTGCAAATGCGTGAAACGGGCGAATATAAGCCTATGACAGATGAAATAAATCATATATGGGAATTGCTTTTACTTATGGGCAATTTAGCCGATGATGATAGGTTTAAGGTGGAATATTACAGAACTCACAGAGAGGAGCGTGCGAATATGTGTGAAGTAATGGATAAAGTTGAAAACAGAGGTATTGAGAAAGGCGAACACAAAAACGCCGTAAAAAATGCCTTAACAATGCTTAAAGACGGTTTGGGCATAGAAAAGACTTCTTTATACAGCGGATTGCCGATGGAAGAAGTTGTTGCATTAAGCAAGGAAGTCAAGGCTGTACCCGTTTGATGAAAAACTGAATATCAACCGAAAGGCTTATCCG
>JAFSVK010000043.1 GCA_017444985.1 Bacillota bacterium
AAATCGTAAAATTGGCTATCTTGCCCGATTACGTCGTCAATGTCTCTCACCAATGCTCTACATTGGCTTCGAGCCATTTCCTAGTCCTCGAACAAGATATCTCAATTTTACTTCAATAGCACTTTTTAGAGTTCCCCTTTATTTACCAAGCACACTGCCAACTTCTATGCTGTGGCCTCTTAAGTAATCTTCTGTTTTCATTCTTTTACCGCCTTTTGCCTGTATCTCAAGTATTTTTAAAGCGGTATCTCCCGTTTTTACAATAAGTCCCTGTTTGGGGTCTGCGGTTATGACGCTGCCGCACTCGCCTTCGTACCTGTCTTCAAGCACTTGGCATTTCCATATTTTCAAAACCTCATCACCGTAGTTGGTATAGGCTCCGGGAGCGGGGTCTAAGCCTCTTGTAAGGCACTCTGTCTCACGGGAGTTTTTGCTCCAACATATCTTGCCCGTATCCTTGTGTATCATATCCGCATAGGTGGCAAGGTTATCATCCTGCTTTTGAGGGTGTATGTCATCAAAGCCGTCAAGGGTCTTTATAATAAGCTCTCCACCTAAGGCACACAATTTATCGTGGAGGCTACCGTAGGTGTCATACTTTTCAATATCGGTCTCCGCTTTTAAAAGCATATCTCCGCAGTCGCACTCTTTAGCCATAAGCATGGTGGTAATGCCTGTTTTTTGCTTCCCGTCTATAATGGCTCTTTGTATGGGAGCCGCTCCCCTGTACTCGGGAAGAAGGGAGCCGTGTATATTTACGGATGCCTTTTTGGGAATATCCAAAACCTGTTGCGTAAGTATCCTGCCGTAAGCCACCACCACAAAAAAATCCGCATCGGTAGCCTTTAAAGTTTCATAAAACTCCTCTGTTTTAACGCTTTCGGGCTGATATACGGGTATATTTTCCCTTTCCGCAACTACCTTTACACTTGTGGGCTGCAGCTTCTTTCCCCTGTTTTTGGGTCTGTCGGGCTGAGATACTGCAAGGACTATATTATACTTTTTTTCCGCTACCATTCTTTCAAGTATATTTGCGGCAAAATCGGGGGTGCCCATAAAAACTATATTATACATCCTCTTCCTCCTCTTCATCATCATTAAGAGAAGCCGCATCTATAAGCTCACCCTCTACCCTTTCGATATAAAGATGTCCCGAAAGGTGCTCTATTTCATGGCAAAGAGCCCTTGCTTTAAGCTCCTCCGCCTCTATTTCAAACTCTTCACCCTTTCTGTCGGTGGCTTTGACTTTCACCTTTAAAGGCCTTGTAACGATACCCATTTTCCCCGGAACGCTGAGACAACCTTCATAGCCCGATTGTTCACCCTCGGTGTATATTATTTCGGGGTTTATAAGCTCTATAAGGCCGTCTCCCACATCCACAACAGCCATCTGCCTTAATATACCTACCTGGGGTGCGGCAAGGCCTACACCGTTCGCCTCGTACATGGTATCTGCCATATCATCCAGTAAATCGATCATCCTTTGGTTTATGTCCTTTACGGGTTTACACTGCTTTCTGAGTATTTCGTCTTCTTCCGTTCTTATTTTTCTTATAGCCATATTAGCCTCCTATATCATATTGTTGGGATTCATATATAAACTTATGTTACACGTACTTGTATTACCTTCTTCCTTGTATTTTTCAAGGCAGTAAAGCACGTAATTTCTCAAATTTTCTTCAAGGGAATATTTTACTATTATTTGCCAGCGGTATTTATTGTTAAGCTTTTCTATATTACAGGGGTTTGGCCCGTAGAGAGAAAATTTACCCTTTTTGTTATAGTGCAATAAAATACCGTGAAATCTTCTTATTTGCCTTATGGTCTCGGATTGATCCTTTCCCTCGAAAAGTACCCTGAAAACATTTACAAAGGGCAGATAGCCCATTTGTTTTCTGAAAAGAATCTCCTGCTCATAAAAGGCGGTGTAATCGTTTTTGGCGGCACAGGCTATGCTGTAGTTATCGGGGGAGTAGGTCTGTATAACAACATTGCCCTTATCCTCCGCCCTTCCCGCTCTTCCCGCCACCTGATTTACAAGCTGAAAGGTGTTTTCTGATGCCTTGTAGTCTCCTCCGTTTAAGGACATATCCGCAGCTACTATACCCACAAGGGATACATCGGGGAAATCAAGACCCTTTGATATCATCTGTGTGCCTATGAGTATATCCGCTTCTTTTTTGGCAAAGGCATCAAGTATTTTCTTGTGCCCACCCTTTACGGAGGTGGTATCGGTATCCATACGAAGTACCCTGCATCCGGGAAAGTTTTTCAAAGTCTCCTCTGCAAGTTTTTCCGTACCTATGCCGAAATATTTTATATACTTTGAACCGCATACGGGGCAAAGAGTAGGTACTGCCGTATTCCTTCCGCAATAGTGACAGGAAAGGGTACCGCTTTTAAGATGGTAGGTGTAGTTTACATCACACCTGTCGCACCTTAAAACAAAGCCGCAGCTTCTACAGGAAACAAAGGACGAATAGCCTCTTCTGTTTAAGAAAAATATGGCTTGCTTTCCCTTAGAAAGAGTCTCTTGGGTCAAATTTCTTAATTTGGAACTGAAAACGCTGAAATTTCCCGCCTTCAATTCCTTTCTCATATCCACTATTTCAACATCGGGGTAGGTATTATTTACCCTGTTTGTAAGAAGGGTCAGCTTATATTCACCCTCAAGGGCTTTGTAGTAGGTGGAAACAGAGGGTGTGGCACTGCCGAGTACCGTTATACTGCCGTATATCTCCCCCAGCTTTTCAGCCACTTCTCCCGCATCGTATTTAGGTGTAAGTTCGGATCTGTAGGTATGCTCGTGTTCCTCATCCACTATCACAGCCCCCAAATTTTCAAAGGGTGTGAAAAGAGCGGAGCGAGGGCCTATCATAACATCTATTTCCCCTTTTTTTGCTCTGCACCATTGGTCATACCTCTCTCCCGAGGAAAGTCCCGAGTGAGTCACGGCAACTCTCTCCCCAAACCTTGATGTAAACCTTTCCACGGTCTGATGTGTAAGGGATATTTCGGGCACAAGCATTACAGCCTGTTTCCCCAAAGATATTATCTTTTCGATGGTCCTTAAATAAACCTCCGTCTTTCCGCTACCCGTAACACCTCTTATGAGTATGGGCTTTATGTCTTTTTCATCTATTGCCTTTTCTATTACGGAAAGCACTTCCCTTTGCTGTTCGGTGGGCACGGGGGGTGTTTTTTTAACTATATCTTTAATGTTTCCCCTGTATTTTCTTACATCTTCTTTAACAAGTATACCCCTTTTTACCAGGCTTTCCACCGTTTGCGAAACATTACCGTATTTTTCTTTAAGGGTGCTTAAAAGCACAAACTCTTTACCCTCCATTTCGGAAAGTATTTGCTTTTGTTTTTCCCCTTTTACTTTAATGCCTGTATTTTCTCCGAGGCTTAGCCTGTAGTCCAGCTTTTCGTTTACTTTTTTGGGCAACATACACTGTACACAGCTGCTTAAAGAACAGTAGTATTTATTTTTCATCCACAGAGCAAGAGACATTCTTTTTTGGCTTATGACCTCTTCTCCGCTTTCCGTATCTACTATGTACTTTAGCTTTTCATCCTCTATATTTACGGTATCATAAATTTCCGCAACATAGCCTCTTATTATTTTGTTGCCCTTTCCAAAGGGTATTTTAACACACATACCCTCTTTTATTTTCATATCATCGGGTATTTTGTATGTAAATAGCCTATCTACGTTTGTATTTGTATTTTCGGTTATAATACCTGCATAGCCCATTTATATCGGGATCCTTTCCAAAAGCTGTTTAGCCGTTTCAAGCCTGTTAAAGGGTATTGTAAAATAATATCCGTCTACATAGTCTGCAGTCTGTTTCATAATATCCACACAAAGTTCTATGCCCTTTTTTCTCCCCTCTTCCTTTGTCATATCGGGAGAAAACATATTTAAAACACTTTCGGGCACATTTATACCCGCTATCTCGTTTTTAATAAAATTGGCATTGTTATAGCTTACAAGAGGCATTATACCGCAAAGCACCTTAGCTTTAAGGTTTTGGGCAAGGTATATTATTTTTTCACCATCCTCTTTGCAATATACGGGTTGCGTCAGAAAAAAGGAAGCCCCCGCTTCTTCTTTCTTTTTTGCCCTTTTCAGCTGAAATTCAATATTTCCCGTGTAATTAAGGGCACCTCCGTAGCATATATTCTCCTGTTTGAATACATCCTCATTCAATTCCTTAAGGTTATTCATAAGCTTTACGGAGTCAAAATTAAAAACGTTTTTAATACTGTCTCTGGATGCTATGGGCACAGGGTCTCCCGTGATTATAAGGAAATTCCTCACCCCGTTTATATAGGCGCCCATAACTTGGGCGGTGATACCTATGGCATTGGTATCTCTGCAACATATATGGGGCATAACATCTATACCCGTTTCGTTTTTAACTTTCAAGCTCATAAGGGTGGAAGAGGCCCTTGTTCTTCCGCTGGGGGAGTCGGCAAAGGTTATGACATCCACATTTTTATTTTTAAGGAAGTTGGCGGTATCCATAAGGGCATCTACATTTGTATCCTTCGGAGGGTCAAGCTCCACCGCTATTATTTTGCCCTTCTTTTCAAAGAAGAATTTTTTGCTCTTTTCTTCTCCTTCCTCTCCTTTTGCACTTTGATGAAAATCAAATTTTCTTCTTGTGCCTTCAAGTTTCACCCTTTTACTTATATCTTCTATATTTTGCGGTGTGGTACCGCAGCAGCCTCCTACGATATTTATACCGAGTTTAACACATTTTTCCGCGGCATTTGTAAAGTAAGCCTTATCGGAGGAGAAGTACATTCTTTTCTGCACCACCGTAGGATAACCCGAATTGGGGAAAGCTGTAAAATACTTATCCGCCTCCACCTTCAAAGACTTCAACACCTCATACATGTGCATAGGTCCTATACCGCAGTTTAAGCCCACAGCATCGGTATACTCACTTTCCGCAGCCTTGCGTATTACATTTTTTGCACTTATGCCGTCTAAAGTGTAGGCGTGCATATTTACACAAAACTGTGTCATAACGAAGCTGTCTTTTACATTTTCCTTTATAAATCTTGCGGCACTCTCTACTTCTTCAAAGTTGTCCAAACTTTCAAATACGAATATTTTCGCCCCTATATCCGCAAAGACCTCCGCATTTCTTATGTAGCCGTCTTTGCAGCCCACAGGCATATTTCCTATATCGGCTGCGATGAAGGCATTTTCGCCGCAAGCTTTTTTTGCCGTTTCCCAGGCAGCCTTTATAGCCCTTTCCCCTTCTTTTTTATCAAAGTATTTTTCGTTTACGGCAAAGGTATTCGTCCTTACAAGCTTTGCCCCTGCTTGCACATACTCTTTGTGTATATCGAAAACCTTTTGCACATCCTCTGTATTTGCTTTTTCGGGCATAAGAGCCGAACCGTATTTGTAGGCAAAGTAGGTGCCGAAGGCTCCGTCGCAAAGAAGCGTGTTTTTTTCAAGGTATTCTCTTATATTTTCCAAAAAACTATTCCCCCATACAATATATATCTATACCGTGTACATAGCCGTCTTTAACGGCAAACCTCATTTTGGCGTATATCCCTTGTTGGTTTATGCTCTCGCCTTTTTGAGTGATCTTCCTTGTAACTGCCTTGTTTACTCTTGCAAGGTTGTTTTCTCCGTCTTCCTCCACGGCATTTGAGGTAACGTTTCGGTTAAAAAGAAGGACTATATTGTAGTTATTCTCATCCTTTACGTCTTCTTTGTACTCTTCTTTTTCCGTATCTATGCCGTAGGCTTTTATAACATCCTCCGCCTTTGAACAGTTGGTGTTCTCCGTTGATAAAAAGCCTGTTGTGGAAATGTTTTTATAGGTGTATACAGGCTTTGTTCCTCCCATATAGGATATATAATATATAAGCTCCTCTTCCTTAGGCTCGCTTCCATCTCCCAAGGATGTGTACACACTTTCTTTTTTTGTCTCGTATCTGAAACCCTCCATGTAGGCTTGCGCTGTCTGACCTTTTCCAAGAGAGCTTTCAGCCATACCCAGGCCCATTATGACACTTCCGCCGTTTTCTTCCTCCTCAAAGGGATAGTAAAAGCCAAAATCATTTTGCGAAAAGAGTATCTCACCCTCTTCCGTCTCTATGGAAGCGGTAATGCCCCCATCTTCCCCCTGCTCTGCCTTTTTCCCGCAAGCGGTAAAACAAAGTGTAAATATAATTAAAAACAATAATTTTTTCATATCTTTTCTTCTTTTCTTTTTAATATAAGGGCGTATATTTCCCTTTTGCCAAGGTCTGTAAGAGAGGCTGCTTTTTTCATTGCCTCTTTTTCACCGAAGCCCTCGGATATAAAGCTGTCATAGAGAGTGAGAGGGTCTTCCTTCTTTTCTTCTCGTTTTTTCCCTTCCACCACCAGTACAAACTCACCCTTCGGTGCATCTTTTTCAAAAATATCCGCCAGTTCCTCCGCCGTAGCCCTAAGTATGGTCTCATGCTTTTTGGTAAGTTCTCTTACCGCCGCTATTTTTCTTTCCTTAGTGTAGGCGGCTATTTCTTTTAAGGTATCTACAAGTCTGTGAGGGGCTTCATAGAAAACAAGGCTTCTCTCCTCCGCCTCTATCTTTTCCAAAACCGCCCTTCTCTGCTTTTTATTTTTGGGTAAAAAGCCTTCAAAAACATAGCTTCTTGTACTGAATCCGCTTAAAACAAGGGCATTTACAGCCGCCGTAGCCCCCGGCAAGACCGTAAAATCTATATTTTTTTCTATACACAGCTTTACAAGATCCTCCCCGGGGTCTGAGATACCCGGCATACCCGCATCGGAAACAAGGGCTATATTAACACCATTTAAGAGTTTTTCCGCAAGTATGGGTCCCTTTTCTTCCTTGTTATGCTCATGGTAGCTTGTAAGCGGTGTCTTTATATCATATTTATTTAAAAGCTTTAAAGTCTGTCTGGTATCCTCAGCGGCAATAATATCCACCTCTTGCAATATCCTCAGCACCCTTAAAGTTATATCCTCCATATTTCCTATGGGAGTTGCACATATATACAGCATTTCTTCTCCTCGGTTCAAAATTTCATATCGTGTATAATGATACAATATTTTCGATGGTTTTTCAACCGTAAAATACTGTCTTATGGGATAGGATATCTTTTTTGCTTTAATGCAGCATTCTGCATAAGGAATATTTTAAAATATGCAAATTTTTGAATATTTCAATATCCTAAAATATGCATTTTTGTATATTTTAAGCATCCCATTTTATGCATAAGCTCTTGATTTTTCCCTAAAACTGCAGTAAAACACAAGAGAAAGCGAGGGGTTACTATGCTTAAGAGAAAAATGTACGATAAACTTTTAAAACAGAAAAGGGAAAAAAAGGGGCTGTGAAAAAACAAAATGTGTTTATCACAGCCCCCTTGTTGTATAATTTATAAACATTATCGCCGTCGGCAGACTTTAAATCCGGAGTTCGGGCTCCGCTCGAATGAGGAAAAAAATAAAAAAATCGAAACCCCTTTCGAATTTTTTATTTTTTATACCTTGCAGACGGGCAAGTGCCTCCTTAAAGAGGCGCGCAGAACGGCTGTTTATCGGCAAAAATTTCATTTTTGCCGGGGGTGTGATATTTCACACCCCCTTATAAAGGGTGCAAGACAGGTAGGCAAAACATACCTTGTGCGACTATTTGTGGCAAAGGAATACTAAAGGGCACCTCTAAAAAGTCATAAATCGTAAAATTGGCTATCTTGCCCGAGTACGTCGTCAATGTCTCTCACCAATGCTCTACATTGGCTTCGAGCCATTTCCTAGTCCTCGAACA
>JAFSVK010000044.1 GCA_017444985.1 Bacillota bacterium
CTGAACAGCCACAGCTGACGGAGAGGTGGCAGCTTTAGCTGACGGAGAGGTTCCGCCACAAAGACAATATTAGTAATTATCGAAACCAATGCCGGAAAAATCAATTTTTTCGCTTTAGCTAAAAATTGATTTGGGTCAATAAACTTTTATAAATAAATCACAATTCATAAAAACTAATTACGACATATCACAAACAGATAACAAAGGTGGTGTCAAAAATGCATAAGCTTAAAGAAGGAGATACAGTGACATTTCTCTTTAAAAGAAAAAATCACCAAGGTATTATTAAACAAATAAACAATAAAAAAGCCCGGGTATGGGTAGAAGGCATATATGATGAAAAGACACTTCCTCTTACCCGTTTAAACTATGTGCCTCCCATTGTACTCACAAATGAACAGATGAGGAAATTTTGCAGGTATGAAATAAAATGGTCTGAAATTATAAAAGATAATCCCGAATATGCACCTGTAGTTTTGGAGAACCCCTATACCATAACATTTAACGATTTCCTTATAGCAATAAAAAACATCCGAGCCTCGGGAGACAGTAATGAAACCGTACGAACACAATAGTGTGCTCCCCTTTACGAGCTTATGTACGACTCCAATGACAGTATTCTGTTTGAAGAGACTCCAAAGAATGTTGAAATGATAGAATATCTTCCAACTCGGGGCGATATTATTTCCCGTAAATTCTGTGCGATATACGATGAACTTAGGGATGAGGAAGCCGATCCTATAGTTGAGACTTTATCAGAGGTACAAAAACAAATAGATGATATAATAGCCACCGAAAATAAAAGTATTCTTGAGCGTGAGTATCCCGATGAAGATAAGGAAGATTATATCAGCATACTCGGAAGTGAGGACGGACTAAAAGAAGCATCTCCTTTGGAATTGGAACTTTACCGTAAATTTATAGATGAACTTATACCAAAAAACAACATTTCCGCGCTTCTCCGTAAAGGCTATGGCTGTTACGGTGGCGATCCCGCCTACGAATGTGATTGGAACACAGCCCTCGAGTGCATCACAAAGTTGTATGAGCTGACGGGAGAAGCTAAATATGCCAATACACTCGGATATATATATTACTACGGAAGGTGTTGGAATGGGGAGCCAAAGTATGATGAAGCTTTCAAATATTTTTCTGTCGGTGCCGCGGGATACATATATGAATCACGCTATAAACTTGCGGATATGTTTGTTCACGGCTATGGTGTCGTAAAAAACATCGATATAGCCTATTCCCTTATACGGGAGCTTTACCATGAAAATCTTTCATACATACTTAACGGGATATTTGATTGTAAGTTTGCGGATATAGCACTGCGTTTGGGAGATTATGTGGAAAAAGGATACCATAGCGAGTATATAGATTACGATGATGCTTATAAATACTTTCTCCAAGCTGATTTTGCCATAAAACAGAGGTTACAATACAATTACTACGGAGACCCTTCCGTTGCAGAACGTATAAAGCAACGACTTAATGATATGCTCAAAAGCGAGAAGGTATCAAAGCCCCAAAAAACATCATATATAGATATATACGAACTTTTAAAGCATTATATGCAAAAGTACCGTAAATTACAACTTAATATCAAACCTAAGAAAAATGGCGATATTAAACTTGCAATACGCCTCGTTGCCTCATTTGATGAAAAATATCCTCCGAAATTATTTATAACAGATACCGATACCGGCTTTTGCGGTATGTTGGAAACTCTTAATATCACCGTGAAAAACGGTTATATAAAAGAGCCGCAAAATATTGATACCCCTATTTATTTTGACAGTATCTATCCCCACTACGAACCCGTTTCCAATGAATTTGCAATAGCATTTATGCTTAATTTTGATATACAAGCTGAGATCTTCGGCACACCGGTATTTAATTCATCTGCAAATTCGGGCAAAAAATACAGGCTCGCCTCTGTTTATTTTGCCCTGGAGGAAATGCATTATGACTATTTACTTAATATAGACGATGTTAATATCGGTGATAAAGTTAGGGTTCCCACAGAAGGAGGAGAAGATGAGGCCGTAGTTGCAAATATACTTGAAAAATATGAATACGAACTGCCTTTGCCTAAGGGTAGGTATAAGAAGGTCATAGGCAAGGTGTAAAAATATTTCTCAGTGTTGCTTCAATAACACTTTTTAAACTTAATCTTTATGTTTTTATAGCACAAATACCGACGATTCCCAACGGAACGACACGCGGGTCGTTCCCTACAGATTGTAATGAGGTTTTTAAATATTGGTATACACAACGTCAAGTGCTGAGATTGCTTTCAAAGTGTGCAAAAAGAAGGAGCACAAAAAACTCAGATAAATGGGTTGATTGTGCTCGGCTTAAATATATTGGTGATTTGTGTGAAATTCTGGGTGTATAGATGTTAAAATTGGGAAAGTTTTAATTTACTTAGAGCCATTTTCCGGTCCTCGAACATGCTCTCACACTAAACCTCCATTGTAATCTTTACATTTTCTTTCAAAAAACTCTGAACGGAACGACACGTGGGTCGTTCCGTTCTGATTGTTAGAAGGTTTTGACATAATGACATTGTTTTTTTCTTCTCATATTTAGATTTCGGAGGAATATTAGCCCTTAATTCTCAAAGATTCAATAGTTCTTTTTTCTTTTGATTGTATTCTTCCTCGGTAATCCCGCCCATATCCAAAAGTTCTTTTAATTTCTTTAAATCGTCTATGGCAGAAGATGAAGAAGTTGTTGTTTTTCTTCTTTTTCTTTCTACAACTACGGGAGCATTTTCTCTTGTTATAATAGCCAGCATGGAGAGTATCTTCTGTGCGGAATCACAGGCGGCAACATATATAGCGCTGTCTCTTGTGGTTTCGGAGTTTATCAGGTCGATGTATACTATGGGTGCGACTGTGTCGTTTACCGTTATTTTTATTTTCATAACGGTGCAGGTAGCTCTTGAAACGCTCTTTCCGTTCAAGCCACCTATCATGGAACCGAGGCGGCCGTATAAGGCTCCTCCCACCAAGGCACCGCTCACACTTAGCTCGCCTCTTGTTACCACATTTCCGTTTTGTAACAATTCGTAGTTAACGATATCGCCGTAATCGTATACCTTTGTTTCCTTTATGACCGCATATTTATTCAGGTAGTAGGGTAATTTTGTGGGAATTGCCCATTTCTGCCTGTTTTCGTCAAACCATATATAATTTTTTACGGCTGTCGTTTTTTCAAAACCCACAGCTTCGGCTTCTTCGGTGTATTCTTTCAGTTTCTCCTTTTGAAGTTTGGAATATCTTACCCTTGCAACAATTGCATATACAATAGCAATTGTAAAAACAACAGCAAGCATAAAAACAGGTTTTTCCATAAAATTTACTCCTTTCATTTATGGGGACCTCTAAAAAGTGCTATTGAAGTAAAATTGAGATATCTTGTTCGAGGACTATGAAATGGCTCGAAGCCAATGTAGAGCATTGGTGAGAGACATTGACGACTAACCTTTGCAAGATAGCCAATTTTACGATTTATGAGTTTTTAGAGGTTCCCTTATGTCTTTATACTAAAGTTCCATAGTGATCTTTATATTTTTTCAAAGCAAAACAGTGCCTACTCCCTTCGGAACGACACGCGGGTCGTTCCCTACAAGTTGTACCATAGCATTTGTTAAATATAAAGTTTTCTATAATGAATTAGTATTAATTCTTGTGTCCATGCAAATGCAGGACCATTTTCGGCAACAACTAATCTTCATACACGACTTTATTTTTACCGCTTCTCTTACCGTCATAGAGTCTGTTATCGGCTGTGTCTATTACCCTTTCCGTATTCTCCGACGATAAAGCCTCGCATATACCTACAGTCATCGTTACTTTAAACTGTATACCGTCTTCTGTGAAGCTGTGGTTTTCCACTGTTTTTATTAGTTTTTCCGAGGTGGCTAAGGCTTCTTCTATATCGGTATCGGGCAGAACAAAGAGAAACTCCTCTCCCCCCCACCTTGCGGCATTTCCGCCCTTTGGCAGGGAGTCGGTAATAAGTTTTGCTATGGTGGATAATACCATATCTCCGCAATCATGGCCGTAGGTATCGTTTATTTGTTTAAAGCCATCTATATCCCCTATACCCACAACATACTTTGTATTCTTTTCACCGCAGTTTGTCCGAACCCCTTCCAATATCGTCCCCATCTCTCGCCTGTTGTAAAGCTTTGTGAGAGGGTCTGTGGATGCCAGTAATTTAAGCTGTTCTGTCTGCACCCTTATTTTACACTCCATATATCGCCGCATAAAGGTGTAGATAGTAGTCACATATATAAGTACAAAAGAGCCCGCTAAAATATTTATGATATAGAGAAAGGTCAAATATGCAGTGTCGTCAAGCTTATATACGGCACTGTCGGGGGCTCTGAATTTAAATCTCAAAACGCCGTAGAGTCCCACAGAAACCAGCATTATCACAAAGGGTACTTGCCTGTTTTTATTGGGCATAAGAAAGGCTAAAGGTATTATCATAAGCAAAAACATACAAAAATCGGGTATGAGACCTATACAGATCGTTGCCGCCACAGCATGTATTATTATCTCCGTAAGGGTGGCATATACCAAGTGCATATTATCCTTTACCCTTCCCGTTAAAACGATGGTAAGGATATAGAAAATCACACTAAATACATTAAATATGACCATTGCCCATACTCCTGCCGCCGCAAAGAGTATCAAATACATTACATGCGCCGCAAGACAGGCGGAAAACGCCAGGAAGTGTGCCATAAAGACCGTCTTATCCGATACTATGCTCTCCCATTTTTCTATAAAAGCTCTGTCTTTTTTAAGCTCCTCGCTATGATACATAAACTCACTTCCCCCAAAACCGTCCACACTGCACTAAATCACATTATTCTTAAGTTTCTTACTCATAAGTGTTACGGATATATATTCTCCGTTTTTACAACCTATCTCCCTTAAAGTACACACGGGTATAAAACCGCACCTACTGTGAAGGGATATGGAGGCTGTGTTGTTATCGGTTATCACCGCAATAAGAAGCCTGTATCTCTTTGCCCTTCTTTCAAGTTCCGTTAAAAGCATGGTACCTATACCTCTGTGGCGGTAGCTTTTCGACACATATACCGAGACCTCGGCGGTGGTATTGTAGCCCTCGTACTCCCGAAAGTGAGAAAGAGAAGCCCAGCCTACCACCTCACCTTGATACACCGCACTCAGTATGGGATAGTTTTCCGCCTTGTGCTTTTCAAACCATTGCTGAGCCTCCTCTTGGCTTCTGGGCTCTATGCGAAGGTTATAGTTGGTATTTAATACGGCATAATTAAATATTTTGTTTATGATTGGAAGATCCGAGGGGATACTTTCCCTAACCGTAATATCCATATCTAAAATCCCTTAATTTTTTCCGAAAAGAGCCTTTGCAAAGCTTTCCGCATCGAAGTCCTGCAAATCCTCCATACCTTCTCCCACACCTATATATCTTACGGGTATGTTCATTTCATGTTTTATGGCTATAACTATACCGCCCTTTGCCGTACCGTCAAGCTTTGTAAGTACAAGGCCCGATATATTGGCTACCTCGCTGAAAAGTTTAGCCTGTTGAAGGGCATTTTGTCCCGTGGTGGCATCAAGTACAAGGAGAGTCTCCACATTTGCCTCGGGGTACTTGCTCTCTATTATCTTGGATATCTTTTTAAGCTCATCCATAAGATTTTTCTTATTGTGCAGTCTGCCTGCGGTATCGCAAATAAGTATGTCGGTATTTCTTGCTTTTGCCGCATTTACAGCATCAAAAACAACGGAACCCGGATCCGAGTTTTCCTCGTGCTTTATTATCTGCACATCGTTTCTTTCCGCCCAAACCGCCAATTGGTCTATAGCGGCGGCTCTGAAGGTATCGGCAGCGGCAAGAAGTACGCTTTTACCCATATTTTTATACTTGTATGAAAGCTTTCCTATGGTGGTGGTCTTTCCCACACCGTTTACACCTATAACAAGTATCACCGTAGGGGATTTAAGTTCAAGAGGTTCTTCCGCTCTTGTAAGGATATCGCTTATAATATTTTCCACAGCTTCCCTTACATCCTCGGTATCTGTAAGCTTGTTCTTTTTAACATAGTCTCTCAAACTCTCTATTATAAAGCCCGAGGTCTCAACACCTACATCCGCCATTATAAGAGCCTCTTCCAACTCATCGTAAAACTCTTCGTCTATTTTCGAAAAAGATTTGAATACGTTTTCAAGTCCCGAAAGTATATTTTCTCTCGTTTTCGAAAGACCTTCCTTTATACGGGCAAAAAAACCTTTTTTAACGGGTTTTTCTTCTACTGTTTCCTCTTCTTCCTCACTTTCTTCGACTTTGGTGTCTTCCTCATCGCTTTCGGAGTAGGTTTCGCTTTCTTCCCGTTCAGCCTCGGGCTCTTCTTCTTCTTCTTCTTCTTC
>JAFSVK010000045.1 GCA_017444985.1 Bacillota bacterium
AAATCGTCTTCTTGTGATGCAATTTTTTCTTGAAATTATAATTCTTATTCTACCTCATCATTTTTTTGATAATAATTGATTATAAAAATGTAGCTAAAGGATTTCTTTATTTCCTTAACTTAATGACATTGGGTGCCCTTTAAAAAATTAGGCTCTCTAATCCTTTTTAAAAGGAAGTCAGAGAGCCTAATTTACCCATATTGTTTAAATACGATAAAAAATCACTTTATAAGATCATATCATATCCACAAACACAGTATTAGAAATATCCATACCTCTTCTTGTCAGAAAAATATTATTTCCTTCTTGTTTTAAAAGTCCGCATTTAACATGTTTTTCTATTGCCAAACCGAAAACATCTTTAATATCCACCGAAAAGATGTTTTTAAATTCCATAATATTTATACCTCTTGTCATTCTTAAACCAAGAAACATAAATTCACTCATTTCTTCTTCTTTTGATAAGTTTTGTGTTTCTTTTACATATTTACCCGATATATAATCTTTTATATTTTCGGTGTTTTTAAGTCTTTTATGTTCCAAAAGACTTGCGGCACCAAGCCCAAAGCCTTTGTAGTTTTCTCTTTTCCAATAGGCTTTATTATGATAACATTCTTTATTATCTTTTGAAAAATTAGATATTTCGTATTGGTGGTAGCCTTTTTCTTGCAAAAAATCTATACAATAAGAATACATTTTTCTGTCTGTATCTTCATCGGGCAGATCGAGAGGCATATCGTAAAAGGGTGTACCTTCCTCAACTATAAGTGAGTAGGCTGAAATATGTTCGGGATCTATATTACATATATATTCAATATCTTCGGAAAAATCTTCAAAACTTTGGTGGGGAAGTGAGAACATAATATCCGTATTTATGTTGTCAAAACCTGCTTGTCTGGCATATTCAAAGTTTGTTTCAAAATCTTTTAAGCTATGTATTCTACCCAAAGTTTTTAAATGTTTTTCATTTGAGGATTGCAGACCTATACTTAGTCTGTTTATGCCTATAGACCTATAGGTTTTAAGTTTTTCAAAAGTCAAAGTGCCGGGATTTGATTCTATAGTTATTTCACATTCGGATGAAAGCTTGTATTTCTTATAGATCGTGGAGAGTATATTATATATATACTTTTCATTTGGCAGAGTAGGTGTACCTCCACCGAAAAAAACAGAGTTTATATTTTCGGTGGAAGTAAATTCCTTTATTTCTTTTATAAGGCTGTCAAAATATGCTTCTTCATAGTTTTCGGGTTGAAAACTCAAAAAATCGCAATACAGACATTTTTTTTTGCAAAAGGGAATGTGTATATATAATACCATTTTATTCCTCGTCCAATTTCAATACGCTCATAAATGCACTTTGAGGTACGGTTACAGAGCCTATTTGACGCATTCTCTTTTTACCTTCTTTTTGTTTTTCAAGAAGCTTTTTCTTTCTTGTAATATCACCGCCGTAGCACTTTGCAAGTACGTCTTTTCTTACAGCGGATATTGTTTCTCTTGCTATTATCTTATTACCTATAGCAGCCTGTATAGGTATCTCAAATTGGTGGCGAGGTATTTCTTTTTTAAGCTTCTCAGCCATTTTTCTGCCTCTTTCCACGGCAGAATCTTCATGAACTATAAAACTTAAAGCATCTACAACTTCTCTGTTTACAAGCATATCAAGTTTTACAAGCCTTGAAGGTTCGTAGTTGTCAAGTTCATAGTCAAAGGAGGCATAGCCTCTTGAACGAGATTTAAGTACATCAAAAAAGTCATATATTATTTCATTTAAGGGGAGTCTGTACTTGAGCATAGCTCTTGTAGGCTCAAGATACTCCATACCGAGATATACACCTCTTCTCTGAGTACAAAGATCCATTATAGTGCCAATATATTCCGAGGGAAGTATGATTTCCGCCGTTACTATAGGCTCTTCTATATGGTCTATTTCCGTAGGGTCGGGAAGATCTGCGGGGTTTGAAAGATCTTTTTCTGTGCCGTCGGTTAAAAATACCTTGTATATTACAGAAGGTGCTGTGGTCACAAGATCTAAATCATATTCTCTTTCAAGTCTTTCCTGTATTATTTCCAAATGTAAAAGACCTAAAAATCCACATCTAAATCCAAAACCTAAGGCAACGGATGTTTCCGCCTCGAAATTAAGAGCTGCATCATTTAATTGCAGTTTTTCAAGAGCATCTCTTAAATCACCGTATTTTGAACCGTCTGCGGGAAATATACCGCAATAAACCATGGAATTAACTTTTTTATAGCCGGGAAGAGCCTCTTTGGCAGGGTCTTTGGCAAGGGTGACGGTATCACCTATGTGAGTATCTCTTACATTTTTGATACTTGCTGTAAGATAACCAACATCTCCTGCGGATAGTTCATCCGTAGGTATAAATTGTCCCGCACCAAATACACCTACTTCCACAGTCTCAAACTCTTTTTTGGTAGCCATAAAACGAACTTTATCGCCTTTTTTTATTTTTCCGTCAAATACTCGCATAAAGACGATTACACCTTTATAGCTGTCATAAATACTGTCGAAAATAAGTGCCTTTAAGGGTGCGTTTTCGTCTCCCGTAGGTGAAGGTATGTCTTCTATTATTTTATCAAATACTTCTTCTATATTTATATTGGCTTTAGCCGATATAAGAGGCGCACCTTCCGTATCTATACCTATAATATCTTCTATTTGTTTCTTTACTCTGTCCGGGTCCGCAGAGGGAAGGTCTATTTTGTTTATAACGGGAACAACTTCCAAGTCGTTATCAAGAGCCAGATATACATTGGCTAAGGTTTGAGCCTCTACACCCTGAGCCGCATCTACTACAAGTATAGCTCCGTCACAGGCTGCCAAAGCTCTTGATACTTCGTAGTTAAAGTCCACGTGTCCGGGGGTGTCTATAATATTAAGTATGTATTCTTCTCCGTCCTTGTTATATATAAGTCTTACTGCCTGGGATTTTATGGTTATACCTCTTTCCCTTTCAAGATCCATATTATCAAGAACTTGTTCTTGCATTTCTCTTTCGGTAAGAAGTCCGCAGTTTTGTATAAGTCTGTCCGCAAGGGTACTTTTACCGTGGTCGATATGAGCCACAATGCTGAAGTTCCTTATTTTAGATTGTCTGTCACTCATTTATATCTCCTTAAGTATAGGGTATTACATAGTTAGCATAGGCAATTATAGCATATTTTGGGTTATATAACAAGTGTCAAGTATTCTCTGAAGCTAAATTCTTTAGGGCACCTCTAAAAACTCATAAATCGTAAAATTGGCTATCTTGCCCGAATATGTCGTCAATGTCTCTCACCAATGCTCTACATTGGCTTCGAGCCATTTCCTAGTCTTCGAACAAGCTATCTCAATTTTACTTCAATAGCACTTTTTAGAGGTACCCTTTAATTATCGGGTTTAAGTATAACTATTTGACTATATCCAATTATTTTTGATATTTAACATAAAAATAAAGAAATAAATCGTATTTTATTGATATAAACCTTTAAAATTTAAAATTATTTTAAATTTTGATTTTGTTTAACTTAGGTGTTGTTTAATAAAAATAGGATTTAATTGGGAAATTTAAAATTTATGTTTTGGCAAATATCATATAATAAAATTGATATGTCATTTTTGAAAATTTATGTTTCACGTGAAACATTTTGTGGTATAATTTGTAAAGGTCGATATGAAGACAACTAAGTAAAATTGTTTCAAAAAAGGAGGTTATTTTATTGGGTAAAATAATTTCTGTAGCAAATCAAAAAGGCGGTGTAGGAAAGACTACCACGGTCATAAACCTCGCTTCATATATTGCCGAAAAAAATAAAACCGTGCTTGTAATTGACAGCGATCCTCAGGGAAACACAACTACGGGTTTGGGTATAAATAAAAAGGCAATAAGTAAAACATTGTATACTCTTATGACGAAGACTGAAACGGTAGATAATGTTATAATACCTACAGAAGTGGAAAATCTAAGCATAATACCCACCGATATACAGCTGTCGGGGGCAGAAATTGAACTTGTAGATGAAAAAGGAAGAGAGTTTATATTAAAGAATATTATAGAAGAAAACGCTTTAAAGGATAAATATGATTTTATAATAATAGACTGTCCACCTTCTTTAAACATTCTGACTATAAACGCTTTGGCAGCATCGGACTCTGTATTGATACCTTTACAGTGTGAATTTCTTGCTTTGGAAGGATTGAGTCAATTCCTTCATACATATAATTTAATAAAGAAAAAAATGAACAACAAAATAGAAATAGAAGGAATTGTATTCACCATGTTTGACGGAAGAACAAATCTTTCAAATCAAGTTGTGGAAGAAGTTAATCATTTTGTGGGTGAGAGTATATATAAGTGTGTGATACCCAGAAGTATAAGACTGAGTGAAGCTCCGAGTTATGGTTTGCCTATAAGTATGTATGACAGAAAATCAAAGGGTGCTCAGGCATACGAAATACTTGCAGAAGGAATTATAAGAAATAGTGAGGTGTAATAAATGGCATTAGGAAAGGGTATGGGATCTCTGTTTGATGCAAACAGTTTAGGCGATAATATAGTTGAGGTCGATATAAATAAGATAACACCGAATAAAAATCAACCAAGAAAAAAGTTTGACGAACAGGCTCTTACGGAATTAGCGGATTCTATAAAGGAGGTAGGTATATTACAGCCTATAAATGCAAGACAGGATGGAGAATTCTATTATATTATAACAGGTGAGAGAAGATGGAGAGCAGCTCGTATTGCAGGACTTAAAACCGTGCCTGTATATGTTCGTGATATGGATGAGCTTAAAACTTTGGAAGCCGCTCTTATTGAAAATGTGCAAAGAGAAGATTTAAATCCTATAGAAGAAGCTTTGACATACAAGAAATTCAGCGATGAATTTGGTTTATCCCAAGAAGATATTGCAAAAAAAGTAGGTAAAAGCAGAAGTACTGTAACGAATGCTATAAGATTACTGAACTTAGACGACAGAGTAATCAACTTCGTTGTGGAAGGTAAATTATCATCCGGTCACGCCAGAACATTACTTCCCGTTGAAAATAATGATATGCAGTTTGAACTTGCGGAAAAGATTATAGATGAAGGCTACTCCGTAAGACAAACGGAAGAAATAGTTAAAAATTTACTGAATGAAAAGCCCGAGGTTATAACCGAAAAACCTAAGATAAGTCCCGATGTTGCAAGAGCTTGTTTTGAAATGTCAAAGGAACTTAAAGGCATATTAGGTACAAAAGTCACCATTAAAAACGGCAAAAATAAGGGTAAAATTGAGATAGAATACTACTCTCCCGATGATTTAGACAGAATTGTTGGACTAATAAAGGGGAATATGTAAATGTTTCACGTGAAACATAATGGTATCTCTTAAAAGTTCTATTGAAGAGGTACACATATCCAAGGAGGGAATATTAATGCTCTCGGAATGTAAAATTTGTGGGGGAAGTATTAAAAACGATTTTATAAATGGTATATCAATATGCCAAAATTGTGAAAATAGATGGGATATTGAGGATCCCGAATATAAAGAATATTTACCTGCTGTGGAAAAGGCTAAAAAAGCTTATATACTTTCATACTCAGAAAATGCAAGCTCAAAAGATGTAAATCAGGCAGTTTATTTATATAAAACAGCTATAATGCAATGTTCCTCAAAGACGGGTATAATCGCTAAAGGTTTTACAGAACAATGCGAAAACGAGAAGAATATTGCAGAGACTAACTTGATATATCTAAAGGCAAAAGATATTTTCAATAAAGAAGATTATGAAAAGGCTGTATTGGAGTTTAAAAAAGTCGAAGATTTTAAAGATTCACAAGAATATATAAGTAAATGCCAAAAATTACAGCAAGATCAAAAAAGAAAAGGTTTACCTTTTAATATTTTTATAGGTATTTTATTTTCTTTGATACTGTTTATATTTGTAAACGGTAAGTTAAATTTAAATATATATGTATACATACTGCCTTTTATAGTAGTATCTGCTTTATTATCCTGTGCGGGATATAAAAACAGCACATTATCGGGAGTTCTGACATTGCTTTCATTCGCAATGTTTCTACCTACGATTGTTTTTGTAGTGTTGTTATATGTGTTTCATTTAAATTTTATATCGGCAATAGTTTCTGCTTTTGCTTTATCCGTAGGTTTTACGATAGCGGTTTTGCTTTTAAGCGAAAGATAAAATAAAGGGGAGCTCTAAAAAAGTGCTATTGAAGTATAATTGAGATATCTTGTTCGAGGACTAGGAAATGGCTCGAAGCCAATGTAGAGCATTGGTGAGAGACATTGAAGACTAACCTTTGCAAGATAGCCAATTTTACGACTTATGAGTTTTTAGAGGTTCCCTAAAGTCTATTGATGGTGACGATGTTTATAACAATTAGGGGCTGTGAAAAGCAGATTTGTTTTTTATAGCCCCTATAAGTATATTTTAAATTTTTTTTGTGTGAATCGTATTTAAAAATTTAAGGAGTAAAATATGTATAGAGTATTGATCTCGGATCTTGATGGCACATTGTTGGATGATAATAAAAATATTTCAAAAGAAAATTTGGATGCCATAGAGCATATTATTAAAAAAGGTTTTATATTTATGATAGCCAGCGGAAGATCTAATATGAGCTTGGATATTTTTAATAAAGATATAGGCTTAAACAAGGCAGGTATGTATTGTATAGCCTACAACGGCGGAATGATATTCAATGCGGAAAGCGGAGAAAAGAAAATAGAGCATTTTTTGGAAAAGGATTCAGCTGTAAGTATATTGGATATAACAAGAAAATATAACAGCGAGTTCGTTAATACAATGTTATATACCGAAGGTGAACTTTATATAGAAAATTTTAATGAAGATACGGATAGATACTGTAAAAGGTCTTTTTTAAAACCTAAGGTAGTTAAAGATTTGAGATGTCTTAAAAACAAAAATATAAATAAAATATTTTCCTTGGGTAGAAGAGATATTCTTGAAGAAATAGAAAAGGAATGTAATTGTACAAATATAAAATATAAGTGTTCCGCCTTTTATTCGGGAGATATGATATATGAGTTTAATCCTTTAAATATAGACAAGGGAAGCGCTATATTAGAGTTTTCGGAAATAACAGGCATAGATATAAAAGATATTATAGCTGTCGGAGATAATTATAACGATATTTCCATGATAGAAAAAGCAGGCCTTGGCATAGCTGTATCAAACTCTCCCGAAGAAGTAAAAAAACATGCTGATGTTGTTACTATCAATAATAACAATAATTCTGTAATAGCCGAGATAGTTGAAAAATATTTTTAAAATGTAATGTTGTGTGAATGATCGTAAAAATTTTGCCTCAAATCAATCACGAAGGATTGATTTGAGGCTTTTTTATACTCCGTTAGATATGTGTTTGTGGGTAAAAAAAGATAGAGGATGAATAAAACTAAGAATTTGTATAGTTTTTAATGATAAATAAAGAATCACTGACACAAAACCTCTCCGTCAGCCTGCGGCTGCCACCCAATGTCATTAAGTTAAGGAAATAAAGAAATCCTTTAGCTACATTTTTATAATCAATTATTATCAAAAAAATGATGAGGTAGAATAAGAATTATAATTTCAAGAAAAAATTGCATCACAAGAAGACGATTTTCATC
>JAFSVK010000046.1 GCA_017444985.1 Bacillota bacterium
CGGGTATAGGGGAACTATGCCCTTTTTTGGTTGAAAGTAATTAAAACTTGACCGGGAATCAATATATGAGGGTTGTTTTAATTGTTAAAATATTTTCAAATAGCATAGGGGGTGTGAAAAATTGTGTTTTTTCACACCCCCAAGCTGTAAATAATTAATGATATAGCAATATTTGGAAGAAAACTTTAGGTTATAAATTGGGTCTTCCGATATTATTCGGTGAGAGCGGTCTGTGGGTCGCTGTGTTAGAAAAGTCATGGAGTGAAAGACTGTCGGTTTATATCAGCCTTATCCTTTCACGCTCGGGCTGCTGCTCAAAACTTATCAGGCAGGCAAGTGCGACTGTTGCGCCCGTAAGCTGACCGCTTATTTCCATAGATGGAATACGCTTGTCAAGGTCGACATTTATGTACCATGCCGGGCAGTCGCCGTCATCGGAAAGACGCAGTGTGGTTATATCTTTATGATAAGCGGATGTACATTTTTTCTTTGTGAAAAACAAACATCGCTTGTCTGTTATAACTGTAAATTCTTTACCCTTTGAGAATATACCCATATCCTTATAAAGGATAATGCGTTCGCCTGATTCAAGTTCACTGTTGATTCGAGCTCTGACATTGTTTATAAGGCTTTCGTTTATACCTTCCGCTGCGGTGTCGTTACCGCTTATAAGACCTTTTCTTATATAGTTTTCAACACTTTCGGAAGTGCCAAGCTCGTTTATGCAGTAAATTATGGTATCAATACATCTTCCTGTTTGCTTTTTTTGTCTTGAGGCACTGAGATCCCTTTCGACTATAAAAATGTTTTCGTCAAAATCATTGCTTTTCTTTGCTATTTTTTCTTTGACTTCCGCATCTATATCATATTTTGAGCCGCAGTAAGGACACTCAAGTGTTGTTTTTGATCTTGATAATTCAAGTTGTGCACCACAATTTGGACATTTTCTGCTTTCCATATATGCGTTACTCCTTTTTTGCTGTTTATCTTACCAATCCGAATCCCAATCCGTACTGCCGCTGTCCCAACTGTCATTTGAATCCCAGCTGCTGTCGCTGTCCCAATCATCTGAGTCGTCATCTTCCCGATACCAACTCGAATCTTCAAATCTTTTACCCTCATGGTCGTAAATGCGGTAATCATCGCTTTCTTTGGCAAATACTTCGGGTACATTATCGGTGGTATACCAATTATCGGCGTTTTGGTCGTATTCATACCAGTTTGAAGCCTGATAATAATAATCCGTGTTTTCGTATCGGTAGTAACCTCTCGACGGGGTTTTATCGAATATACCAAACAAAATTGCGGGTATCCAGATAACAATGTTGACGATCAGAAGTGAAAGACAGCCTGTTGATGAGTCGTTTTTTTTATCTTTTTTTGACTTATTGGCGGCATTACGGCTTTTTTGATCGGCGATCTCTGCTTTAAGTCTCTGATACAGTTCGTTTACGGCGTAAGCCTCGTCACTGCCCTGATATCTTATGGCTCTTTTGCCGTTTGATTTGTTTTTGTATACGATAAAATCGCCCGATGAATCTTGATAGATGCCGAAAGCTTTTGGAGAACCTGTATCCTTGCCTATGAAAAATCGGGTCACATCTTCGGGCGGAAGATTATGGTCAACATACCATTGCCGCAGTTGCTCTATGGTTTGAGGGGTCCCTCCTGCCATGCGGTTTACACCGCTCAACGAACCACCGCAGTGAGGACAGTTTGGGGATCTTTCGTCGACAATAAATCCGCAGTAATCACATTTTATTTTCATACAAAATATATGCCTTTATCGGGCTTTATCTGCTTTTGCTCGGTATGAAAGTACCGATAAGTCCTGCAAGCTCGGAAACGCTCATTGTCTGAAGATATACTTTACCGGGGCCTGTCAGTTTTGTAAGGAAAAGTCCTTCGCCGCCAAGGAATATATTTTTAAGTCCCGAGATAGTTTCTATATCGTAGCTAACGGTAGATTCAAAAGCAGCAACATTTCCTGTATCAACTTTCAGTACTTCACCCGGAGCAAGGTCGTACTCTATGGCATCGCCGTCTATTTCAAGAAATGCCGTTCCGTTGCCTGATATTTCCTGCAAAATAAAGCCTTCGCCGCCAAAGAAACCCGCACCTGCTTTTTTTGTAAAAGCTATCTTTACATCAACGCTTTTTTCTGCGGCAAGGAATGCACGCTTTTGAGCTATATAGGAGCCTTTTGAACAGTCAATGGCAATAACACTGCCGGGCATAGTCGCATTAAAAGCAATCATTGCACCGTCTTTTTTTGCTGTATAATTAGCCATAAAAATCGACTCGCCTGCCAACATTCTGCCAAGACCTTTCATAATGCCGCCGTTTGTGTTTGTAGACATTTCAATGCCGTCTGTCTGCCATGCCATGCCGCCCGATTGCGTATACATTGTTTCTCCGTTGTTAAGCGTAACCTCAACTACCGGTGTTACCTGTCCTTTGATTTGATATTGCATAATTAGATCTCCTTTCATAGAAAAATGAATTATATTTTCTAATACTGGTTTTATTATTGTATAATAATTTGAATGTAAAGTAAACTGTCAGTTTCGAACTTTTTAATTGCGAAACTGACAGTTTTTAAATGCGGCTTGTATGGTATACTAAAGTAAAAAGAGTATTTAGGAACCGCTGATTTAATTAATCAGAGTTTCCTTAACTGCATAAATTTTAAGGGGCTGAAATATGCCCCTTTTAGAGTTATGTTTTGGAGGGGATACATTATGGAACAAAAAAAATCAAATAAAGGCTGTCTTATTGGACTCGGCTGCGGCTGTCTTTCGCTGGTCATATTGGTTGTGCTATGTTTACTTATCATTTGGATAATGTCGGGCGAAGATAATCCGACATTTACGCATAATGAGATAACCGTTGAGGACAAGCGGGAAAACTATACCGATCTGAGCGGTGACAGTGCGGAAACGACTTTGATGATATATATGATAGGCTCAGATCTTGAAAGCGAGAACGGAAGCGCATCAAAAGACATTGACGAGATACTTGCCGCCGATACTTCGGGCTTAAACATTACTTTGCAGACGGGCGGCACAAAGACGTGGCATAATCCGCATATAAAAAGCGGTGTAACACAGCGTCATGTCATACAGAACGGAAAAATAAGCCTTGCGGAAGATATGGGTACTGCGTCTATGATAGACCCCGACACACTTTCGGAGTTTATAAAATGGTCGGCAAAGAGCTATCCCGCTGAAAGAAATATTCTTGTTTTCTGGAACCATGGCGGCGGGTCGATGCTTGGCTTCGGTGTTGATGAATACCATGAGGACGAAACGCTTGCACTGTCGGAGATAGGCAAAGCGCTTGGCGAAAGCGGAGTAAAGTTTGATATAGTTGGCTTTGATGCCTGCCTTATGGGTACACTTGAAACGGCGTTTATGCTTGAACCATATGCGGATTACCTTATTGCTTCGGAAGAAACGGAATCCGGCACGGGCTGGTTCTATACAAACTGGGTGAGCAGACTTTCGGGGAACACGGTCATAGACTCGGTCGAACTTGGCAAGATAATAGTTGACGATTATATTGAAGGTCCCGATTCGAGCTTCTGGGATACAAATACGCTTTCCGTGACCGATCTGTCGGAAATACCCTATACTTATCAGACTTTAAGCACATATATGAATAACTCGGCACAAAAAATGAACGAGCTTTACAGCAGTATATCAAATGCAAGAGCCAATGCAAAAGATTTTGGCGACGGCGGTTTTGAACAGATAGATATTTTATCCTATGTTACAAGGCTTGACGGCATAGAGGGCAAGCAGGAGGTCATAGATGCAGTCTCAAGTGCGGTAAAATATTCCAACAGCTCCACTTACGAGGCGAACGGACTTGCCATGTATTTCCCGTATATTGGACCCGAATACTATGAAGAAACGGCAGAGGATATGCAAATATACGGTTTCAATGAATATGAGCCGTTTTTTGATAAGTTTCTCACTATAATGACAGACGGACAGGTGGCTGCAAACAACTGTCAGAACGAGAATTATTCTTCGACTGCGGCGGCAGAATTCCTCGAAAACCTGCATAATGCTTCATGGTACCACGAAAATGAGAGTGCGGAATATTTTGATGACGAGTTTGAACTTAGCGAATATGAGGAATTGGAAATTTTTGAAAAGGACGGACATTATGCTCTTTCTATGAGTGAGAAAGATTGGGAGAACATAACAGACATAGGCTTGCAAGTGCTTATAGATGACGGCGATGGCTATATAGACCTCGGACAGGACAGTATGTACAGTTTTGATGATGACGGAGACCTAATAGTTGATTTTGATAATACATGGGTAGCCCTGAACGGACAGACTGTTCCGTTTTACACGGAATATTATCTGGAGGAGGGCGATAAATATGTAAACTACGGCTATGTTCCCGCAACACTCAATGACAGTGATGAAATAGAGATAATGATCTATTGGGACTCGGAACATCCCGAAGGTTATGTTACGGGCTATCGCAGGGCACATGCAGAAAACACACTTGCCGCACCGCAAAAAGGCATTAAACAATTCAACGACGGTGATGTATTGGATTTCTCATGCGACTATTATGATTACAACAGTGAATTTGTGGGTGTTTATTCATTCGGAGAGTCAATAACATATAACGGAGAATTAAATGTAAGTTATGAGGATATAGGAGAAAACGATACTCTTTTCTATTACAAACTGACAGATATATACAATAATATCTATACTACAGAAACTGTAGCTTATTGAAAAAATCGATTTGAAAAAGCATCGTTCATGTGAACGGTGCTTTTTTTAGGAATAGAGGAAAGCCGTTCGTCGAAAGGACAAACGGCTTTCTATGGTGAATCCTTCTGCATTTCAGGCATTGCAGAAATATTTTAAATTTGAATTATGAAAGGCTTGCTGCAATAACGGAAAGACCTTCGTCTATAGAAACGATAGATGCACCGATAGTGTCGATATCTTCCTGTGACGTAAAATCATTTTCGTTAAGTTCGCCAAGTTCGTTGATAAGGTCGGCAGCTTTATTCATAGCGTCTGTCTGCTCTTCGTCAAGTGTAACCGCACCCGAGTCGACAGCATCCTTGATAGCGTTGTAATCATCTACAAGTTTAACATACGCATTTTGAAGATCCTCAAATGTGATGCTTTCGCTTTCTTCGGAGGGAGCTTCTTCAACGGGAGCCTCTTCTACAGGGGATTCTTCCATTTTGTCAACGATAGCTCCGAGTGCTTCACATATTTCGTAGATAGCATCGTTCATCTCGAGAAGATCCTTTTCATTGGCAAAATCCGTCTCTTTAAGTTCGCCCATTTGGTCGATAAGATCCTTGGCTTCTGTAAGGTTGGCTTCTACCTCATCGGACTGCGCAATGGATTTATCCATATAAGCAGTCTCAACTTTATCATAAAGGTCTGAAAGCAAAGCATAATTATTCTGGAGGTCGGCGAATGTAAATCCTTCTCCTGATGCCTTGGGTGTGCCCGTGCTTTCAGCTTTATCGGCGGAAGCCGCTGTGTCGGCTGTGGTTGCTTCGGTTGCGGGAGCTGAAGTTTCGGCAGGTGACGGTGTTTCTGTTCCGGTATTGCCACCGCAAGCTGTCAAAGCTCCGCAAAGCATGAGTGCACTTAAACTTAATGCTAAAAATTTCTTTATTTTATTTGCCTTCTTTCTTGTTTTTTGTTGTTAATAATGATGTTTACCTTCTTTTTTACAATAGCACACCTTATTTTTTATGTAAACCGTCAATTTCGCAATATGAAAGTGCAAAATTGACAGTTGACAAATGATAACGGAACTTTTTAAGCAAAAAAACACCTAAACTACCCTTAGGGGTACTTTACAATGTTTTTTAAATATGCTAATATGATTATGAAATATATTGAAAGAACAGATATTACTCTTACCCGGAGAGAAATGCAGATACTTTCAATGCTTTGTTCGAGGCTGAGTACCGATGAAATATGTAAAAAGTGTGGTATAACCTATAATGGATTAAAAAAACACAATAAAAATATCTATCAGAAACTCGGGGCAAAAAATCGTGCGGAAGCCGAAAGAAAAGCTTTGCAGTTTGGCTTGATACATCGGGGAAGGGTAGAGTCGTAGCTTGAAAGGAGATAGCCCCATGAAGTGGAAAAAAAGATGTAAGCATTGATAAAACGAAAGGTATTGTATTGAATACGGACGGCAGAAAAAAATAAGTGATGAGGATATGCTTATAGCAAATCTTATGGAAGACGGCATCACCGACGATAACGCATTGGTTGCCGCAGCAGCAAAGCACGACGGCAATAATGAAATGACGGCGGGTTTGCAACCGGCACAGTTTGCTCCCGATTATGCTGCTTTTCTTGAACAGGCACAGGGGAAACGTGTTTTTGAATAAATGTGTGAGGGGGATAAAGATTATGCCTTTGCTGAATGTCAAAACTTTTGGCAAAGCCGAAAGCCGATCGCTTCGCAATTGTCCGCATCCATCTTTGAGGTTGAATGTTGCTATATGTGAAGATGAGGATATAGAGCTTAAAAGGCTTGAAAAGATACTTGAACTTACCGATTTTGAAATAAATTTGTTTGTTTTCAAAAATGCTTCGGAGTTTATAAGGACTTTTGAAGCCAAAAAATACGATCTGATCTTTATGGACATCTATATGCCCGAAATAACGGGAGTTGAAGCAGTCGAGTTTATACGCCAAAAAGATAAGGATGTTTATATTTCATTTTGCACCACAAGCGTAGACCATGCATTAGATGGCTATCGCCTTAATGTGGAAAGGTATCTTGAAAAGCCCGTAAGGACGGATGATGTAATTGAAGTGCTTGAAAGAGCAAGGTCAAGACGCGTGACAACAAAACGCCGTTGTATTTCGCTTGGTAAAAATTCGGGACTTATAGACAACGAGGATATAGTTTTTGCGGAACAAAACAATCATACGGTGTACATACATCTTTTAAACGGTGAACTGCTTCATAGAACGGCTACGCTTGACAATTTAAGTGCAGAACTTTGCGGCACAAATTTTTTCCGCTGCCACAAATCTTATATCGTAAATTTTGACCATGTTGAAAATATTGACCGAAGTATATATGTTTTTGAGATGAAAAACGGCGAAAAGGTGCCTATAAAACAGCGTGAATTTCCGCAGATATGCGAAAGTTTCAACGAATATGTATTTTCTGTGATGAGAAACAGGTGAGATATATGCAAAAACATCTGTCAAAAGTATTTTTTATAGTATTTTTTGTTTTATTTGGCGTTCTTTTATCAAAAAATATCGCACCGCATTATATTCGCAACATATCCTCTGTTTCGGAAATGTATATGGATGTGGAGGGAACGGATATAAAGGGAGAAAAGATCTCTCTTCCGTATACGCTTAAAAATGTGAAAAAAGGGACAAAGATACATCTTTACAACGATTTTGTCATATCGCCGAATGATATGATGTATGTCAAAACCGTTTATGCTCCTTTGCAGGTAACGGCGGATAATGCGGAAATATACAATTACGGCAAAAAGGGCACTTACCCGGATATAATGAAAGATCCGCCCACACAGGTGTGTCTTATCAATATCCCGACAGCCCAAAAGGTGACTCACATAGAATTTGTTTATGAATTCCCGTATGACAGAGATAACTTAAGCCTGTCACCGCCCCTTTACGGCGAGGGAAGTGACCTTATGCGCTATCTGTTTTTTAAGATGTCTGTGCCGTTTGTGTTGGCAATACTGCAAATATTTATAGGTACTTTCCTGATAATAATGTATATTGCGCTTTTACCGTCGGAAATAAAAGCAAGTTCCTTAATGTGGCTTGGCTTGTTTGGTATTAGTTTCGGTTTATGGAGCCTTTGTGAGTGTAATTTTACCGTACTTATCGTTCAAAGACCGTATGTGCTTTATGTCGGTGCGTTTATGAGTATGTTTGTGACATCTTTGCCGATACTTATGTTTACGCGCTGCATACAAGATAAAAAAAGCAGGGTTCTTGATGTGCTTACCGCCGTTACTGCTGTTTCTGTTTTGGCAGCGGTAATATTACAGCTTTCGGGCAGACTGCCGTTTCACAAAAGTATGTTCTTTTTCCATTATCTAATGTTGGTGAATTTTGTTGCGATGTGTACAAACGTCTGCATAAAAGGCACAAAAGATAAAAATATAAAAAAGTTTTCGGCAGCCTATGTTGCGATGACATTTTTTGTGATGCTTGAACTTGTAAATTACAGTCTTAACTTTGTAAGTTACAAAACACTGCTTTTTCAAATCGGTGTGCTTGTTTTTCTTGTGATGAACGAATATCTGACAGGTATAGACCTTCGCAATATAGTAATGCTAAAGGCGGAAAACCGCCGTCTTACCGAAAATATGAGAATAATGGAAAAACAAATGACCGCACAGTATGAAAGCGGAAGAATGTTGATAGATACCGCAGAAGAATTGAAACGCCAACGGCATGACCTGAAACATCAATACATAGTTCTTGACGGTTTTATTGACGAAAAAGAGTATGGAAAGGCAAAAGCGTATATCGAAAAACTTATAAAAGCCATACCACAGGACAATGTGAAAGTATACTGCCGCAATGATGCGCTTAATGCGATAATAACATATTACGCAAAAGCAGCGGAAGAAAATAATATAAATTATGATATACGCCTTGAAATACCGTCCGAAGTATCAAAGTTCTCAAATCTTACCGAAACACAACTGTGCATTGTTTTTGGAAATCTGCTTGAAAATGCTGTGGAAGCTTGTTGCCGTACCGAAAGTCAAGGTCGTTTTATAAAACTCTGTTCATATATAAAAGCGGGCATGCTCTATATTACTATGGATAATAATTTTGACGGCAATATACACATGGAAAACGGCGGATTTATTTCAAGCAAGCGAAACGAAATAGGAACGGGAATAAATTCAATAACAGCCATTGCAAAAAAACATGGAGGCGATGCCAAATTTAATGTAAACGGCGATATTTTTGAATCATCCGTTTGTATCTGTATATAAAAAGGCGGCTGAAAGGCCGCCTATTTTTCGAGAGGAGAAATAGCATTATGGGTTTCGTCGGTTCTTCTTGTAATTACTTCATTCTTAGTTTTTGACAGAACGAACTACTTATCATTGATAGCTTCCCTGATTGGTGTGACCTCTTTGATCTTCAATGCGAAAGGCAATCCGATTGGTCAGGCTCTGATGATCGTTTTCAGTCTGCTTTACGGTATCATTTCTTATTACGGTGAAATGATAACTTATATTGGTATGACAATGCCTATGGCAGTTGTTGCTTTGGTATCTTGGCTCAGAAATCCTTTCAATGGAAGAAAAGCCGAAGTCAAAGTAGGAAGTATCAGTAAAAAAGAAACATTTTTTATGGTATTCCTTACAACGGTTGTTACAGTACTGTTCTTCTTTATTCTGAGATACTTTCATACGGCAAATCTTATTCCAAGTACGTTATCCGTAACAACAAGTTTTATAGCGGTATACCTTACGTTTCGTAGAATACCGTTATTCGCACTTGCTTACGCTGCCAATGATATTGTTCTGGTTATTCTATGGAGTTTAGCAAGTATTGCAGATATACACTATCTTTCGGTTCTGATTTGCTTTGCAGTATTTCTCGTCAATGACATATACGGCTTTGTAAGCTGGCAGCGAATGAAGAAAAGACAGTTATTCTTGGAATGAGTGAATCAAACACGGATAGACCGTCCTCATCAGATGGCTATCCGTTTCTTCTCCCGCATATCCACAATCCAGCACCCTCAGCTTTGTATGTTCTCCGTCCTGCGGATCAACAATATCATAGGTGATCGAGCTGCACCGTAGTTCGCTGCAAAGCTCTGTTGCCCGTTTCAGGAAGTCCGGCGGTATGTTAGAAATACAGTATACAGAATTGATTAAATTTGAGGGAATTTTACTTCAGTTGATGAATATACCCGTTACAAAAACAGCGGGAACCTATAAAACTTTTGGTGACAATGGACTTGGTTATTGCATAAACTACACTGATAATGGAGATGTATATTTAATATATCCTATAAATATCACAGAAGCACAGTTGGATGATTATAATAGCATTCGTTTATTCGACAAAAATAATACTCAAGAAACATTGGAAGAACCATCAACTATTTATACATCCATAAAGTTTTCTGATGATTCTGTATTGACAGCGGCTGATGTTGGTACAAATTACCTTCTTGCAGTTCAAATTGAAGATGCACAAGCCGGCACTCCCGATAATGGAGTTAGATTTGAACTCGTGCCTAATAATTAAGGAGGGATACTATGAAAACATACAAAAAACCTACGATTACAATTTGCCCTTTGAAATGTTCTACTATAATTCAAGTATCATCTCTTATTGATGGTGGGCAGCAAACGACATTCCATAAAGTTGCCACAAAATCCGGCTTTTTAAATAATTAATATTCACCTACTGTAAAATAATATATAAATATCACTATGTACCAAATGCTTTAGATTGAATGGGTAATTCCATCATCTAAAGCATTTTTATTTGTGTAAAATGACGAAATTTTAAAGTAAAAACAGCCTATCAATCCTCTTGCAATCGCCCTGAATACGCAAAATAATCGGTAAAACAGCCATTTTTCAACCAATTTCAAAGCTTTGTTTTCTTGTTCAAAATCTACAATTTTTTCAGCACTATTATAAAGCTAAAATATAATTTTCACCCAAAAGATTGATGCTGTATAATTAAAGTTGACACATTTTAATCGTTCGGTATAAAATAAAACGATTAAGGAGTGGAAGAGATGAAAACAACAAAGAATTACGATCAAGAATTTAAAATACAAGCGATAAAGCTTGCAAAAGAAATAG
>JAFSVK010000047.1 GCA_017444985.1 Bacillota bacterium
CGAAAAGGTTTCGATTTTTTTATTTTTTCCTCATTCGAGCGGAGCCCGAACTGCGGATTTAAAGTCTGCCGACGGCGATAATGTTTATATATTTTACTACAAAGGGCTGTGAAAAAGCACATTTTGTTTTTTCACAGCCCCGTGCCACAATCAACACCTACAAACAAACCAAATCTTTATTGCTATTTAACAAAATAATACGGTAAAAATCATATTCTGAACATATAAAAAATGATGGCAAACACATAGAAACAAACAAGGGCGGAACGACATGCGGGTCGTTCCCTACGGATCATGACACATTTAAAGGCTCTACAGATGTTTAAACCACAAAATTTACTACAAGAGGAGGAAAATATGAAAAAGAAAATTATAGCTTTTATGCTTGCCTTAACAAGCCTGTGTGTACCCTTTCAAAGTGCCTTTGCTCTTGATTTTGAATACAGAAGCGAAGCGGAATACAGCGAAGGAGAAAAAATATTTGAAAATGAGTATGCGGTAGTCACCGCCTGCCAAGACATTAAAATAAAGTCCAACTCCCAGCCTGTGGAGGTGGAGGGCAGAACTTACGAAAACAGAGTAAACACCTCGGGGGTAAATACCAAAATAGATGTAGAGGACGGAGAAAGTGCCACCTACCGCCTTGCTTACAAAATATCCGCCAAAAAGGATTGTAAGGTATATGCCGATGTTATGGTGGGAAAACCCCACGTGCTTTTTGTGGACAGAAACAATACTTTAACTGCGGGTACCTCCGAAAAAGAGGGCTCGGGAAGTGCCGCTCTTTTGGATTCCTCCAATATGACTACCTGCCTTCAGGCGGATATAAGGGCGGGAGAGTGTGCCTATGTGGGAACACAGGGCTCAAACGACGGTCTTTTGGGGCTTACGGTAACGGAGGCTTCTAAACTTACGGAAGTGGAGACCCTTATTACCTTAGAAGGTGAAAATATAACATCGCCCTTTGATATAAAGCCGGAAGGTTTTGGCTTGGATGAAGAAAGGGCAAGTGTATCGGAAACGGGAAAATTAGCTTTTTCCGCTCTTTCTTCCTACACCTACGCCCTTACTCTCGAGACCGAGGGCAAGAAATACGAAGGTGAGCTTAAAGTGACCGAAGACGGCACCTTCCCCGATACTCTTTCCCTTACATTGAAAGCGGCAGATTGCTCTTTCACCCTTAAAAACGAAAAAGGCGAGCCTATAGAAAAGGCAAAGGTAGTTTTAAATACGGCTGTGGGAGAAACTCCCTACACCTACTCCGCAGTGACCGACGAAAAGGGAAAAGCCGTGTTTGAAAGCCTGCCTTTTGAAAACTACACCCTTATATGCCCGGGCTTTGAGGTACCGAGTTCCTTCACTCCCTCAAAAGATAAGCTTGATGTGGATATTACGGCAAAGATCCCCTCAAATCTTCCCTCTGCGAATATGGAGCTTTTCGAGGGAGATGTGCTTGTAGGCTATAAGCAAGAGGGCACAAAGAAGGTATACTACGACATACAAGAGGGTATAGATGCGGCAAAGGAAGGGGCTACCGTTTATGTGGCTCCGGGTAATTACAACTGCCAAGTAACGGTAAATAAGAGTGTAAATATTCTGGCACCTATGGGAGGTGTACGCATAGTTTACAATCAGGGTCAAGGCTCAGACAATGCCAGAGGCTTCCATGGAGATACTTTCCTTATAGACGGAAAGGACATCAACGTTACCATAGAAAATATCACCATAGAAAACAATGCCGAGGAGACCTTGGGTGCTACCGCAAATGCTACGGCACTTTCATCCTCCGTAAACGGCTCTCAAAATAATATCACCCTTAAAAACTGCGATATTATAGCTACAAGAGATACGGTCTACACGGGAAAAAGCGACTGTAACGACTCCTGGGTGTTTGAAAAGTGCAGGATATACGGTTTCCAAGACGTGGTATGCGGCGGAGGCGATGCCCTCTTAAAGGATTGTACTTGGGTAATAAACAAAAACAACGATGCAAGACTTCTTGTGCCTCAGTGCAACAGCGAGGGAACGACTATATATATCGCCAAAGACCTTAAAATAGAAAGCTCGGTTGATTTCGACCAAAAAGCCTACCTTGGCAGAAGCTGGGGCAACTCCGAAGTATCCGCAGCCAACAGTATGGCGGTCGTAGACGGCTATACCGATAACGAAGGTCTTATAACAGACACCGTTTTTAACGGCTTTGATACCTCCGAGGCAAGCAAGACCCCCGACACCATAGCTGCAGCCAATTGGCTTGTAAGAAAGGACAAAAATGAACTTTTCAAAACCACAAACTCGGTAATATCATCTACCCCCGAGATACTTAAAGAAAAAGGCTCCGAAAACCTTTGGGCTGTGGAGGTAAAGAAGCTTGATAACTTAAACTCCGCAGGCTTTGCCGTTTACGTTGGGGATGAGTTTAAAGAGGATATATTATCCGATACCCTTTACACCGAGAACCAAGAAAATATTTTCGCTCTCGAAAATATAAAAAGTACTTATGAAGAAGTTTACCCTTGCTATGAAATAGACCTTGAAGGTTTGGGAAACACAAAAGTCGTTCTTAAGCAGGGAGAGAAAGAGGGATAATTATGCTTAAAAGGATATTTCTAACCCTTACCCTGATCCTTTTACCCTTAAGCTTTGCCGTAAATGCGGCTACGGAAAAAGAAACGGAGACCACAACGGTAACTGACGTGGATAGGTTCAAGCCCATAAACGAAGAGGGTTTTGTTAAAAAAGAATATGCCCCCGTAAAAACGGGCTCAAGTCTTGAAAACTACCTCCCCTCCTATGCCGAGGGTACCTTTGTAAAGTTGGTGGCGGAAAACAAGGGCTACTACAAGACCCTTAACAACAGATATTTGCAAAAGGACTCTGTTAAGCTTACAGATACCTTCTACGGCTCCAACAAGCTTACAGCCATAACCTACGACGAAAAGGGCTTTAGTTTAAATATGGGAAGAGCAACGGAGTACAGTGCAAAACTTACCTCTACAGACTTTGAACTCACCCTTTTCGATACGGCACTAAAGGAAAAGTCTGTTATAAAAGCGGATAATAAAATGTTTTCCTACCTTGATCACAAATATTATCCCTCCAAAAAAACTCCGAGGCTGGATCTGAAGTTTAGGCTCTCAAAAAAAGACACCTTCATAGGCTACAACATAAGCTTTGAGGATAACATAATGAGGGTGGATTTTAACAAAAAAACAGAGGATATTAAAATACTCCTCGACTGCGAAAACGAAAAAACAGCATCACTGTTAAAACAAAAGCTTGAAAACAGCGGCTTTGAAGTGCTCACTGCAAACAAAGAGGACACAAACACGGCAAAATTGCAATACTGCCTCTCCCAAAGCCCCGCTGCCTTTGTAAGTATTAAAGAGACCATAAAACAGGAACCTGCAATACTCTACACCACAAGCACCCCCTTGGCGGAAAAAACAGCCTCCGCCACTTCCTACCCCCTAAAACAACAACCCCAAACCCTAAACTCCACCACCTTCTGCCCCTGCTTCATAGTAGAGATCCCCGCAGAAGACAGCACCACTGTCAAAAAAACAACGGAATACATAGCATCTTCTTTTGAAGAGTATTTTAAGGGAACCTCTAAAAAGTCATAAATCGTAAAATTGGCTATCTTGCCCGAGTACGTCGTCAATGTCTCTTACCAATGCTCTACATTGGCTTCGAGCCATTTCCCAGTCCTCGAACAAGCTATCTCAATTTTACTTCAA
>JAFSVK010000048.1 GCA_017444985.1 Bacillota bacterium
AAATCGTAAAATTGGCTATCTTGCCCGAGTACGTCGTCAATGTCTCTCACCAATGCTCTACATTGGCTTCGAGCCATTTCCCAGTCCTCGAACAAGCTATCTCAATTTTACTTCAATAGCACTTTTTAGAGGTACCCTTATGTTAGCTTTTTTGGATATTGATAAAAATTTTGATTTGAAGAAAAATCGAGACTTAAACAAGCATAATAAAACCCCTACATAGCAAAATAATAGCTATGCAGGGGTTTTATTATGCTCTGCCGTGGAGCCTTATGTCGTTTCCTATAAATTTGTGGGCTTTGTAGAGGCCCAGTATTCTTGAGGCTATTCTTTCGGAGTACCTTTTCATAATATCCCCTGCGGAGAGGTTGGTGGATATTATGGTGGACTTTTCGGAGTTCAGCCTTGAATTTATAATGTTAAAAAGTTCGGAGTTGGCGGCGGAGTTAGTGCTTTCCGTGCCTAAATCGTCTATTATGAGCAGATCGCATTCTTTCATAAGGCGAATTTGAGTTTGGGAATAGTCCGTTTCGTCTTTATTGAAACGGTAGCTCAGCATTATCTCCGTAATATCGTAGGCACTTAGGTATACTACACTTTTTTCCATATTTATAAATTCTCCCGCTATACAGGAACAGAGGAAGGTCTTACCCGTACCCGAGTTACCGTAGAAGAGAAAATTCATAGGGACCCTGTCCGCAACGCCTATAGCCTCTATTACCTTGTAACGTATTTTTTCCATATTTTCCCTGGGGGTAGGGGAGTCGGGGTCTGTTTTCTCATTGGAAAAAATATTTATGTCAAAGGTTTTAAAGGATTGCTGTTTAAGAGTGTTTTTAAGGTTACTTATATCGTAGTAGTAGTCTGTAAGCTTTTTATTTCTGCATTTACAGGATACACCATCCGTAAAGCCCGTATCGCTACAGAGCGGACATTCATACTTGACCTCGGTGTGATCCGCAGGCAGACCCAACTGTGAAAGAAGATCTGCTCTTTTTTGGTTTAAGTCCGATATTTCTTTTTTGTAGTTTTCAAGAGCCTGTTTTTTGTCCTTTGCAAGACGGTACTCTTTCATATATCTTATGCCCGAGGTGGAGAGGGCATTGTCTACCGCCTCTATTTCGGGGGAGAGGGCGTATACTTTTTTCAATCTGTTTTCGGCTTGGTGCTGAGCTGTGTCTCTTTTTTTCTCGTACTCCAATGCAAGTTTTTCGTATATGTTTTCAAGCATACTTCTACCCCCTTATCAGTCGTTTTTGCTTTTTAAAATGTTTTCGAGTTCCGTTTCGTCGTAGTCCCTTTGTGTGTAGTTGTTAAAGCCCGAGGGTTTTTTGACTTGTGCGACTTTCTCCTTAGACACACCTTTATTTGCTCTGGCGTATTCTATATCCGCATCTCTTGCGGCTTCTAAGGTATTTATATTTTGATTATGCCAATTTTCTATAATGCTGTCGCAATAGGGGAAGCTGGAAGCACCCGCACTTTTTAAAGTTTTTTCACAGGCAAACCTTATAAGATCCGTAGGCATTTTGTAGAGTGAAAGCCACTTGTATATGTACTTTCTTTCATCTACGGAAGGTTCTCTTTTAAGGGCAAGATAGCGCATTATCATATTTGACTTGTCGATGGATGCCAAATATTCCTCTGCCGCTTCCACGGAATTTATACCCATATCATGCCAATTTTGGGCTACGGTCTCTATATAGCGCATTTTTTTGCCCTTGTCACCCGCAAAGGTCAAAAGCAGGGCTATAACATCATTTCCCAAGGATAACTGGTCGTGTATGGCTACAAGCTTTTGGGTATCCAGATGGGAGAGTGTCTTGCCAAGCTTGTACTGTGCCAGTTCAAGAAGCTGAGCAAGGTCTTTATCACGTTTTGCGATGGAGGATATATCGGCGGGTGTAAACTGTGTTTTTTCAAGCACCTTTTTATCTACCGATTCGGTTTCGGGCAGAGTTTCGGTCTTGTTTTCCGTTTCCTCCGTGTGGGATACCAAGGGTAAAAATTCTATATTTACAGTATTTTTATTTTTGTGTATTTCTATTACCCCTTGTTTGTGCCAATAGCGCCAAGCCTTTACAACATCGCTTTCCAATATGCCAAGAGCCTTTGCTATGGATTCGTTGGAGGCGTCAAAGCCTGCGTAGGCACAGCGACAGGCATATATATATATCAAAGAAAAAAGTGCAGAGTCGGGTTTTGACATATATTCGTCTATAAAAACATTGTCTATGGGGGTATAGCTTCGATTTAATTTGAATGTTATATTACTCATGTGATAATAATATTAAACCGTCGCGGTAGGCAACGGTCATTTGTGGTAGGGTTCATTGTTTGATATTTTATTTGCTCTGTATAACTGTTCAAGAAGTATCACACGCATAAGCATGTGGGGGAAGGTCATTTTTGAAAAACTCAGCTTCATATCCGCTTTTTTCAAAATTTCATCGCTCAATCCCAAGGAGCCGCCTATAACAAAGGTAACAGAGCTTATACCCTTTGTTTTTTTATCCTCAAGGAGGGCTGAAAAGCCTTCGCTTGTGAGAGCCTCGCCGTCTATGGCAAGGGCTATAGTGTAGCCTTGTATATGCTTTGAAAGCCTTTCGCCTTCTTTGTTTTTGATTATATCTTCTTCGCTTTTGCTTATATTTTGAGGTGCCTTTTCATCGGGAACTTCTTTTATGGAAAGGTTGCAATATCGTGATAGCCTTTTACTGTATTCCTCTATGGCATCGCAGAGATATTTTTCTTTTATTTTACCTACACAGGCTATTGTTATCTTCATAGCTGTATGCACTTTGTCATTCCCGTGGGAGGTGCCACCCACATATAACAATCATCCCCTATTTTTGCGCCCATTTGCTCTATGGCATTGGCATTTGTATAGTAGGCAAGGGCAGGGGTGTTGTTTTCTTTGCTTAAATGTCCCAAAAGAACGTACTTTGTGCCTTCTTTTATAATGTCTTTAAGGAAAAGTGCGCAATCATCGTTACTGAGGTGGCCGTTTACGGAAAGTATCCTCTTTTTAAGGTGGTAGGGGTACATACCGTTTTTGAGCATCTGCTCGTCGTGATTGCTTTCTATAAGAAGTATATCGCTTTTAAGGGCGTTTTCTTTCACTTCTTTGGTAATGTGGCCTATATCCGTAGCTACGGTCACCTTGTGGTTATCTGTTATAAAGCTGTAGCCTACAGGCTCTGCCGCATCGTGGGGTATGGGAAAGGCGGAAACAAAAATGTCGTTTATAACGCACTTTTCCCCGGGATATAGCGTATTTAAAAGCCCGGGTCTTATTTTGCCTACCTTTTCGGGTAGGTTTGAAAGTGTGCCTTCCGTGGCATATATTGGGATGTTGTACTTTCGTGCCACTACTCCCAAGCCGTCTACGTGGTCGTGATGTTCGTGGGTAACAAATACAGCATCTATATCCTCTATGCTCACGCCTAAGTTTTTAAGACCTTCGCAGGTCCTTTTTCCGCTGATGCCCACATCTACAAGTATATTGGTATTGTTTGAACCTATATAAGTACAGTTGCCGCTGCTGGAACTGGCAACAGAGGCAAACCTAAGTGTATTTTTCATTGTTTGGGAACTCTTCTTATATCTGCGCCTAAGGAACGCAGTTTTTCTTCTATATGTTCGTAACCTCTGTCAATAAATCTGGTGTTTCCTATACGAGTCTCGCCTTTTGCGGCAAGGCCTGCAAGTATCATTGCCGCTCCCGCTCTGAGGTCTGTGGCATATACGGAGGTGCCCGTAAACTCATCTATACCTTCTATGGTGGCAACAGTACCCTCCACATTCATTTTACAGCCGAATTTATTCAGTTCTTTCACATATTGGAAGCGGTTTTCCCATACCGTTTCCACAAGCTTACTTGTACCCTTTGCCTTACAAAGGGCAGCTGCCATTTGAGGCTGAAGGTCTGTGGGAAAGCCGGGATAGACCATGGTCTTAACATTTGTTGCCACAAGCTCTCCCGAGGAGATAACTTCTATATAGTCATCCCCTTCCACTATTTGGCAACCCATTTCTCTAAGCTTTGCGGAAAGGGAGTCCATGTGCTTGGGGATTATGTTTCTTACTGTCACGTCACCGCCACAGATGGCAGAGGCTATCATATAGGTGCCTGCTTCTATCTGGTCGGGGATTATCATATATTCGCCGCCGTGGATGTTTTCAACACCCTGTATTCTTATAACATCGGTACCCGCACCCTTTACCTTGCAACCGAGCATATTTAAAAAGTTGGCGGTATCTACGATGTGGGGCTCTTTTGCGGCGTTTTCTATCACTGTGGTACCCTCTGCGCTTACAGCCGCAAGCATTATGTTTATGGTGGCACCTACAGAGGCTGTGTCCAAGAATATATTCGTACCTACAAGTTTTTCGGCACTGAGTCTTATAATACCGGCTTCTTCATCCTCATCTACAGTAGCACCTAAGGCACGAAAGCCTTTAAGGTGGAGATTTATGGGGCGGGAACCGAAGTTACAGCCACCCGGCAAAGCTACTTCCGCCTTTCCGAAACGGGAAAGGAGGACACCCATAAGGTAGTAGGAAGCTCTTATTTTTCTTACGGAATCAAAGGTAGCATGGTAGTCTTTTATATTTGAAGAGTCTACCATAAGTGTACGCTCGTCAATAAGCTCGCATACAGCACCTAATTTGGTGAGAGTATCTTCTAAGTTCTTAACATCCTCTATTCTGGGCAAGTTGTCTATAATACACACACCTTTTGCAAGTATGGCGGCAGGTATTATGGCAACTACCGCATTTTTTGCTCCGCTAATCATAACATCACCGTTTAAACGATGCTGTCCTCTGATCAACAAATTATCCATTCATTTGCACCTCTTCTTGGGTTATCAAAAATAAGACCGATAACAGGCTTATTTGGCTATGTATCGGGCTTTTTAGGCTTACGGACAAAAATGCGCTATACCGCTGCGAGATAAAAGTGTCAAAAATCCGTACCTACCTATATTAGCAGTAAAATACCCTTTTGTCAATACTTTGAATAAAAGTGTGATTCTAAATATTTCGAAAATAAGGGGGCGGGGTTTTGGTTATTTTGAATAATGAGGCACCGTAATAAAAAGGTGCAAGCCTAAGCCTGCACCTTTTTTGTCATTAACCTAAAATATAAACTTTAACAGCTGTGTGACCGAAGCCCGAAGCCAAAGCCTGGGAATGGGTACCGTAGCATAAGTCTATTCTGTTGCCCTTTATGGCACCGCCTGTGTCTGCGGCTATACAGTAGCCGTAGCCCTCAACATAGAGTTTCGTACCTAAGGGTATTACTCTGGGATCTACGGCAACAACACCGTAGCCTGCCTTCATACCGTTGGCTGTTATACCGTTGGAATACTTTCCGCAACACTTACCGCAAGGGCAGTATGCCGTAGCATCAAGTGTAAGTACCTTTGAGTATGTGGCATTAAGTCCGGGAATGGTGTTTTCCTTCTGCTTTGTGCCTACCATAACTATTTCGGGTACGGGAGTAACAACAAGCTCTTCCGATTTGGAACAACCGCTGTCGACATTGCCTATGTAGGTAGTGGTAGTGGTTACTTTCTTAGCACCTATAACACCCACCTGCTTTACCTTTGTTTCGCCTACATAAAGGTCTGCAGACTCTAACTGCTGGGTCTCATAGGGAACATCCTCTATAGAAGTAGATACTACATCCTTTACGGATATAAGCTCTACCTTCTTACCTGCAGAAAGCTCATCAAAAGCAGAAGCGTTCTTTACGGAATAATCATATCCCGTTTTGCTCTTAAGCTCACCTATGTAATCCCCTACCGTTTTTGCGGAAGTGGTAACTGTTTTCTCGGCTTCGTCGTCTACTTTAACAACGATATTTAAAGGAGACTGTATAACAAGCTCCATATTGTTTGTTATTTTGTCGCCCTGACCGAAGTTTACAACAGCGTCTTTACCAAGCTCGATATTGTTACTTACTAAAAATTCTCTTACTGTAGTTTCCGATGTGTGATAATAGTTTGTCTTACCGTCAAGAATTACGCGGATGCTATTGCCTTCAAGTTCTTTAGCCTGTGCGCTTACACTTAATGAAAATATAGCGGCGCAAGCAAGAGCTCTTAAAGTACCCGTTACTTTCTTGTTCATAAATAAAATCCTCCCATTTAATCGTTCGTCCTTTCCTCTCCTACAAGTTTGGGACAAACAACAATATAAATGTTTACAGTACATATCTTAACACATTCGTAATAATTATGCAACAACTTTTTTTCGCTTGCTGTAACAAACTTAATTTTTTAAAGTGTTTTTTAATGGGAACTGCAACAAAAACTGTGCAATAGCCACAAAAACAGGTGTAAAAATGTGTTATTATTATGCAACATAACGAAATATAAAATATTGCGTCATAAATTTTTATTGAATTTTTGGAAACAATTTTAACATATTATTTCGTATTTTAAGTGCTGTTTCTTCCTCCGACAGACCTTTTATTTCCGCTATTTTTGAAAGTATATATTTTATATTTGAGGAATTGTTTATGCTTCCTCTTAAAGGTTCGGGAGCCATATAAGGGGAGTCTGTTTCTGTAATAAGGCGATCTATAGGTGTTTGTTCCACTGTGTTGCGTAGTTTCTTGCCGTTTTTAAATGTTACAACACCCCCTGCGGATATGTAAAAACCAAGCTTTAAATATTCCTTGGCAAGCTCGGGAGAGTAGGAGTAGGCGTGCATCATGCCCTTTCTTACGGGGCTGTTTTTTATGATTTCAAAGGTATCCTCCGCCGCATCTCTTGAGTGTATGACAACGGGCAGATCCAGCTCATGGGCAAGTAAAAGCTGTTTTTCAAAGAAATACTTTTGTACCTGTTTGTCATAGCCTTCGTAGTGGTAGTCAAGACCTATTTCGCTTATGGCTACTACTTTTTTGTGTTTTGTAAGCTCCTTTATTTTTAAAATATCCTCTTCCTTTGCCTTTTGGCTGTCCTCGGGGTGTATACCCACTCCCGCATAGAAAAAGTCATACTTTTCCGCAAGTTTTATACTCTCCTTGGAAGACTCCACATCAAAGCCCGAATTTATTATAATATCCACACCGCTTTTTTTCATATTTTCTATAAGCGTTTGCCTTTCGGGTGAAAAAATATCATCATCAAAATGTGCGTGTGCATCTACATACATATTATTTTCCTTTAGGGCACCTCTAAAAACTCATAAATCGTAAAATTGGCTATCTTGCCCGAGTACGTCGTCAATGTCTCTCACCAATGCTCTACATTGGCTTCGAGCCATTTCCTAGTCCTCGAACAAGCTATCTCAATTTTACTTCAA
>JAFSVK010000049.1 GCA_017444985.1 Bacillota bacterium
TAATCGGGACACCCATAGGGTGGCTTTTGACGATAGTCAAAAGTGCTTTTGCCTCCCTAAAGAGGCGCGCAGAACGGCTGTTTATCGGCAAAAATCTCATTTTTGCCGGGGGTGTGATATTTCACACCCCCCTCTTTTTTATAATATATATCAACCTCATTATGACAAAAGCCGTTAAAACGCCCCAAAAATCTATCCATACATCCATAAGAGAAGAGCTTCTTCCCTCGGAGAAAAGTTGTATGGTCTCATCTGCGCAGGCGGTCATAAGGCCTGTGAAAAGGCAGACAAGTATTGAAATAGCCGTGTCACTTTCCTTTTCAAAGGCTTTTACATCGGCATAAAGCACAAGGCTCAGCAAGAAAAACTCCGAAAAGTGAGCTATCTTTCTTATAATATGCTCGCTTACATCAGCCTTTATATTGAGAGAAAGCAAAATGTTTTCTATTATCTCCACCACTCCCCCGCTTTCATCAGCGGAAACAGTACCCTCCATAAGAGAATGCCCCCATATAAAGCCTATTATAATAAGGGTTATAAGGGGGAGCAGTGTTTTTTTATACTTATTATATAAAATCACCGAATACATCCTGTAGCAAATAAATATCGTAGGTGTTGTAAGAAGACATTATCTTCTTTTTAAGTTCATCTCTTGCCTGTGAATCAAGAGCCCTGTACATTTCCTTTGCTTCTTCTATGTCGTTTCTTATATCGTATGAGTTGTCATCATAGTATGTTTGCATGGAAGAGAGTATAAACTGAGCCACTTCCTGTCCGTTTCCGCTGGTAAGAGAAGGTATTACTTGATTTCTTGTAACTCTTATTACTCTTGCCAAAGCTGCCATTTCGGTATCGGTAAGCTTAGGCAGTTCCGCAGTGGATGAGTTACCGTCGCTTGATGAATTGTTGTTTGAGGAAACGGTAGTAGCCTCCGTGGTTGCCTCGCTAGTGGTTTGGCTGTTGTTTTTACCGTTGTTATTTGAAGTTGCCAGAGTAGTAGACTCTGTAGACCCTTCCTTTACGGTAGTGTTTGTGTTGTTATTTGATGACTGTGCAGAGGTAGTAGCCTCGGTAGCCTTTTCGGTACTGCCGTTACTTCCGTTGTTGTTACTTCCGTTGTTGTTGCTTCCGTTGTTATTGCTACCGTTATTATTATTATTATTATTGTTGTTACTGCTTCCGCCACCGCCTCCGCCGCCACCCGAGGACTTGCTTGAAGTATCTGTTCTAACTACGGTAACGGTCTCGGTCTCGCCTTCGGCATTTGTAACTACCTCGCCCGTGTCGGCATTTGTGGCAACTTCCGTTTCCACAACTATAAAGCCTGCAAGGGCCTTACATACCTCGCCTCTTGTAATATCCACTCTGCTTCTGAAAGTGTTACCTTCTTCAAGAGAAAAGGCACCGTGGTAAACAGCGGTCTTAACATAGTCTGTTGCCCACTCGGAGACCTCATCTTCTATTTTGATGTTATCGTATACTTTCTTTTCTTCTTCGTCGGTAGGGATCTTGTAGCCTGCTATCCTGTCTATTACGGTACAGGTCTGCTCTCTTGTAAAGTTTGATTGAGGTCTGAAGGTGTTATCCTCAAAACCTACGATATATCCCTTTGCCTGAGCTATTCTTACATCTCCGTAATACCATGCTTCAGGCTCTGAATTATCCGCAAAGTTTGTTATTTTCTCCGCTTCCTCATCACTTAAGCCGTAGCCGAAAACGGTATTTAAAACCTTGGCAAGCTCCGCTCTTGTAATATTGGCGGAGGGCTTGAATGTACCGTCGGGGTAGCCGTTCAAGTAGCCGTATTCATACATTTTGTATATAGCCTTACCCTCCTCGGTCTTGGGATCTACATCGGGGAAAGCACCCTCTGTCGTGGTTTGGGTATCAGCCTGTGTGTCTGCATATACGGTAAAATTAGACACCGTCACCATACCCGTTAAGGTAGCCAGGGACAGAAGGGTAGCCAGTATTCTTTTTAATTTCATATTAGCCTCCATATTTCTCCATACTTAAAAAAGAGATCGCCGAAGTTTCGGCGACCTCCTGAAATATCGGTAAATTATTTAGCTCCACCTGTTACATAAAGCTCAGCAACAACTGTTGTGGTTGTGCCTGTCTTGTTGTTTGTAGCGGTGAATGCAAGAACATCACCTGCACCGGGTTCATTTATAACGGTGTTTACGGTGTTTGTCTCATATTCTCTGAATAACTTGCAAAGAAGTTCGTATCCCTCTCTTGCAGATGAGCCGGGCTCATATACTGTAAGACCGTTTACGCTGAAAGTATACTTATCCTTTACGATCTTTGCTGTTTCGTCATAAGTCTTGTCAAGCTCTTCCTGAGATAAACCACTGGGGAAAGCTTTCTTTGCTGCCGTATAAGCATTAGCAAGGTCGAAGTTTCCGCCGCTTGCCGCAAGAACATAGCCCTCAAGTTCCTTCATAGCCTCATATCTTGCCTTCTTCTCTGCGGAAGTTGTAGCCTCATTGTAAAGCTCATCACCCGAAGCTGTCTTGTTAACACGAGTAAGAGTTTCCTGATCTACGGGAACGATATATCTCATAGCATATTTGAACATTGCAAAGCCGTCCTCTGTTGTAAGGTATACATCACCCTTTACATCAGAGGTGAAGTAGATCTTGTTGAGGGTCTCCGCAAAACGCTCGCCCTTTGATGCTGCCTGGTTTACAGCAGACTGTATTACATTTTCAAGAGTAGCATCGGAGCTTGCTGTAACGGTAGCATCCGTATTTGCATAGGTTCCGTCCCATTGTACGGTGGAATCGAGCTCACCTGCGAATACCTTGTATACATCTTCATACTTGGAGCTGTATATTCTTATTTCTGCATCTTCTTTGAAATTCTCGGGTTGAAGAATGTACTGTAAAAGAGCCTGAGCATCTGTTATAGTTACACGCTCATTCTTTGTGTTGCCCCAGTATCCGTCGAAGTTACCTTCTGCAACATTTGTACCCTTGATAGCGGAATCGGCGATCTTAACAAGATCTCCTGCTGTAAGTGTTTCGCCGTTTCTTCCGTCTGCATCACCACTCTGTCTGGGAACAGCGGCAAAAGCAGATGTGCTGATGGCTAATGACATCAATAATGCGGATAAACCCATCAATTTCTTTTTCATAGTTTGATATACCTCCGTTTATAATGTAGTTTATTTACTTTTCTCCTCATACAAGCTGAGATAGTATGACTTTTTCAAAGACTTCTCCTTTTCGTAGGAGGATCTCATAAGTTCTGCTATACTTGTATCTGCACCGAGAGCGGAAAGCTTTACTTTAAATTCCGAAAGCACCTTGTCCACTTCGGTATCCGCGGCATTTTCCAAGCTACCTACCCTACCCAAATAGTTGGAGAGTATCTCGCTTTTTGAAACACCGTTCTTTTTGTCTGCCTTGGCTTGATCCACAAGAGAACCTATGGCTCCGAGATATTCCGCCTTAAGAGTATACATCTTTACGGCATATTCGGCTACCAGGTCTTTCACAGGGTCTTCCTGTGGGCTTTCCCCTTTACTTACAGGTTCTTTGGCTTTTTCCTCACTCACCTTTTCGGGAGCGGATGTTTGCGGACTTGAAGGCGTGGGAGAGGATGTAACAGGCTCATTTTGTGTTTCCTCTTCATTTACCTCTGCCGCTTGCACCTCGGTATTTAAAGAGCCCACATTACTGCCTGCAAGTATACGCTCCACAGCTTCATCCACAGAAAGCTCGCCACTTTGGATCTGCTTTTCTTCTTCCTCGGAAAAATCTCTTAAAGAGGAAACATTGTAATCCTCCAAAGCTTTTTCCACGACCTGCTTGTTTTCGTCCATTTCTTGCTTTATTTCTTGAGAGGAATGGGTCTTGGCATATAAGTACGCCTTTATGTTATCCCTCTGCCAGTAAGCAAGACCCGAACATATAAGCACAAGTATTATAAGCACCGACAGGAAACCAAAAAGACAGCCCTTAGACTTGTTCTTTTTTTTGTTTGACCCTTCCTTTCCAAGGGAGGATCCGCTGTTTTCCTTCAACTTATAACTCCTTTCCTTAATAAAACAGGTCGCCCCGTAAGCTATACCCCTTTGGGATGGCATACTTTCGGGCTTAGGCTCCGAAAACACGGCAAACAACTGTGTTAAGGAGTATTAAGGCGACCACAGGCATAGTCCTATGGCACCCTACAATTAATTAATCATATTGTACCCTATTTTATTAAATTTGTCAATAAAATTATGTCCTAATTTTTTTTCGATAATATCTATACTTTTTCTTAAGTTTGGCGGTCTTTTTTCCATATTGTGGCAATCAGAGCCCAAAACCTGCACCACATCTTCTTTTATGAGCTTTAGTGCCTTTCCTCTTGTGAAAAAGGAATTTATGTATTCTGCGTTCATCTGCACCGTGACCCCTAAGGACAGCAGTTTGTCTATAAGATCGGTGCCCTTTTGATACTCCAAAAACCTTTCTATGTGGGCTATCACCACCTGAAGCTTAAAGGTATACATAATATCTTCCACCTCGGAAATGATGCTGTCATTCCACTTTGAAAAGGGCATTTCAAGAAGAAGATATTTACCTTCGTTTACGGTAAGAGAAGGAAGGGCTTTGTATTTAGATATACCTCTGAAAAAGAAGACTTCGGAACCCGTATACACTTTTGGTATATCTTTGCCGAAGGAAAGCCCCTCTTTATTTGCCGCTTCTTTCAACTTTTCAAAAGAGGCTTTTCTTTTTTCAAGAAAAACCTCCGCTTCGTTTCTGTTTATGTAAAAATGGGGAGTTGCGATCATTGTCTCTATCCCCTGAGCAAAAGACTCCTTAAGCATCATAAGAGACATTTTCGTGTCCCTGCTGCCGTCATCTATACCCGGCAATATATGCGAATGGACATCTATCATACTCTCAACTCCTACCTATATTCGTATCCCGCTTTGTAGTTGTATCTTTGCTTTGACATATCCACATCGTTAAATATAAAGCCTATAAGTTTGGCATCCGCAAACTTCAGCTTGTTTACACAATCTTGCAGTATCTTTCTTTCCACAAAATTCTGCCTTACCACCATTATAACGCCGTCAACGTATTTTGTGATGAGCATGGTGTCCGTCACAAGGTATACGGGAGGTGTATCCACAAGTATGTAGTCATATTTATCCCGAAGTTTATCCACCACTTCCTCCATAGCCTCCGAGGATATAAGCTCTGCGGGATTCGGAGGTATCACACCGCTTGTTATAACATCCACACAAGGGTACTCCGTCTTTTTTATAACGCTTTCAACGCTCTCTTCTCCCACCAAAACATTGCTTAAGCCCTTGGAGTTGTCAATATCCAGAAGTTTATTTATGTTCGGTCTTCTTAAGTCGCAGTCCATTACAAGTATTTTGGACTTTGTTTCCGCAAAGGTTATGGCTGTGTTAAAGCAGGTGGTGCTTTTTCCCTCTCCCGCTACGGAGCTGGATATGGCTATTACCTTACAGCCCTTTTTTGCCATGGAAAAGACTATATTCGTTCTTATTTCTTTATAAGATTCCACCACATCGAAGGTGGAGTTTGCATTTATAAGCCTCTGTCTGTTAAGCTGTCTGTCGGAACCGCTTTTGGCTCTTCCCTTTTTGATCTTCATATATCCTATCCTTACCTGTTATTTTCTGTGTTTATGGAAGGCACCATACCAAGCACGGGTGTCTGTTCAAACATGGAATTCAAAGTACTTACATCTCTTATTCTCGAATCCAATATACCCGATAACACTATTACGCCACAGCTAAGCAAAAAGCCCAACACAAAGCCCAGAAGCGTATTTTTCTTTGTGTTCGGATAAGAAGGAGCCTTAGGCTTTACAGCCTCGTCTATAGGCTTTATGCTGCCTCCGTCCGTAAGGTCCGTTATAATATCGGGTGCATATTCCATAATGGCATTTGCCACTACCCAAGCCTCGTTGGGGTCTGTACTTGTTACATTAAGATATATAAATTGAGCATCGTCCTCTGTGGATATGGACACCATAGACGCTATACCCTCTGCTGTAAACTCGGTATTTACCGCATCTTCCTTTTCTCTTTCGGATAATTTGTTAAGCTCGTCCGCTACGGTACCCATTACCTTCTTACTCTTAAAAAACTTTGAGTAGGTGGGTATGAGCATTGTAGATGCGCTTATATCACTGTAATTAAGGTTATCGGAAAGAGAGGTCTTGTTGTTGTTTATATAAAAGCTCACCTTTGCCGTATACATTTTCTTTATCATAAAGGAACTGAAAATGAAAGCGGAAAAGGCAAATACCACAGATACCAAGGCTATAAGTTTCCACCTTGATAACAGGAGTCTTGCAAACTCCATCAAATCTATTTCCATTGCTTCTTGATTGGAATTGTCTTGCATAAATCTACCGCCTTTATTGTTATGTGGTTAGATCCTCTAAAAAACCCAACCGTTTTGTATTATACAACAAACATCTCTTAAAATCAAGAAAAAATATCCCAAAGAGTACAAGGAAGACATCAAAGAGGTATTCGTCTTTTTTTATTGCATAAGTACTCAAAAAAGCTTGAAATTTTATCGTTAGTATACTATAATAATTATAGTTGTACTTGTTAAAATATAATGCAGGTACAAAGAGGGGGGTCGAGATTTGAAAAGCAATGGTAAAGACAGCAAAAAATCAGGTTTTTATTTAGCCCTTTCAATAATTACGGCAATTCTTTTCAATGTCATTTCCGCAACCTTGGCAGGGATCTTAAAGCTTCCCGCCTACTTTGACTTTACGGGCACTCTTTTTATAACGGTTCTGGCAGGCCCTTTCCCGGGTATTTTGACTGCCGTTGTCACAAATCTGATATGTGCTTTTTTTGACAATACAGCCTTATATTTTACCCTTGTAGATGTGCTTACCGTTCTTTTCACGGTATGGTACACCAAAAAAAGAAAGTTTGATAACGTAGTAAATATCCTGCTTTATATTTTGACGGCAGGTGCTTTTTGGGGCTTTACCTCCTCTGTGGTACAGTGGAGTCTTTTCGGCGGACCCGCATCGGGCAGTATAACAGAGATAATAAATATGATAAATATAAAATCTCATCCCGTAGCCTTGTTTACCGTCGTAAATATAGCCATAAGCTTATTCGAAAAGGGTATATGCACCTTGGCGGCGCTTACGGTCATAAGATTTATGCCTGCCAAAAAGCGCCACGACCTTAAAACAAGCATGTGGAAACAACGACCTCTTTCCTCTGCGGAAACAGAGTCTATGACGAAGCTTGCCTCGGATTCAAAATATCCTCTCCGGATAAGAGTATCGGCAATGCTTGCAGGCGTTTCCCTTGCCCTTGTTTTGGTAATGGGCTGGGTAACGCTGAACTTCTATTCCGACAACATAAAAAAAGAAAGTGCCGTCATCCTGGAAAACTCCGCCGCCTTTGCCGCCGATACCATAGATGCCGACAGCATAGCTTCTTATCTGGCAAAAAACGGCGATAACACTCTTTATTTGCAAACGGAAAACACACTTTACAGAATACTCTCCTCTTCTTCGGGACTTACGAGGCTGAGTATAATAAGAGTGAGAGAAAAGGGGCTTACCTATATATTCGATATCACGGGAGACAATTCTTCCACCCATTCCCCGGGAGAAAACATAGCGCCCCCCGATGATATAAAAAATTATCTCCCATCCCTTTTGGCAGGTGAAAATATACCTTCCACGGAAATAAAAAGAGGACACAACCGCTACCTTATAACATTTAAACCCATATACGACAGAAACGGAAACTGTATCTGTTATGCCTGCAGCGAACTTTCACTAAAAGGCATAAACAACTACACCAAAAATCTCTTTTTGAGGATAGCCCTTGTTGTAACGGCATTTTTGTTACTCATAGTATCCTTTGCCCTTTGGATAACCAATAAATATATAATATACCCCATAAACAGCATGGCAGCCGCCATGGAGAACTTGGTAAAAGAAAGCGGCGACCAAAAGAAACTGGACGAGAACTATATAAAAATAAGATCCCTGAACATAAATACGGAAGATGAGGTAGAAAAACTCTACAACGCCATCTGTGACATGACCAAAAACCAAGCGGAGCAAATGCGAGATATAAGATATCTTGCCGACTCCACCGCCAAAATGCAAGACGGTCTTATAATAACCATGGCAAATATGGTGGAAAACAGGGATTCCGACACGGGTAGCCACATTCAAAAAACAGCCTCCTATGTAAAAATAATAGTGGAGGGCTTAAAGAAAAAGGGCTACTACGCCGACAAGATCACCACAAAATTTATGTCGGATATAGTGCGAAGCGCACCCCTGCACGATGTGGGAAAGATAAACATTTCCGATACCATACTCAATAAACCCGGTAAACTTACTCCCGAAGAGTATGAAATAATGAAGACCCACACCACCGCCGGAAAACAAATACTTGAAGATGCCATAAATATGGTAAAAGGCGAAAGTTACCTTAAAGAGGCCAAAAATATGGCAGCCTACCACCACGAACGTTGGGACGGCAAAGGCTACCCCGAAGGCCTTAAGGGAGAGGTCATACCTCTTTCAGCCCGTATTATGGCTGTTGCGGATGTTTTTGATGCCCTTTCCTCACCGAGAGTATACAAAAAAGCCTTTCCTTTTGAAAAGGCGTTGGAGATACTTAAAGAGGGAGACGGGACTCAATTCGATCCCAAATGTATAGAGGCATTTATGGACTCCCTTCCCGAGGTCAAAAAGATCCTCAAGCAGTATGACAACACACTTTAAGGAGGCATGCTATGAAGAAAATAAGATATATCGCTGTCTTTCTTTTACTTTCCTTTATGTGTTCCATACCCCTTTACGCAGAAGAGGATTTTCAGTTTAACGGAGGCGGCTACGCCGTAACGGGACAGTTGGAAAACCCGGGCTATGTATCCACACTCTACGACTGCAACAACGGTCTTCCCGCATCGGAGGCAAACTTCGTCATAGGCTCACGTAACGGCTATATATGGATAGCAAGCTACAGCGGTATACTGCGTTACGACGGCTCAACCTTCGAAAGATTGGATTCCTCCGACGGTCTTACAAGCGGAAGAGCTTTGTATGAGGACAGCAAGGGCAGGATATGGGTAGGCACCAACGATAACGGTGTGGTACTTTTAGATCAAGAGGACAGTACCCACTTTACATATAAAGACGGTCTCCCCTCCTCTTCCATACGTGCCTTTGCGGAGGATCCCAACGGAAATGTATTCATAGGTACCACTGCGGGGGTAGCCTATGTAGATACTTCTTTGCAGCTGCATCTTCTTGAAGATGACAGGCTTTTAAGTCAAAGAGTACTGCGCCTCAGTGCAGACAGCAACAATGTGATATACGGTCAAATAACAACGGGTGACATATTTTCAATAGCCGATGGTAAGGTATCGGGCTTTTATACCCACCAAGACCTATCCACGGCAAAAATAAACACCCTTCTTGCCGACCCCGATAACCCCGGCAAGGTATATATAGGTACGGAAAAAGGTGATCTTTACTACGGTAAATTCGGTGACCCCGCCGACAAAATGGAAAAGATACCCACACAGCTTACCGAAAAGATACAGTGGATAGAGTATGCCTGCGGAAGAGTTTGGGTAATGTCAAGAACGAAAGCAGGCTACCTTGACGAAAACAAAAACATACACTTTCCCGATATCCCCCTACACAACTCCATTGAGATGCTCTCTTGCGACTACCAGGGTAACCTTTGGTTTGCCTCTGCCTCTCAGGGTGTTATGAAGGTGGTAGCGGGTAATTTCACCAACATAACCGCTCTTGCGGGTACAAAATATTCCGCCTACAATGCCACCTGTTTTTACGAAGGTAAGCTGTATGTAGGCACCGACGAGGGTCTTTGTATACTTGACAAAAACTATAAGCCCGTACAAGACGAGCTTACAGACTACATAGGCACAAGCAGGATACGCTGTATCACCAAAGACCAAAAAGGAAATTTGTGGCTATCCACATTTACAAACAACTTAGGTCTTGTGTGCTACACCGCAGACCACCGGATCATAAACTACAATACCGAAAAAGGCTTTCCCAGTAACGAGGTAAGATGTGCAAAAGCCATTTCCGACGGTAGGATAATAGCAGGCACAAACGGTGGCCTTGCCGTTATAGAAGACGGGGAACTTGTTCAAAAAGTAGACTCTTCCTCCGATGTTAAAACCACTGTTTTTATAACTGTGGAAGAGGGAGAAAACGGAGAGATACTTGTAGGCACCGACGGTGACGGCATGTATGCCATAAAGGATAACAATATTCGCAAAATAGGACGAGATGACGGCCTTACAAGCGATGTTGTGGTCAGGATAAAAAAAGACACCGAAAGAGGCATATACTGGATAATAACCTCAAACTCCATAGAGTATATGAAAGACGGTAATATCACCAATATTACCACCTTCCCCTTCTCAAACAACTACGATATACTCTTTGACGATAAGTCCACCGCTTGGGTATTGTCCTCTTACGGCATCTATACCGTAAATGTACAGGATATGCTCTACGACGATGTAAGCGAATACAGGCTCCACACTACGGAAAACGGCCTTGTAAGCGCACCCATATCATATGCCTACAGCGATGTTGACGACAAGGGAAACACCTATATCCCCGGTATCACGGGCATAAGCCGTGTGAATATAAACACCTACAACGAAAACACAGCTAAAATAAAGCTCGGACTTAGGTCCGTATACTTTGCAAACCAGAGCATATACCCCGATAAAGACGGTGTATATACCATACCCGCAGGAAATGAGCGTATTCGTATAACCCCTGCCATATTTGACTACACACTCTCAAATCCCTACATAAATATGTACCTTGAGGGTAAAGAAGATGACAGCACCACCGCAAAAAAAAGCGATGTTACGCCCCTTGAATACACCTCCCTTCCCTACGGAAAGTATACTCTTCATATAAAGGTGCTTGACAACATAGACGGCAACATAATACAAGACGAAACATTCACCTTTATAAAGCAACCTAAAATGCACGAGCTTCTTATAGTAAAGCTTGCTCTTATATTCCTTCTCGTACTTATAACGGGTCTTGCGGTATGGCGTATACTTACGGGTACCGTCATACGCCGTCAGTACAAGAGAATGACCAAATTCCGTGACGAAGCGGAAAGAGCCAACAACATAAGATTTCGTTTCCTTGCAAATATGTCGGAGGATATACGAACTCCCATAAATACCATTGTGGGTATGAATGAGATGATACTTAGGGAAAAACACAAGGATGTTCCCGAAAAATACTACAAATCCGTTACGGGCTATTCAAAGGACATAAAAAAGGCTTCCGATATGCTTCTTGAATTTGTGGACGAGCTTTTGGACATGGCAAGAATAGAATCGGGAGATATGAGCCTTGTTTGTCAAGAATACGACACGAAACTTTTCTGGCACGGTATCGTAAACATAGCCCAAGCCCACAGTACGGAAAAGAACCTTATGTTCACCACGGATATAGATCCGCAGCTACCCACAAGGCTTTACGGCGACAGCGGAAAAATAAAGCAGATCGTTCTAAACCTCCTTACAAATGCCATAAAGTACACAAAAGAGGGAGAGTTTACACTTTCAGTAAAGGTCCTTGAAAAAACAAGCGCCCACTGCGACCTTAAAATATCCGTAAAGGATACGGGTATAGGTATAAAAACGGAAAACATGGATAAACTTTTTAACGTGTTCGAAAAGTTTGAAAACAAAATAGGCTCTTCTCCCCATTCCTCGGGTCTGGGGCTTGATATCTCCAAAAAATTTGCACAGCTTATGCAAGGAGATCTTACTTGTAAGAGCACTTACGGCAAGGGTTCGGAGTTTATATTCACCCTCAGTCAAAAGACCGTGGACGAAACCTCCGTGGGAGATTTCATATACGATTCGGACAACGATGACGAAAGCTCCTATGTGCCCGCTTTTATAGCCCCCGATGCCGATATACTCATAGTAGATGACAGCCCTATGAATTTAAAGGTCATAAAAGAACTTTTAAAGCCCACCAAAATATTCGTAAGTACCGCCACAAGCGGAGAGGAATGTTTGGAGAAAATAAAATTCGGTAAGTTCCACTTGGTACTTCTCGACCACATCATGCCCGGTATGGACGGCATAGAGACTATGGCAAATATAAAGGAAAACTACCCCGATCTTCCCGTATATGCCACCTGTGACGATACTCACTACGGCAGAGATTTCTATTTGGAAAAGGGTTTCAAAGGCTGTTTCGAAAAACCTATAAACGCCAAAGAGTTGGAAAGGACCATACTTTCCCACCTACCCAAAGAAATAGTAATGATCCCCGACCCTTCGAAAGAATAAAACAAAAAACAGCCTCGTCCAATGGATAAGGCTGTTTTTGCCATATCGGCATAGATCACCTTACAAAAACGGTACTTTTTAATATTTTTAACCCTGCAAAAACGGTATTTTTCGATATTTTCAACCTTGCAAAAACGGTACCGAATGCCGTTTTTAATTTTGAATTAACGGTAGCTGTCCTTGACACAATTCAAAATCGGTATTATAATTATTATAAAGCACCAAAAACACAGTATATAAAAAGGAGCCTGCTATGTTTAAGAGAAAGGCATTTGATAAACTAAGGGACTGGAAAAATAATAAAGCGCCCAATTATGCAGTTTTATTGGAAGGAGCCAGACGTGTAGGAAAAACAACCATTGCAGAAGAATTTGCAAAACAAGAATATAGATCCTACATCAAAATTGATTTTGCCAACATCCGAAAAGATGTATTGGATACATTTGATGATATCGCCAATCTTGATATTTTTTTCCTCAGACTTCAAACTGCTACAGGTATCACATTATATAAAAGAGAATCCGTAATTATTTTTGATGAGATACAACTTATGCCAAAAGTACGTCAAGCAATAAAATACCTTGTTGCAGACGGAAGATATGATTATATCGAAACAGGCTCTTTGATAAGTATAAAAAAGAATGTTAAAGACATTGTTATTCCCTCCGAAGAAATAAAAATAGAAATTTTCCCAATGGATTACGAAGAGTTTATGTGGGCTATCGGAAATGACACATATACTTTAATAAAAGAATTATATAAGCTTAAGAAACCCGCGGGAAATTCCTTAAATCGGAAACTAATGAGGGATTTTAGAATCTATATGGCTGTCGGTGGAATGCCTCAAGCGGTCAATGCGTATGTAGAGGGAAAGAATTTCACGGAAATCGATGAAGTCAAAAAGGAGATCATCAATCTTTACAAAGAAGACTTTATCAAAATTGACAAATCCGGAATAACGGAAAGAATGTATGATTCCGTACCCGCCCAATTGGCTGCCAATAAACAAAGATATGTTATATCTGCCGCAACAGGTAAAAAGAAAATAGAAAAAGACACAGAGAGAGTATACAATCTTCTGGATTCCAAAACCGTTTTGACATGTTACAATGTCTACAATCCAAGCATTGCACTTTCTCAAACAAGAGCTATGGATATTTTTAAGCTGTATTTATCCGATACAGGTTTATTTACGACAATGATCTTCAATTCATCGGCAGAAACAGACTCCAATATTTATTCTAAACTGCTAAGCGATACACTCCCCGCAGATTTAGGATACCTATATGAAAACGCTGTGGCGCAGATAATTGCAAGTACGGGTAAGATGCTATATTATCATACATGGAAAAAAGAAGGACGCACTCATTATTACGAAGTGGATTTTATTCTTACCTCAAAGACTAAAATAGTACCTATCGAAGTTAAATCATCAGGTACGGGAGAACACAAATCCATTACCGAATTCTGCAAAAAATACTCACAGCAGGTAAAGGATCAAATCTTATTATCACAAAAAGATGTCGGAAAAGACGAAACTCTCAAACTTTACCCGATATATATGCTTCCTTTTGTACTTGAAGAATTATAAAAAACTGCCACATCTAAATGATAAGGCTGTTTTTAAGGAGATAAAAATGAACATCAGAAAATATTGTAACGATGACTTATTGCAAATGCTTACACTTTGGAATGAAATAGTGGAAGAGGGTGTTGCCTTTCCTCAGGAAGAGGTACTCACCCCTCAAACGGCCTCAGCCTTTTTTGACTCTCAAAGCTACTGTGGTGTAGCTGTGGATGAAAATGAAAATATCGTAGGTCTATATATCCTTCACCCCAATAACGTGGGACGATGCGGACATATCTGTAATGCCAGCTATGCCGTTTCATCCTCCAATCGGGGTGAGCATATAGGAGAACAACTTGTGAAGAACTCCATGTTAAAAGGAAAAGAGCTGGGCTTTAAAATACTCCAATTTAATGCTGTTGTGGAAACAAACCGCCCCGCCCGTCATCTCTACGAAAAATTAGGCTTTATACAGCTTGGTACCATCCCCAAAGGCTTCAGAATGAAAGACGGCACCTACCAAAATATTTGTCCTTACTATATAGAACTATAGGAAAAGGTGAAGCACGGGTGTGTGGCTGCACTTTACAATTATGCCCATATTGAGTTTTTTAAATTTCCAAAAAAAGCGAACTTTACGAATATATTTTCGTAGCGTTCGCTTTATTTATTATACAGTGCTGTTAAATCGTCTCGTATATGAGCGACCCGCATCATTCATCATAATGACCTTTGTATATTCTGTCACCCTCGGTATGATAAAGAAGACGATCCTTTTCATTTATCCGTCTACTGTATTCTCCCCGGAGATCACCTTTTAAAGCTTCGGGTTCTCCTATACCGTTTAAGACACCACTGCGTTCAATGTCTTTAGGGCACCTCTAAAAACTCATAAATCGTAAAATTGGCTATCTTGCCCGAGTACGTCGTCAATGTCTCTCACCAATGCTCTACATTGGCTTCGAGCCATTTCCTAGTCCTCGAACAAGCTATCTCAATTTTACTTCAA
>JAFSVK010000005.1 GCA_017444985.1 Bacillota bacterium
AAATCGTAAAATTGGCTATCTTGCCCGATTACGTCGTCAATGTCTCTCACCAATGCTCTACATTGGCTTCGAGCCATTTCCTAGTCCTCGAACAAGATATCTCAATTTTACTTCAATAGCACTTTTTAGAGGTCCCCATAAATTTTCTGTCTATATAAAGAAATGCTCACTTCATCATACGCTTCGGGCAGTACTGTCCACAGAGTATGACGAATAAGGTTATCGACCGTTACTTTTGTTTCCTGTTTATCCATCCGGAGGTCGGGTTGGGCGATTTTTGCTTTTTATTTTTTCAATAGGCGCAAAAAGAGCCAAAACCGCCACAGCCAACACTATAGCACCCATAAACTTGCCTATAATATCGCTTATACTCTTCATTTCAATTCACCTTTTATACTAAACCTTCATAGTAACCATTACATTTTTCTTCTAAAAAGCTCTCGATGGAACGACACGCGGATCGTTCCCTACAAATAATTTCGGAGTTTTTAGGATTTTTTTATTAAATCCAAAGATCTCTATAAATAATAAGTGTTAATCATCTCAATTCTATTTCATTTGCAAAATCAAGTGGTAGTTTTTCGCTAAGCTCGAAATATTTTAATACAGTCTTTGCAATATCGGCAAAGCTGTTTCTCACTCCCGCATTCATCGGCTTTATATTTTTGCCGTACACAAGCAAAAGAGCGTGCTCTCTTGTGTGATCGGTGCCTTTAAAAGTAGGGTCGCAACCGTGGTCGGAGGTTATAAAAAGTATATCCTCTTCGGTCATAGCCTCCATTATTTCGGGAAGTTTTGAGTCGAAATAGGAAAGAGCCTCCCCAAAACCTTTTACATCCCTTCTGTGGCCGTATATCATATCCGTATCCACAAGGTTCGTAAATATAAGACCGTCGGGAGCGGTTTTAATGTAGTCTATAGTCTTTTCAATACCGTCTTTATTGTTTGTGGTATGTATGGATGAGCTTATACTTCTGCCTGCAAATATATCTTCTATTTTGCCCACGGCACACACGGACAAACCGCTTTCATAAAAGACATCAAGCATAGTCTTGCCCGTAGGTGGCAGTGAAAAATCTTTTCTGCGCTCCGTTCTTGTATAATTCGAGTTTTCCCCTTTGAAGGGTCGTGCTATAACTCTTCCCACATCGGTTATTTCTCGGGCATATTTACACATATCATACAATTTTTCAACGGGTATAATATCTTCATGAGCTGCTATTTGAAACACGCTGTCCGCTGAGGTGTAGACTATGGGATACCCCGTTTTAACGTGTTCGTCGCCCAACTCGTTTATTATAGCCGTTCCCGATGCCGCCTTATTACCGAGTATATCTTTTCCGATATAGGCTTTGAATTTTTCCGTGATCTCGGGAGGAAAGCCTTCGGGATATGTGGGAAAAGGCTTTTCAAGTACAAGCCCCGCCATTTCCCAATGGCCTGTGGTGGTGTCTTTACCTGCGGAAACTTCCTTTAATTTCCCATATATACCCTTTGGCTCCTCTTCCTCTTCAAAAGCTTTTTCTCCTTCTATATTTCCGAGGCCAAGCTTGCACATATTTTTAAGCATAAGCTCGGGAAGAGCCTGTTTTGTATGTATAATGGTATTACTGCCCTCATCTCCGTACTTTGCGGCATCGGGCAAAGCTCCTATACCCACCGCATCAAGAACAATAACTATAGCCCTTTTCATATAAACATCTCCCCGTCATATATTCCGTATATCAAAGGCTTCTTCTCGGGCTTTGTATCTCTTATATCCACAGCTTCTTCCATAATTTCAAGGCAGTTTCTTATTCTGTCTCTGTCCTCGGTATATATAAGAGCTATGGTCTCACCCATTTCTACCTTATCACCTACACGTTTTTTCATTACTATGCCCGCTCCCGGGTCTACAATATCTTCCTTTGTTTTTCTTCCCGCTCCCGTTTCACAGGAGGCTCTACCTATGGCAAGGTTATCATAGCTATAAATATAGCCTGATTTTTCCGCTTTAAAAGTTGTGACCTTTTTTGAAAGAGGGAGAAGGCTCGTATCATCTATGGCTCTTTCATCTCCCCCCTGTATCCTTACAAGTTCTTTAAATTTTGAGAATGCTCTGCCATCTTCTATGACTCTAACTATATTTTCCCTTGCCTCTTCGGGTGTTTGGTATATCTTGCCGTTTAAAAGCATATGAGTCGCAAGAGTAAGACTTACCTCGTACAGGTCACTACCCTTCCCTTCTCCCTTTAATATTTTCGTGCTTTCCATAACTTCAAGGGAGTTTCCTATATAGTCACCTAAGGGCGCATCCATATTCGTAAGTACCGCCGTTACCTTTTTGCCCAATCTTTTTCCGCTTTCTATCATAATGTGAGCAAGCTTTTCGGCGTCTTTCGTGTTTTTCATGAAAGCACCGCTTCCCACCTTTATATCCAATACTATGGCATCGGAGCCGGCGGCAAATTTCTTACTCATTATACTTGAGGCTATAAGTGGTATGCTCTCTACGGTACCCGTTACATCCCTAAGAGCATAAAGTATCTTATCTGCGGGAGCAAGGTCGGAAGTTTGCCCGAAAAGAGCAATGCCGTGCTTTTTTACCTGCTTTATAGCCTCCTCTTTTGTAAGGGAAACATTGTAGCCGGGTATACTTTCAAGCTTATCTATGGTACCTCCCGTATGCCCGAGACCTCTACCGCTCATTTTGATAACATTAAGCCCCAGAGCCGCACATATAGGTGCAAGTACAAGGGTGGTGGTATCTGCCACACCTCCCGTACTGTGCTTGTCAACTTTTATTCCCTCTATCTCCGAAAGATCCAATACATCTCCCGAATAGGTCATAAAGTGGGTAAGATCCGCCGTTTCCTCATCTGTCATGCCCTGTATACATATAGCCATAAGCATAGCTGAGGCCTGATAGTCAGCAACAGAGCCTTTTGTAATGCCGTCAATAAAAAAAAGTATCTCCTCTTTTGTAAGTTTTTTTCCTTTTCTTTTTTTATTTAAAATATCTATAATATCCATCTTCACGCCCCCTTTATAAAAATTATAGCACAATACAAATATAAAAGCAAGAATAAAAGGGTATGTATTCCCATTTTCAAACCCACCTAACGGTTTATTGCCATAGTTTTAAAATTATACCAATTATTTTTAAAAAACTTCTTGACTTTTGCACTTCAAAAGAGTATAATGCTTTTTGTTGAGGCGATAAAGCAACTCACCTCACGGAATATATTTGTGCAGACGTGGCGGAATTGGTATACGCGCTAGACTAAGGATCTAGTCCGGGCTAACCGGGTACGGGTTCAAGTCCCGTCGTCTGCATACAATATGCGCGAGTGGCTCAGTGGTAGAGCATCGCCTTGCCAAGGCGAGGGCCGCGGGTTCGAATCCCGTCTCGCGCTTTTTTAATTTAGGGTCGTCGCCAAGCGGTAAGGCACAGGGTTTTGATCCCTGCATTCGCAGGTTCGAATCCTGCCGGCCCTGTAAGCTAATGATGGGCTATCGCCAAGTGGTAAGGCAACGGATTCTGATTCCGTCATTCGCAGGTTCGAATCCTGCTAGCCTAGCTTTAAGGGAGCATTAAGCTCCCTTTTTTTAATCTCTATTTTCAATATTACAAAAGAGGAGACAGGTATGAATACTAAAGAAATATCCGAGATCAAGAAAAGACTTAAAAAAATATCCGACAGTTCATTAAGAATATGTGGCTGCTATATTTCGGGAGAAGACAAGAATAAGACCGCCTATGTAAATGACTATTTAGGTAACATGCCCGAAGACGAACAAAACAAATACTTTGAGATAATCAAAAAAACACTTTCGGGAAAAATAGATAAAAATCTTTACAATATAGAGTTCCAAGGGGAAGATACCGCTCAGAACAGCCTCTTGGCATTAAGAGACTCAGGCCTTGAAAACCCCGAAGTTCTCGATGCTTTCTACGACTATATCATAGAAAATTTTGATTTTACCGGCAATTACTTCATATCCCTTATATATGATTCCTACGACGTTATGGCAAAAACCACCGACAATATGGAAATAGATGAGTCGGTGGAAGTGTACAACTATGTACTTTGCTCCATTTGCCCCGTAAACCTTACGGATGCCGCACTCAGCTACAACAGAGACGAAAACAGTATAGCTTCAAGAAAGAGAGATTGGGTAGTGGAAAACCCCTGCGCAGGCTTTCTCTTCCCTGCCTTTAACGACAGAAGTGCAGATATCGGCTCCCTTTTATACTATGTGAAGAGCACAAAAGAAATGTTTGAGGGACTTACGGAAAAAATGGGTCTTTCGGAGGCTGTTCCCTCCTCTGTACAAAAACAGACCGTAAAGGATATGATAGAGTCCGTAGTGGCAGACAACGAAAAATATGAGCTTGTAAACGTGGTAAGGGATATAAATGAAAAAATAAGCGAAATGATAGAGGAAAGCGATGAACCCATACAGCTTAACAAGGCGGATATAAAAAGCATATTTGAAAGTGCGGGAATAGACAGCGAGGATCTTGAAAAGGTGGATGCCAAGTATGAGGCTATAGGAGAGGATACCCTCCTAAGTGCCGATAATGTAGTGGAAAACTCGGGCTTTGAAGTAAAGACCAACAATGTATCCCTTAAAGTTAAGCCTCAAGATTCTTCCATAGTTAAAATAGAAATGATAAACGGAAGAAAGTGTCTTGTCATACCTATGGATAAGGATGTGGAGATAAACGGCATACTTTCAAGAGTAAGAAAAAGCTTAGAGGATGATGTTAATGAGCAATAAAAAAGCCGTACTCTTCGATCTTGACGGTACTGTGGCAGATTCCGCAGAGGATCTTGCGACAGCGGTAAACACGGCACTGGAAAAACTAAACTTTCCCCAAAGGTCTTTAGCGGAAATAAAAACCTTTTTGGGAAACGGTGCCGATGTCCTCATAGAAAGAGCTCTTCCCGAGGATAAGAAAGAGTATAAAAAAGAGGCTCTTGAACTTTTCAGAGCCAAATACAAAGAAAATATGCTTCTTTCCACAAAACCCTACGAGGGCATTACGGATGTTTTGAAATTTTTAAAAGAAAACAATATTTATACCGCTATAGTTTCAAATAAGCCTCACGCCGCAGCCATGGAAATATCAAATAAACTCTTCGGCTCTCTTATAGACTTTCCCTTAGGTGCAGAGCCCGAAAAAAGACCTAAAAAGCCTTCTCCCCTGCCCCTTCTTTATGCCCTTGAAAACCTTGGTGTAAAGAAAGAAAACGCTGTTTATGTAGGGGATTCGGATGTGGATATAGAAACAGGTAAAAGTGCGGGCATATACACCATAGCCGTCACCTGGGGCTACAGGGATGAGAACAGGCTTAAAAATGCGGATGCTATCGTGAGAACAAGACAGGAACTTAAAACTCTTCTTGAACAACTTATGGGAACCTCTAAAAACTCATAAATTGTAAAATTGGCTATCTTGCCCGATTACGTCGTCAATGTCTCTCACCAATGCTCTACATTGGCTTCGAGCCATTTCCTAGTCCTCGAACAAGATATCTCAATTTTACTTCAATAGCACTTTTTAGAGGTCCCCTAAAGAAAAAAATCAGTAATTTACCAAATCTCCCTGTATCATATATATAATATCGGTCATCTCAAAATTTCCGTTGTTGTCAAAGTCGCAGATGTTTATATCTTCTTCCGAGGCTTTGCCCGAGGCTAAAAGTTTTAAGCAAAGGGCAATATCGGGTTTTCTCAAATAGCCGTCATGCAGAAGGTCTCCGCAGATCGTTTTGTTTCCGTAAAGGGCTTCTACGGAATAGCCGGGGTAGTATTGACCTGCAAGCTTTCGGAAATAACCGTTGAATTTCTTTAGAAACTTATAGGCTTCCACCGATGTCATGGAGGTGAGATCTATTTCCGTGAAACTGCCATCCACTTGAGAACTGTAGTTATTTACAGTACCTCCGCTGCAAACGTAACAATCATATATATTTCCCGATAAAAAGACAATGTGGTCGTTGGGGTAGATATCTACACAGCTATAAAAGTTGCTGTCTTCGTCGGAATTGGCACATATACCGCTTTTTAATGCCTTAAGCAGTCCGTTCACGGGTGCGTTGTTGTAGCTGTCTGCCAATTGTCCCGAGGAAAGATTTTCCACAAGACCGCCCGCCATTTTACCTGTGATGGCACCTTTGTTGTAGCAGTAGGATATTTCTTGAGCTCGTGCACTGGCAACTATACCTGCGCAAGCACCGCTTTCCGATGTAATATCGGCATTGTTTCCACAGAAATTAAAGCCGCCGTTCATCCTGTCATTGGGAGACAGGGCTATGCCCGCAATACCTCCGCAATAGGAAAGATCGGTAATGGTTATGTCGCCGTCTTGGCGCGATTGGGCTGTTACGGATACATTCCCGCTAAGGGGCTGTACGCACATAAAGTTTCCGCCCATGGAAAGACCGCAGGCGATACCTACGTAATTTGTGGGAGTTCCCACAAGACCCATCTCCGTGTAATTATTCACCGAAGAGAGCTCTATATTCGCATTTTCAAAGCGAAGAAAACTGACGCTTCCCCCTTCTATATAGGAGAAAAATCCCACAAAGGGAGTACTTGGGGAGGTGATGCGCATATTTTTTATAATGTGGTTGTTACCGTCAAAATTCCCCTTGAAGGTGTTTTTAATTTCGGTGTCCGAGATATCGGGAGTACCTATACCCTCCCAGCTTTCAACGCTCTCAAGATCTATGTCACTTGTAAGATATACGGTCTTACCCTCAAAGTTTGTGCCGCTGTTCACCAGGTCACGAAAGCCCTCCAACTCATCCAAAGTACCTATCTCAAACTCGCTTTTGCTTTCGTTATACCAAGAAGTATCGGCGGCAAAAACAGCTTGAGAAAAGAATAATGAAGTCCAAAGTATACCCAAAACGGGCAGTATTTTGCAAAATAATTTCAACTTACTTCCTCCTGTTTTGTTATAAGAAATTGTACTTTTATAACTATTTTATTATAGGATTTAAGATTTGTCAATAGATTTGGGGGTGGGGAATGTGAGGGCTTTGTGTGGAAAGTTTTTGTCGGTCATAAATAAAAGTTCTTTTTACAGTAAAAAAGCGAACCCTACGAAAATATATTCGTAAAGCTTGCTTTAAAGGCAGAGTATTATTATTTCCACCTCCGTATACATTTTACTAATAATACTTGAAATTTAAATGAAAAATTTATATAATAAAAGAAAAATGTTTGTAACATTTATATAACTACGGAGGTACATTACATGAAGAAAAAATTGGTTTGTTTTTCTCTTGCACTTTCCTTCGCTTTGGGAAATGTGTCGGCGTTGACATTTGCCGATGATTCTTGGAAAAGCGGCTGGACAGGCAAGGAAGGCGGCAAAGACTTTACGGTAGAAGATAATTCGGGTAGTGTGGTTATTTCCAATGACAAGGTAAATAACGGTAAGTTTTCCGACGGAGAGGACAGTATAATATACTATGCCAATGAAGTTTCCGCCGACGACGACTTTACCCTCAGCGCTAAGGTAACTATAGACGAGTACAATGTTATGGAAGAGAGCAGCAACCCTCAACAGGGTTCCGTAGGTATTGCGGTACTTGACTCTCTCTACAACAAAACAGACGATATTGCCTTTGACGATGCTGTATTTTTGGGTGCCTATGCAGAGAAAAAGGACAGCGATGCGGCTATATATCCCATATACAGAGACGGTTCCGCAAAAAAGACTGTAGGTGAGGCTTTATCCGATACCTTTTCAAATACGGGAGAGGGGCTTGGTACCTTCGACCTTAAAATAAAGAAAACAGGCTCTGCCTATACGCTCACCTGCGGTGAAAACTCCACCACCATAAAGATGGATAAGCTTGAAGAGAGTATTTACCCTTGTTTGTATATAGCAAGAAATGTTAAGGCTACATTTACCGATGTTTCACTTGATGTGGAAACAAGAAAGGCGGTTTCTTTAACACTTTCGGGAGAATATAAAAAAGATTACCTTTACGGCGATGACCTTGATATATCCTCTTTAACGGGAACGGTAGTTTATGATGACGGCTCTCAGCAGAAAACACAGGATTTTCTTGTATCCGGCTATAATTCCAAAAAGGTAGGAGCTCAGAAGGTAACTTTGTCCGTAGGAAATGCCAAGGCGGATATAGATGTGACGGTGTCTAATCTTGCTACGGAAAAAATAGAGGTGGAATACCCTCCCGTTAAAACAAAGTATGCTCTTTCCTCACCCTTCGATCCTTCGGGCTTGGTGGTAACTGCCTACTATGCCGACGGTACCGTAAAAACTCTTGATGAGAGTGAAATAGTGTGCAGAATGGACGGCACCACACTTAACAAGGGTACTATACTTAAAAGCTCGGGCAGAAGAGCTGTTAGAGTATCTCAAAAGCCTACAAGTGGTATAGATACCAATGTAAGCGGAGAGTTTACACTTGAGATAGGCAAGAAAAAATATACTTCCATAAAGGTGGAAAAACAGCCCGTTAAAACCAAATACTATTTGGGAGACAAATTTTCTCCTACGGGCATGATAGTTTCCGCTACATACACGGATGATAACGGCAAGGAAGTAACGGAGAGATTAAGAAGCTATGAATACAAGGTAGTAGGCTTTAATTCCGCTACCGAGGGAGAAAAGGTACTTAAGATCACAGATATAAGTGGAAGCGTTTCTGCGGATCTTTATATAAAAGTAGTTGAAAAGAAGGCTACAGGTATCTCCCTTTCAAAATATCCCAGAACTACCTACGCTATAGGAGAAGAATTTGACGGTAGCGGTGCAGAGGTGGTTATAGACTACGACAACGGAGATAAGGAGCCTATTAAGGACTATACCCTTGATACAAGTGCTTTCTCTTCCGATGAAGAGGGCAAGACCTCTGTAACCTACAAGAGCAGTTACGGGGAGGTGAAGCTTGACATCACCGTTGCGGACTTGGAAGAAAACAAGTGGAGAAGTGCCACATTCGGACAAAGCTCGGGATACGACAAGCCCGAAAATGCCTCTGTAACAGCTGAAAACTACGGAGAGGCTACAGGTAAAATAAATGTAAAAGCTTGGAACGGTTCGGGTAAGATCACAAACGACCACGACGGTATGACCTACTACTACACACCCATAAAGGGCGATGAGGACTTTATACTTTCGGCGGATGTGACTGTAAACAAGTATCTTGAACACGACAATGACGATACCAAGAGAAACGGTCAGGAAGCCTTCGGTATAATGTTAAGAGATGTTATACCTTTGGTAAACGAAAAGGGCGATATCGTGACCGATGTATCCAAGGCCGAAAAAGACAGCGAAGGAGAGCCCGTAGCAAGTAACGACAGCAATGTTTTTGCTTCAAATATGGCTATTATAGGCGGTTACAGCGGTACAGGCTGGCCTACCGACACAACATCTCTTTCATATGATAAAAACACAAAAATAAACAGAATAAATCTCCTTGTAAGACAGGGTGTTACATCCACAGACGGAGGTGGCACAAGGGTAGGTCCTTATGCCCTCTCAAGTCAGTTCCCCAAGGAAGGCAACCGTTACAGAATAACAGCCAAGAGATTAAACGGCGGTATATATGCAAGCTGCTACGACTATCAAACGGAAGAGACTATGGAAAAGTACTTCTATGACGAGTCCTTCCTTTCAACTCAAAGTAAAGAGGCTTACTACGTAGGTTTCTTCGCTTCGAGATGGGCTGATATTGATGTTGAAAATGTTGACTTCCACACCATAAATAAGGCTACCGACCAAAGCATATCCACTGACGAGGTGGAACAGAGCACACCCGGTATGTACTTTAAGAACAAGGTTTATTCCGATACGGAAAAGTATACCTTTAACCTTGATGTACGCAACAGCTACGGTACCGTTACCATAAAGCTCAATAACGATATAGTTGTAAGAGATGAGCCTATAAAGGGTATAAAAGACTTTACCGTAAATCTTGCACCTGAAAGTATAAACAGCCTTGTTTGTGTATATACTCCCGAGGATACCCTCTCTCTTACAAGCTATGAGCCTATAGTTATAAGAAAGAGCATATATCAAAAATCTATAGATAAAAACTTGACAACTCTCTACGCATCTCCCGAGGGAAGCTTTGATGCAGAGGGTACTAAGGAATCTCCCTTCGATATAGATACCGCTATAGGCTTTGTACAGCCCGGACAGACCGTTGTTTTGGCGGGAGGTACCTACAAGAGAACAGAGCCCGTTACAATAGCCATAGGCGATAACGGCACAAAGGATGCTCCCAAGACCGTTATGGCAGAGCCTAATGCAAGAGCCGTTATAGACGGTGGCAATGTAAGTGCGGGTGTGGTAACTACGGGTAACTATTGGGTATTCAAAAATATAGATGTTACCAACTGTGCAGAGAACCAGAAAGGCTTCCACCTTGCAGGCTCCAACAATATAGTTGAAAATTGTAAGTTCTACAACAACAGAGATATGGGTATGCAGATAAGCAGAGAAAGTGCATTGCAGGAAGAGTTTGAAAGCTGGCCTTCAAATAACCTTATAGTTGATTGCGAGGCTTATAACAACTGCGATCCTTCCATGATAAATGCCGATGGTTTCGGTGCAAAGCTTACGGTAGGAAACGGAAACATATTCAGAAACTGTTCATCCCACCACAATGTAGATGACGGTTGGGACTGCTATACAAAGGTAAGCAGCGGTGCCATAGGTGCCGTTACCTTGGAAAACTGTAAAGCATACAAGAACGGTTTTAAGCTTAACCCCGACGGTACCGAGGAGCCTTACGGTGCAGGCGGACATAACGGCTTTAAGATGGGTGGAGAAAATGTATATGTTAAGCATGTGCTTATAAACTGCTCGGCATACGACAACGACCACAACGGTATCACCACAAACTCAAATCCCGCTCTTAAGCTTGTTAACGTTAAGGCTTACAACAACAAAACAAGCAACATAAGACTTTACAGCGATAAGCCCGACGAGTACGATTACGATGTACAGGGCGTTGTATCCTTAAACGGTGGCGAGGACGATGTGGTAGGCACACTCACTCAGGAAAAAGACAAAAAGAACGCATCTCAGACACCTCTTGAAAGCGAGATCAACTTCTGGTATATAGGAGGAAAATCTGCAAATTCCAAGGGTGCTGCGGCTAATACCGCAATGTTAAACTAATACGAAAAAGGCTGTGCCATTCGGGCACAGCCTTTTATAAAAGATAATACTATTTATCCAAAGCCCACAGAATAATATGCATATGAACGGAATAATTTGCATACAATCTGTAGGGAATGACCCGCGTGTCGTTCCGTGCGTAGGCGATACACTTTGCAGAGAACGACCAATGCACCGCAAAGATAGATGCGGGCAGGCGACAGCCTGACTTTTGCGACAGCAAAAGTGCTGACATGCACCGCAAAGATAGATGCGGGCAGGCGATAGCCTGACTTTTGCGATAGCAAAAGTGCTGACATGCACCGCAAAGATAGATGCGGGTAGGTGACAGCCTGACTTTTGTAGTTTCCTGCAAGCTCACAGGTATTTAGAAAAACAGAATTATAGCTTAAACGGAGAAAAATATGAAAAGAAAACTATCGATAGTCGCTTTAATGCTTTGCCTTATGCTTTCGGGTTGCGGAACGGCAAAAAAAGAAGAGGCAAGTAATACTTTGCCACAAAATAACAATATAGAGCAAAAAGAAGAAATACACTCATCCATACAGCACAAAACGGATTCTCCCGATTGGGTGAAGGCGCTTCCGCAAGCAAAGGATGAAAATACAACTCAGCTCTTTATAGTAGGAGGTATGGGTATGGACAAAACCACAGCTACCGTGTCCATGCATGAGAGAGATGAAAATGGCAATTGGCAGCAGATACTTTCAACACCGGCTTTTATAGGAAAAGAAGGTATGTGTAAGGATGAGGATCATTCCGAAGAGATATCAATGACACCTTTAGGCACCTACAGCTTTAACAAGGCTTTTGGCATTGCAGATGACCCGGGTTGTGCCATAGAATACACTAAGGTAGATGAAAATACCTATTGGTCGGGGGATGAGAGAGAGGGGATGCACTATAACGAAATGGTGGATATCAGAGATCTCCCCGATCTTGCTCTTGAAAACAGCGAGCATATTACGGACTATGAATATGAGTATCAGTATTGCCTTAATATAAGCTTTAACGAGGATGCGGTACCAGGCAAAGGCTCAGCCATATTCCTGCACTGTATGGGCTCTAAAAAGCCCTATACGGGAGGTTGTGTTGCCATCCCCGAAAACATAATGAAGCTTGTTATGCAAAATGTAAAACAGGATTGCGTTGTGGTAATAGACACCTACGAAAATATGGGAGGGACATTCTGATTATATATGAGTAAGATACTTTTAGGTTGGCTCAGAATAGTGTTCGGTCTTATAATTTTCGCCTTTGGAGTACACCTTACCATAAAAGCCGATCTCGGACTTGCCCCTTGGGATTGTTTCGGTATGGGCATATCTTACCATACACCTTTAAACTACGGTCTTTCCATGACGGTAATGGGAGTCGTGCTATTGATCATAGACCTGTGTTTGAAGGAAAAAATAGGCTTCGGCACGGTAATAGATGCCTTGCTTACGGGAAATTTCGTGCAGTTTTTTAATGATATGGATAAATTGCCCCATACCCCCAACACCTTTGTGGGTATAGTTTTAATTATAGCGGGTTTGGCACTTATGGCTTTGGGACAGTATTTTTACATGACATCAGCCCAATGTTGCGGGCCCAAGGATGCCCTTCTTATAGGCATAGGCAAAAGATTCAAGAAAATGCCTATAGGGGTGGTTCAATACATACTTTGGGGAACTGTGTTTTTAATAGGTTGGCTTTTGGGTGGTCCCGTGGGAATAGGTACCGTAGTCACTACCTTAGCCTCGGGCGTTGTAACACAGGCTGTATACGCTGTTCTTAAGTTTGAGCCAAGAAATATAACCCATCAAAGTGTGAGAGACACTTTAAAACTTATGAGTTTTAGAGGTTCCTTAACTTAGCAAAGAGGTTTTAAGAACGATGAAGGCAGAGGCGTAAAGGCTTCTGCCTTTTTGCAAAGATAGATGCGGGCAGGCGAAAGCCTGACTTTTGCGTAGCAAAAGTGCTGACACGTGTCGTTCCGATGGGTAATAGCCATTATTTTTGAAAAAATATAAAGATCACAATAGAACTTCGGTTTAAAACACCTTCATAAATTCTTAATAAAAATTGTTAGCACTCACTATTGACGAGTGCCAACAAAAGTGCTATAATTCTTCTTGAAGTTAAGGGAAGACGGATCAATGTGGTTGAAGTATCGATGAGATAAAATTTCACAAATCCGGGAAAGGGCTCACAGGCATAGCATTGCGGATCTTGCGTAGCAAAAGTCCGTCCCTTCGGGATTTGTAAGTTTGCGAGCAAACTTACAAACTTGCTATGTCAAGAGCACTTGACAGTTACCGAAAGATATCGGACGCCTCAAGGCGGTTTTCGCTGTAAGCGAAAATAATGAGACGAGTTGGGGAATTTTAGCCATCGAGACAAAACCTAAATTAGTCAGTGTTCCCTTGAGGGAAGGATAATAAATCCTACCCGAGTAAAACGGGAATCTCAAAACATTCCCATGGATCTTTGAAGGAGGAATAATTATGTTAATGCCTACAGTATTCGGTGAAAATTTATTCGACGACTTTTTTAAAGCTCCCGTTATGCCCCGTTTTAGTCGCAATGATTCGCAGCTTTTAAAAACAAATGTCAAGGAAAGTGAAGAAGGTTTCGAGCTTGATTTTGCTCTTCCGGGTATAAAGAAGGAAGACATCAAGGCAGAACTTAAAGACGGCTACCTTACAATAAGCTGTTCTTATGATAACAAGGAAGAAGGAAGCGAAGAAAAGAAGTACATAAGAAAGGAACATTCCTTCGGTTCGGCTTCAAGAAGCTTCTATGTAGGAGACAATCTTACCATACAGGATATTAAAGCTAAGTACGAAGACGGTATACTCAAAGTCTCCGTACCTAAAAAAGAAGCACTCCCCGCAGAGGAAGAAACAAAGTATATTGCAATAGAATAAAAAAGAGCAGGCTTTCGGGCCTGCTTTTTTATTATGGGTACCCAATGTCATTAAGTTAAGGAAATAAAGAAATCCTTTAGCTACATTTTTATAATCAATTATTATCAAAAAAATGATGAGGTAGAATAAGAATTATAATTTCAAGAAAAAATTGCATCACAAGAAGACGATTTTCATCGC
>JAFSVK010000050.1 GCA_017444985.1 Bacillota bacterium
GAACTGCGGATTTAAAGTCTGCCGACGGCGATAATGTTTATATATTTTACTACAAAAGGCTGTGAAAAAGCACATTTTGTTTTTTCACAGCCTCTTTCTCACTGCCAAAATATTTCGTCTAAAGTTTTATCCAAAGCCTTGCATATTGCTATACAAAGCTTTATTGTAGGGTTGTAGTCTCCCTTTTCAATGGCGTTTATGGTCTGCCTTGATACGTTTACGGCATCGGCAAGCTGTTGTTGTGTCATATCCTTTGCTGTTCTGGCGGCTTTCAGACGGAGATTTTTCATTCCTCCGCCTCCCTTTTTGATATAAACAGGTATATCAACATGGCAACACCCAAAAGCAAAAAAGCAGCGGGTATAAGTAGGGCTACAAAGCTTGTTGTAAGCTTGCCGCTTTGTACTATAGGGTGAAGTGATAATCGGGGAAGGGCAAAGAAGAGTGCAAGTATACCTAAAAGTACACAAAGTATAGGGTATAAAACACCCTTATTTTTAGGCCCAAAATAGGCACCCTTTATAAGGGAGTATATCACAAATACAAATATTCCCGCATATACATTCACCACCGCAAGAATATCCGCATCCATGATTATTATATCTGTACTGCGCAGGAGTATTATGGCTGCGTTTATAACAAGCAGTGTTTTAAAGCCGTAGCCATAGCCTCTTTCTCTTTCGTAGTTTTGTCTTTCGTCGTAGTTGTTTTTAAGTACTCTCTTTTTCAGCAGTATCACACAACAAAGTATCGCTGCCAAAAAAGGAACGGCAAGTAAAAATATATTGTTCATAAATATCCCTCCTTTATTCAAAATGTATCATATAATACTCTAAATGTCAAGTATAATTTACAAAAAATCCTGTAAACTTTACAATTGGCTTTTATTGTGAATTTTTTATTTTACTATGAATTTATAATATAGTATGTTATAATATATTCGTATAACTTACATACGGGAGGTATAATATGGGTAAAATAAAAACGGCTATAATAGGTCTTGGCACACAGGGAAGGAAATATGCCCTTATAATAGGGAACAACGATTTAAATTTGGAGCTTACGGCAGTATGTTCCTCAAACAAAAATACTCCAAAGTGGTTGGAAGAAAATATAAAAGGTAAGGTTTCCGTCTATAGCACGGAAGAAGAGATGTACAGCGAAAATAAGGATATAGAGGCTGTAGTGGTTTGTAATCCTCACCCCTGTCACCCTCAAACGGTTTTAAGGGCTTTTAAAGAGAAAAAACAGGTGCTTTGTGAAAAGCCTGCGGCTACGGACATAAAAACAGCTTACAAGATGTATAAGGCAGCCGAGGAAGAGGGTTGTGCTTACGCTCTTATGTTTCATCAAAGAGCCTTTCAAAAGTTTAAATACATAAAGAGCCTTCTTTCCGAAAACAAGATAGGTACTCTTATGTCTTTTTCTTGGGAAAATACGGAATATTACAGAACAGCCTTTTATCACAACAGTTCCCCTTGGAGAAGCAGTTGGCAGGGTGAGGGAGGAGGCGTACTTATAAATCAAGGTGCCCATCCCTTAGATATGCTCACATATCTTTTCGGTATGCCCCAAAAACTTTATTCCGAGATACCCTTTGGTAAATACAACGATTTTTCCGTAGACGATGAGGCAAGCTTGTTTTTGGAATATAACAATAAGCTTACGGGCAGATTTTTTGTTTCCACGGGGGAGATAGTGGGAGAAAATCGCCTTTCCGTTTCGGGTACAAAGGGTAAGATAGTAATGGAGGGTGATGAGGTAACACTGTATACTTATTCCGAAGATTTGCCGGAATACAGTAAAAATGCCAATTGTACCTCAACACAGGATATGAATATAAGTAAGACCGAAAAAATATTCCAAACCTCTCGGGAAGACCCTTACAGTGAAATGTTTGAAAACTTTGCTTCGGCTTGCAGAAAGGAAGAATTACCTATTGCTTCGGGCAAAGAGGGTATAGACTCCCTTATGCTCACAAATGCCGCCTACCTTTCGGCATGGAAAAATGAAAAAGTAATACTTCCCTTGGATATGGAAGAGTATCAAAAAGAGTTTGAAAAGAATACAAAGGAGTAAATATGAATATAGCTGTAATAGGACCGGGAGCCATGGGGCTTTTGTATGCCGCAAGACTCTCTGAAAATGCAAATGTATCTCTTATAGGAAACAACAGTGTAAATATAGATGCCATAAATAAAAACAAAGTTCGTTTAAAATACAACGGACAGACCACGGTACATGATATCCCGGCTTTCTTATCGGGCACTTTAAATGAAAAACAGGATCTTGTAATAATATTTACAAAAGCCTATGTTACGGAACAGGCTTTGAGTGAAAATAAAAATATATTGGGTGAAAACACCTATGTTCTTACGCTGCAAAACGGCTGTGGACACGGTGAGGTCATTAAAAAATTTGTAAAGGAAGAAAATATACTCATAGGTACCACAAAAGAGGGCAGTAAAAGAGAAAATGCCTTTACAGTGGAAAATACAGGCAGAGGCGAAACAGCCTTTGGAACATTTAACGGTGAGAAATTAAGCTGTGGGGAAGAAATCGCCGATGTTTTCTCTAAAAGCGATATGCCCTGTAAATACACGGACAATATAAAACAAATGATATGGGATAAACTTATGATAAATGCCTCCTCCAGTGTGCTTACGGGCGTACTGCAACAAAACCAAGGCTTTATAGCGGAAAATGAATATGCCTTTGATCTGTGTAAAAAGCTTGTGGAAGAGATCTGTGAGGCGGCAGCGGAAGAGGGCTGTGTTTTTGATAAGGAGGAGCAAAAGGAAAGACTGTATAACCACCTTAAAAACGCACCACAGGGCTACACCAGCATATATTTTGATATTAAAGAAGGCAGAAAGACAGAGGCAGAGTATATAAGCGGCTATGTAGTCAAGACCGCTCTTAAACATAATAAAACTCTACCCGTAAGTCAAACTGTACTCTCTCTTGTTCATGCTATGGAAGGGAGATAAAAGGAAGGTTTAAGCCATGAAAAAAACAGAGGTTTTAATGTTGAGTCTTATATTTGTTCTTCCTTCGGTGTGAAATAAGTATAAAAAACCCCGCCTTTTGGCGGGGTCTTTATTATGCTCTTTTTTGTATTGCCTTTGTAGGGCATTTTTCGAGACATTTGCCGCATTGTTTACATTTTGAGTAATCGACTTTGGCAAGGAAATCCGTAATGTGGACTGCATCGAAGGGACAGTTCTTTTCGCAAAGTTTACATCCCATGCAGGCATTTGAACAGTTATCCTTTGAAGCCTTGGGCATATCCTTGGAGCTGCAGGCTACCTTTACCTTTGACTTATAGGGCACAAGCTCTATAAGATGTTTGGGACAGGCTTTTATACAAGCACCGCAGGCAACACATTTTTCTTTGTCTACAACGGCTACGCCGTTTACAACGTGTATAGCATCAAAGTTACAAGCTTTAACACAGTTTCCGTCACCCAAACAGCCGTAGGAACAAGCTTTGTGACCGCCGTTTAAACCGTTTTCAAGGTCACAATCGGCAACACCGTAGTACTTGTATTTATCTTTTGCGCTGTCACAATCGCCGTTACACATTACAAAGGCTGTTTTCTTTTCGGAGGCGTCGGCTTTTATGCCCATAATGGCACCTATTTTCTCCGCTACCACGCTACCGCCTACGGGGCAGGCGTTTACAGCGGCTTTTCCGCTTGCTATGGCATCTGCCAAGGCATCACAGCCTGCAAAGCCACAGCCACCGCAGTTGGCTCCGGGAAGACATTCCCTTACCTCATCCACCTTAGGGTCTTTTTCAACTCTGAATATTATTGAGGCAAAGCCAAGTATCGCACCAAATATAAGTCCCATACATCCAAGTACCAGTATGGGTGTGATTATAGCATTCATATTCTACCCCTCCTTATCAAAGCATACCGGAGAAGCCGAGGAAGGCTATACTCATAAGGCCTGCGGTTATAAGTGCTATGGGGAAACCCTGAAAAGGCTTGGGTATGGGGGAGGAGGCTATCCTCTCTCTAACACCGGCAAAAAGGACTATAGCAAGAGCAAAGCCCACAGCTGCACCGATACCGTTTACAAGGGATTGTAAAAATCCATAGCCGTTTTCCATATTTGTAACTGTAACACCGAGAACTGCACAGTTTGTGGTTATAAGAGGAAGATAAACACCAAGCGCCTGATACAGGGAAGGGGAACTCTTCTTTATAAACATTTCCACGAACTGAACAAGAGATGCTATTATAAGTATAAAGGCTATATTGTACATATATTCTATACCTAAGCTAACAAGTACGAACTTATGTACAAGCCAGGTAGCAGCCGAGGCAAGGGTCATAACGAATATTACCGCAATACCCATACCCGCTGCGGTCTCAACTTTCTTGGATACGCCCAAGAAAGGACATATACCGAGAAATTTCGAGAATATAAAGTTGTTTACGAATACGGCGGCGAGTAAAGTTATAAATAAATTCATTATTTAGTCGCCTCCTTTTCCTGCTTTTCTTCCGCTTTAACTTCTTTAACTTCGCTCTTTGTTTCCTCTTTGGCTTTTGCGGGTCTGTCTTTTATAATATTTACAGCCACCATAAGGAAAGCAAGAGATATAAATGCTCCGGGAGGAAGTATCATAAGGAGAGTTTTGCAGTTTGCAGGCAGAACAGCCATACCGAATATGCTGCCGCTTCCCAAAAGCTCTCTTACAAAGCCTAAAAGTGTAAGGGCTATTGTAAAACCGAGTCCCATACCCAGGCCGTCGAAGAGGGAAGCCACAGGGCCGTTCTTTCCCGCAAAAGCTTCTGCTCTTGCAAGTATTATACAGTTAACGACTATAAGGGGTATATAAACACCCAAGGCACTGTCAAGCTCGGGCATAAACGCCTTTAAAAGCAACTGTACCACCGTAACGAAGGTCGCTATAACAACGATATAGCAAGGTATACGCACGGAATCGGGTATTATTTTTCTTATAAGTGATATTACAAAGTTAGAGCACATAAGTACGGCGGCTGTGGAAAGTCCCATACCTATACCGTTTTTAGCTGATGATGTAACGGCAAGGGTGGGGCACATACCTATTACCTGTACAAAGGTAGGGTTTTCGTCGATAATGCCGTTTTTGATTATTTTTATCGGATTCATTATTTATTCCCTCCTTTGTGTTCTTTTATGTAGTTTACGGAAGCCTGAGCTGCATTTGATACGGCTCTTGAGGTTATGGTGGCACCTGTTATTGCCTCGACCTCGCCTCCGTCTTTGTCAACTTTTATTTCTCCGCTCATGCCTGTAAATTGCTGAGCCCACTGCACACCTTTTGAGGTTTTGTAGTTGGGATCTCCGGAGTTTGCACCAAGGCCGGGAGTTTCGTTGGAACAATCCACTATGGAAAGACCCGTTACGCTACCCTCGGTATCTACACCGAACATAAGCTTAAGTCCTGCGGAGAAGCCTTTGGTATCTACACTTACGGCATAGCCCATAACATTTCCGTCTTTATCCAAAGCGGGTGTAACGCTTTTTATATCGGGGTCATCGGTAACTTCTTCGGTGTCCGCAAAGGTAGCGGCACCCGATATTACCTCTTCCATACTGGCTTTTATTTTGTCATTTTCCTGCTTTTCTATGGGGGCTTTTGTAACGGAGTTTACATATCCCAAAAGACCGCCTGCCACTATGGTTATGAGAAGGAGGATGGAAGCAGGTTTAAGTATATCTTTCATTGCTTTACCTCCTTAACTTTTACGGGCTTAACATAGCCGAATTTCTTAGGTCTTGTCCATCTTTCTATAAGAGGAACGCAAAGGTTCATAAGAAGTATGGAGTAGGACACACCCTCGGGATAACCGCCGAATATTCTTATTATAACGGTTATAAATCCACAACCGAAACCGAAGATATACTTACCTGTGGGGGTTATGGGTGAGGAGGCATAGTCGGTAGCCATAAAGAAGGCACCGAGCATAAGACCGCCGTAGAATATCTCGCTGAAATCTCTGCTTGCGCAGTTGTTTGCGGTAATTCCGCAGAATTTAAAGATATAGGTAAATACCAAAACCGTAAGTATATAGGTAACGGGTATTTTCCAAGATATTATCTTTTTTGCTATAAGGTACACACCGCCTACTATAAGAGCGATGGCACAGGTCTCGCCTATGGTACCGCCTACATTACCCAAAAGACCGTTTGCCAATGAGCTGGCATAGGAGCCTGTTTGTTTAAGGCTTGATAAGGGGGTTGCGTAGGTAGCGCAATCAACATTCATAAACTTTGTGGGGCCGAAAGCTGAGCCTGTTGTAAGTGTGGGGTATGAAGCCACAAGGAAGGCTCTTCCCGCAAGGGCGGGGTTTATAAAGTTTTGACCGAGACCGCCGAAAAGCTGTTTTGCTATTATAATAGCAAAGAATGTTCCCACAAGGGGAAGGGCAAATACAGCTATGGGATGTTCCGAAAGCTTAAGAGCGGGAAGGTTCATAGCAAGTAAAAGTCCCGTGACCACTGCGGAAAAATCCTTTACAGTGTTTTGTTTTTTTGCGATCTTGTTGTACAAGCTCTCCCATAAAACGGCACCGAAAATTGCCGTAACTATTTCAAGGGCGGCTTCGAGGCCGAAGAATATCACGCCCATTATAGCTGCGGGGCAAAGAGCTATACATACATGTATCATTACCGAAGAAACGGTCTCTTCCGAACGGATATGAGGGGTGGAGGAAACCGTAAGCATATTGTTTTCCATATCTTACCTCCTATATCTTTCCGGCTTTTTTAAGAGCCATTGCTTCACGTTTTGTAATTCTTAAAGTTTGGGCAAGGTGCCTCTTTGCGGGACAGACGTAGGAACAAGAACCGCATTCTATGCAGTCTATACCGTCATTTGCCACAAATGCCGCATAGTCTTTGTCTAAGGCACATTTATTTAGAAGTGTGGGCATAAGTCCCATGGGACAGGCATCTACACACTTTCCGCATCTTATACAGTTCATTTCCTCGGGCAATACACAGCTTGCGGGAGTCAAACAAACAAGAGCGGAGGAGGTTTTTATAAAAGGCACATCCAAGTTGCACATAGCGGGACCCATCATGGGACCGCCTGCTATGACTTTACCCGGCTCTTCTTTAAAACCGCCTGTTTTTTCTATAAAGTCCTTCATGTTCATACCTATACGAACCTGATAGTTTCCGGGGTTTGCCACGGCATCACCGCTTAAGGTAACTATCCTTCGCATAAGGGGTCTGTCTTTGGCTACCGCTCTTTCTATGGCAAGTACGGTATCTACATTGTCCACTATACATCCTGCGTTGGCAGGCAGTTTACCCGACTCCACCTCTCTGCCTGAAACTGCGTATATAAGCTGTTTCTCCGAGCCTTGGGGGTATTTTGTAAGGAGCTTTACAACACTTATGTTGGGGTAGTTTGCAGCCACTTCCGATATTTTTTCTATGGCATCGGGCTTATTTGCCTCTATGGCGATATATCCTTTTGCCTCGGGGAAGAGCTTGAGCATAATATTAAGACCTTCCACAAGACGCTCTGTTTTTTCAAGCATTACTCTGTGGTCGGTGGTAAGATAGGGCTCACACTCCGCTGCATTTACTATGATGTGATCTATTTTACAATCGGGGGGCGGAGATAATTTTACGTGGGTAGGGAAGCCTGCACCGCCAAGACCCACAATACCTGCCTCTTTGATCTTGTTTACGATCTTTTCTTTGTCGAAATTTTTATAATCCGTGTCTTTTCCCAGTGACGGATCCTCCTCCATAAGACCGTCATTTTCTATTATTATAGAATTTACAACGGCACCGCCGGGTGTAGACATAGGTTTTATGTCTTTTACGGTACCCGATACGGATGAGTGTATGGGAGAAGATACAAAACCGCCTGCCTCGGCGATCTTTTGTCCCAGAAGCACTCTGTCACCTTTTTGTACAATAGGCGTTGCGGGAGCGCCTATATGTTGGGAAAGAGGGAACACCATCAAAGCACCCTCATCGGGCATAAGTATCTCAATAGCTTTCGTATTGGTATAAGCTTTGCCATCGGGTGGATGTATGCCTCTTTTAAAGGTTTTAAGACCCATAGTTATTCCTCCTTGTATATTTGTCTCTTATGGGCACCTCTAAAAAGTCATAAATCGTAAAATTGGCTATCTTGCCCGAGTACGTCGTCAATGTCTCTCACCAATGCTCTACATTGGCTTCGAGCCATTTCCTAGTCCTCGAACAAGCTATCTCAATTTTACTTCAA
>JAFSVK010000051.1 GCA_017444985.1 Bacillota bacterium
TATCATATACTTCTACCTCTCCGTAAGTGTAAAACTCAGTTCTCGCCACAGCCCCTCATCTATACCCAAGAAGGGTACAGTTCTATCCGACACGTAAAAAGTGCCCTCCTTCATGCCCTCTCCTATAAGAGGTGAGAGGTACCTCACATTTATAAATTTGTTCCTCACCGCCTCCAAAACATAAGCACATTCTTGTCTGTTAAGGGGCACAAAGGAAAGATATATTTTTTCCTTCGTGGCAAGTCTGTTTCTTATAAGGTCTCCCACCGTATTTCTTGAAGAGTCTGCATCCACATCCGACACATCCACCCTATACTCCCTGAGCATATTCGTTACATCCAGTTCATTTAAAATACATACACTCATATTTTCACCTCCCAAATATTAAAATACTTTTTCCGCATTTTTTACACCTAAATTATATTATTTTTGTGGATTTATATGTACTTTTGTGATAAAATAGAATACATAAAGGAGGTGTTATTATGGCTGACATTAAAGAAATGATATCCAGCTTTGTAACAGATGAAAAAACAAGAAACGAGTTTCTAAAAAACCCCACAAAGGCAATAGAGGCAAAGTTCGGCATCGACCTGCCCGACGAACAGATAAACGCCGTTATAGACGGTGTCAAACAAAAGGCTGTTTCGGGAGGCCTTAACGGCATAATAGATTCTGTTAAAGACAAAATAGGTATAAAATAAGAAAATTGCCCAAAAGGCTGTGAAAACAAATTTTTGTTTTCACAGCCTTTTTATTAAAGGGTACACCTAAAAAGAAACTGATTTTGTTATAAAAAAAGGTTATATATACTTGTAATTCAAATACAATAGTGATATAATATTTTCAGTTGTAAACGTATGTCAAAAAAACTATGAACTTTTTCAAAAAAAGGAGGCGAAAGCAATGAAGAAACTCAAAAAACTTGTGGCAGGGCTTTTAACACTTGCCCTTGTCACCGCATCCATAGGCTTTACCTACGGACAAAGCGTAGAAGACTACACTCTTCTGAGCAGCAACTTCAATCCCGATGCTGTACAGAACGGTCCCACAAAGAAGGCTTCCTTCAGCTCTACAAACTACCTGCATCTTAAGGCTGTAACGGTATACCATTGGAACGGCGGACAGGGAGCTACCCCGGGCACCATTTCAATATACGATGCGGGCAGCGATGCCGTTGTGGGTACCTTCCTTGCAGAAGGAAGGCTCAACAACACCTATTGGGACTGCTACCCCGATGTGATATTGGCTCCGGGGTCTTACTACATAAAGGATTCGGGCTGGGATACGGCAAGTTGGAACTCGGGAGCTCCGGGAGGCATGATGGAGCTTAGAGGTACTTGGTACGAGGACGATCCAAGCGCGGATGTACCTCAAAGCAACAAGAACACCACCCAAAACAGCAACAGCAGCAATAACAGCTCCTCTTCCAAAAGTTCAAACTCTCAAAAGTATTATTTTTCAACTTGGGCAAAGAGCGATATAGAACGTGCCATGAAGTTAAACATAATACCCGAGAGTTTAAACGGAGACGACCTCTCCGAGGGCATAAGCCGTCAGCAGTTTGCGGCGGTAGCGGTAAAGGCTTACGAAAAAATGTCGGGCAATAGCCTTTCCGCAGGCTCCAATCCCTTTAACGACACCTCCGACAGCTATGTACTTAAGGCGGCAAACGGCGGTATAGTGGCAGGCACAAGCGCTACCACATTTTCACCCAACAGCGGACTTACAAGAGAACAGGCTGCCACCATGCTTACAAGAGCCTACAAGAAGACTGTGTTCTCGGGCTGGAGCCTGCAAAACGACTACGCTCTTGAGTACTCCTCGGGAGACAGTTTTGACGACTTTTACGAAATCCGCCCCTACGCAAGAGAAAGTGTGGGCTACCTTGCCGCAAAAGGTGTAATATCGGGCGTTGGCAACAACAGATTTGCTCCCGAAAACACTCTTACAAAAGAACAGGCTATAGCCATAGCCGTAAGAATGATAGATAAGCTTGATACCTCACCTCAAAACGGAAAGAAGGTAGAGCCTCCCGTAGAGGAAACCACCTCCGCTACAAAAGACCCCGTTTCACCTAACGGTCAGCTTAAGTCCGGTGATATTATAACTTGGGGTACGGGAACAATAACCTACACCGAAAAACCCGTTAATAAAACGCCTTTAAGCGGCGGCGACCTTTCAAAGTACAACAAGGGAAGCGCAAAGGCAATAGCAGGCTTCTCCTACAGCAACGAAGACGGCGACCACCTTCTCTTAGACCATAAGGAAAGAGTATCCTTCGATGTAAGCTCCTTATCAAGAGAGGACAGAGATTATCTCTACGCCATATCCGTAGAGCCCGACGGCTCCTACACCATGATGAGCCCCGATCCCGCTCAGCTTGACAACGGTCAATACACCTATGAGACCTGTCATTTCAGCGACCAGGTACTTATGAGCGAGGCCGACAAAAAGACCTTGGACGAGTGGGTGAAGAAAGCCTCCTACCTTACCACCATGGAAGGTGTAAACAATGTAAGCCTTGAAAAATCCATACAGGAGTCCCTACAAGACACCATGAAAGAATGGGGCTTGGGTAAAGGTCAGGTTGCGGGTGAGTTAGCAAGATACATAGTATCTCACGCAGGTGCCGGAGACATAATCAATGCCGCTGTAGACGGAGATACCGACGAGCTGAAAAAGAAACTTGCAAATTCCGCAGGGGAATATCTCTTAGGTAAACTTATAAAATCCGAAACCTATAAAGACATTATTACAGGTGAAGAACTTTCGGACGATGCGGAATTTTTAAGAAAGTCCATGGGCGATAATGCCGATGCCATTTCAAAGGGTATAGCCGAGGGCGATATGAGTAATCAACTTGTGGAGATAATTAAAAATGTAGAAAAAAACCTTTTCCCCTATGTTGATGAAGTAGAAAAGTTCGGCAAGCTATGCGGAGTTATGAAAAAGATATGGCAAGACGATACCATAAATTGGTACTATGAAAAGAACTACAAAGCTTGTATAGAAGGCGGAAGTGCCTTAAGCTACGACGAATTTTCCACCTCTGCCGCCAAGCTTTTACACGGTGCCGGTATATCCATAGACACCCGGGATCTTTACGAACAGTTCCAACTTCGCTATCAGAACGAACAAAAGGTAAAACAAACCGAAACCGATATGCGTAAATTCTTTACAAAGTGCAATGAAGACGGTATAAATCTGTTTTCCTACGATAAGTGGTATAAGCTTGGTTCAAACAACACTTTCGAAAACAGATTGCAAAGACTTTGGAATATCAGAAATGCCATAAAAGAAATCGTTACCATAAACGGAAAACTCTCAAAGGGCGAGTACAGGCTCTTTAGTGACGAAGATTTCTTAGCTTACCTCGCTTCCGAGTGGGTAAGTGCAAAGAATGCCGGAAATATGGGGCTTTTCTATCAGCACCTTGTGGATGAAAAGGTCCTTACCCTCAAACAGGCGCAAAAATACTCCGATACAGTAAAAGATCCTTCCCAAAAAGATACGGAAGTTTCTTCCGAGGGTTGTAATTGCGCGGGCAATATAAACGGAAAGTGTATGTGTGATAACTGCTCCAATCCTTTCTGCAACTGTCGTCCCATCAGTATAGAACACAGTGTATCTAATGTAGATACCTCAGATGTTGTTATAAATACCGACGGCATACAAGAATGATATTATGGGGGTGTGAAATATCACACCCCCGGCAAAAATGAGATTTTTGCCGATAAACAGCCGTTCTGCGCGCCTCTTTAGGGAGGCACTTGCCCGTCTGCAAGGTATAAAAATAAAAAATTCGAAAAGATTTCGATTTTTTTATTTTTTCCTCATTCGAGCGGAGCCCGAACTGCGGATTTAAAGTCTGCCGACGGGGTTAATGTTTATATATTTTACTACAAAGGGCTGTGAAAAAGCACATTTTGTTTTTTCACAGCCCCTTTTGCGTTGTTTTGTAGGCAGAGCTTTTCGTTCTACTTGAAACCTCTCCGTCATTATGTAGGCAAAATCTTTCGTTCCTCCCAAAACCTCTCCGTCAGCCACAGCTGCCACCTCCCCGTCAGCTGTGGCTGTTCAGGGGAGGCAGGGGTGTCGTGGGGAGTTGGGAGTTGGTTTTGGCAGGCGTACATTGGAAGAACAAGAAAGCAAGCAATAAAAACAAAACCGGAAGCAACAAGAAAAGCCTCCCCTGAAAGGGGAGGTGGCACGGCGTGAGCCGTGACGGAGAGGTACCCACCCCGGGAGGGGAAGGAAGCCCATAGGGCTGACGATTGAGCAACCGACACCTTTGCCCTTCACCATGTAATCTTTTTTTAATATTTCCCACACCGAAAAATATTGAAAACAGTGCAAAAAAGTTGTATTATTAAAGCTGACTTTTTAGGCTTTTAATCGGAGGTTTAATATATATGTTTGGCAGAGATATGGGGATAGACCTTGGCACGGCGAATACCCTTGTGTATGTAAAGGGAAAGGGAATAGTCATAAACGAGCCCTCGGTAGTTGCGGTGGACACCCTCACAAGAGAGATTTGGGCAATAGGCTCCGAGGCGGAGGAAATGATAGGCAGGACCCCCGTAAACCTTAATGTTATACGCCCTGTCAGAAACGGTGTTATATCCGACTTTGACATTACGGAGGCTATGCTTAAGTTTTACATAGACAGTGCTTTTACAAAGTCCTTCTTCAAAACAAAACCCAGGGTAGTAATATGTGTGCCCTCGGGAGTTACGGAGGTAGAAAAGCATGCGGTCATAGAGGCTGCCCTCGGTGCGGGAGCCAGAGAAAAGCATGTACTTATAGTGGATGAGCCCATGGCAGCCGCCATAGGTGCGGGCATGGATGTGTTCGAGGCAGGCGGAAATATGATACTTGACATAGGTGGCGGCACAAGCGAGGTAGCCATAATATCTATGGGTGGTATAGTTTCCAATAAGTCCGTGCGTGTGGCGGGAGACGACATAGATGCCGCCATAAAGGCTATGGTAAGAAGAGACCACAATATAATAATAGGCGAAAAGACGGCGGAAAATATTAAAAAGAGCCTTGCCTGTGCCTATATAGACGAAAACACCAAATCCAAGGAAATGGATGTTAAGGGCAGAGATCTTGTATCGGGGCTTCCCAAAAGCGTGAAGATAACCACAAAGGATGTGCATGATGCCATAGCGGAGACCCTAAGCGAAATTACGGACGCCGTTAAAATGACCCTTGAAAACACTCCCCCCGAGTTATCGGCGGATATTATACAAAACGGTATATACATTGCGGGAGGCGGAGCTTTGATAGAAAACTTCGATAAACTCCTATCCCAAAGAACAAATATGCCCGTACATATAGCTAACGACCCTCTTACCTGTGTGGCGGCAGGTACGGGTATAATAATAGAAAATCCCGAGCTTGCGGAAATGATAACCTCCGCAGACGGTTCTTTAACATAACGAGGAAGAGAAATTGAAAAAACTCTTATCAAAAAAAAGATGGATCATAACTTTGCTTGTAATAATATCGGTGGTGCTTGCGGTCTTTACATACAACAGGGCTACAGGCTCAAAGCTTGAGGATACCCTTGCCTTTGTGATAGTACCCTTGCAAAATGCAGGCTCTTCCATATCAAGAGGTATAGGAAACATCACCTCCCGTTTTAAGGGTACCGATGCCCTCTCGGAGGAAAACCGCATACTTAAAGACGAGCTTTTATCCGCAAGAGCGGAGGTCAGTCGCCTGAGGATGCTTGAAGAGGACACCAGGAAACTGGAGGCTCTTTTGCAAATGAGCGACAACTATCCCGACTACGAAGTGCAGGGTGCCTATATCATAAGTAAGGATCCGGGAAATTGGTATAAAAGCTTTACCGTAAACAAGGGTTCAAGCAGCGGTATAAAAAAAGATATGCCCGTTATAACAGACCAAGGTCTTGTGGGAAAGGTGAGCAGAGTGGGTGTAAACTATGCTCTTGTCACCTCCATAATAGACGATAGCGAAGCGGTCACAAGCAAAAGCCTGCGTACAGGGGATATATGCTATGTAAACGGCACATTTTCAAAAGACGATACCTGTATCATGCAATACTATGACGATAAAGCAGACTTTGTTGTGGGAGATGAGATAGTCACCTCACAGCTTAGCAAAATATACCCCGCAGGCATAAGAATAGGCTATATAACGGAATTTGGCGGTGAGGGAAACGGCACGGTAAACAGCGGCCTTATATCCCCTGCCGTAAACTTTAAAAACTTAAGCTATGTGCTTATACTTAAAAACAACTTTGAACAAAAACCCATAGAAGAGACCACGGAAACGGAGAGTAAGTAATTTGGAATTTGTAGTATTGTTTATAGTAAATATACTTGTTTTTATATTGCAAAGCTCGGTGGTTTCCCACTTTGAGATAATGGGGATTACAGCAAATCTAATGCTTATGTTCGTAATAAGTACGGCAATTATAAAAGGCCCCGGTAAGGGGCTTTTTTGCGGTATAGTAATGGGACTTTTGCAAGATTTTTATTTTTGCGAGTATGTGGGGTGTAATTTTTTCATATATGCCCTTATAGCCTACATAGCAGGCACAAGCTGTAAGAACCTTGTAAAGGATAATATATTTTTGCCCCTTATATGTTCCGTAGCCTCAACACTTATATACAATGTGCTTTTTTATGTTATAAACGTATTTTTAAAGGGCTATATACACGGCGAAGTTTTTCTTTTGAAAATAGTCCTTCCCGAAACGGTGTGCAACGCCATAGCCATACTTTTTGTATACTTTACACTTTTACCCGTGTATGAATTTTTGGACAGCAGAAGCAAGAAATATGTTAATAAGGTAGTATGATATGTACTTTATATCTTCATTTTTAAAAGAAAACAGCAACAATATAAGACTTTTTACGGTATTTGTTGTTACCGCCCTTCTCTTTATACTCCTTGGCAGAAAACTCTACGACATACAGATAATGCAAGGGGAGTACTACAGCAACGAAGTAAATGTCACCACCGTAAGAGAGGTGACGGTAGAAGCAAAAAGGGGGGGTATATACGACAGATACGGCAGAACTTTGGCTGAAAACAAATATGCCTATACCGTTTACATAGACCCCAGTGCTGTAGGGGAAAATGCCAACAGCACTCTTGAAGAGTTTATACTTATGCTCAGCAAAAACGGAGAGGCATTTGCGGAACAATTGCCTATTACAAGGAGCATACCCAGGGTATTTCTCTTTGACGGCTCTCCCACAAGGGAAAAGCGTTGGAAAGAGGATATGGACCTTGACCCCGTACTTTCCGCAGATGAGTGTTACAACACCCTTATACGAAGGTTTGAAATAGACCCTTCCATGGACAGCAATATGGCATTCAGCGTACTTTCCTTGCGCTCTTCCCTCTATACAAAAAGGTACTCCAGGTATCTTACGATACCCGTTGCCTACAATGTATCGGAGGAAACGGTGTCCGTACTTAAGGAACAAAGCTCCAAATTCCCCTTTGCAAAGGTGGAAATGCAGTCTTTACGGTACTATCCCTACGGGAAATATCTCTCACACATTGTGGGGTATACGGGAAATATCACCGATACGGAGCTTGAAAAGTACGAAGAAGGCACCTATGACATGAACGACGTTATAGGTAAAGACGGTATAGAAAAAGCCTTTGAAGCCAATCTTAAGGGTGAAAAAGGTACGGAAGTTATAGAAGTAGACAGCATGCTAAGGCGTGTGTCCACCGTAAGCGAAGGCGGAGTTGCCGCCAAAAGCGGGCAAAACGTACAGCTTACAATAGATGCGGAACTGCAAAAAAAGGTGTACGATGAGCTTGAAAACGCTCTGAGAAAAGAACAGGTAAACAGGCTCACCGATGCCAAAAACTACGCCTATACCACAAAAGATGTTTTTGTATCAATGATAAAAAGCGACAATATCAGAATACGAAACATTTTAAACTCCTACGATTCCACCGTACAGGGAGAGATAAAAAAATATATACTTTCCCGTGAACCACAGGCCCTTACCGACACCGAAAAGGCAAGGGAGGCTCTTTTGTACGGCTACGAAACAGGCCCTATATCCTCCGCTCAGCTTATGCTTGCCCTTTTTGAGCAGGGACAGATCACAAACAAAGACGGTGTTATAGACAGGCTAAAAAACAACGAAATATCGGGGAACACTGCCCTTATGCTTAAACTCAGCCCCGAAGGCGGAGAGATAACCCCACAGATGACAAGTATGGACCCTTGCACAGGCTCCGTAGTCATTACAGATATATACTCGGGAGACGTGTTGGCGGCGGTAAGCTACCCCAGCTATGATAATAACCTGCTTGTAAATAATTTTAACAGCGAGTATTATTTACGCCTTCAAAACGACCCCCTCACACCCATGGTGAACAGACCCTTTACGGAACCCAGAGCCCCCGGCTCCATATTCAAAATGATAACGGCGGTAGCGGGTATAAAAGAGGGTGTTATAAATCCCTCTACCATCATAAAGGACTTAGGTACCTTTACGGATGCGGGTCTTCCCTATGCCAAGTGTTGGATAGCCGCCTCCGGGGTCACCCACGGAGATATAAACCTGGCTCACGCCCTTGAAGTGTCCTGCAACTACTATTTTTACACTGTTGCCTACTCTTTGGGAGAAAAATCGGGAACTTCCACAAAGGGTATAGACACTTTAAATAAGTATATGCAAGATTTCGGTCTTGACTCCCCTACGGGTGTGGAGATATATGAGCTGTACGATTCCATGGACGAGTACCCCTCCCATATATCATCCCCCGCCTACAAGGAATATGTGACACTGCAAAGAGACCCCAACGCCACCTCAAAGGAGTACACTTGGACAGCGGGTGATACCATCAGAACGGCTATAGGGCAGTCCTACAACAACTACACCTGCGCGACTATCGCAAAATATATAGCCACCCTTGCAAACGGCGGCACGAGATACTCCCTTCACCTTATGAAGAGGATAATAAACAGCGACAGCGCCACGGTGGAAAGATACGTGCCCAATATAGAAAGCAGTATAGATATAGATAAAGAGTCTCTAAAGGCAATATATGAGGGTATGCACCTTGTTACAAAGGGCGAAAAGGGAACACTCAAAAAACAATTTGAAAACTACGATATAGACATAGCCGCAAAATCGGGAACGGCACAACAGTCTACCTCAAGAAGCGAACACACTACCTTCGTAGCCTTCGCCCCCTACAACACCCCCCAAATATCCATAGCAGTATGTATACCCTTCGGCAACGGCGACACCTCCCCCGCAGCCATGGTAGCCCAAAAATCCATATCCGCCTACCTGAAAGAGCCTGTGGAAAGAGAGAAGAGAGAGTATAATACGCTTATAAAGTAGGGAATGTATAAAAACCGTATCACTTTGCAACCACCGATACTGTAGCAAAGCCTCCCCTGAAAGGCAATGTAATCAACTTAAACTTAGATTTAACAAAAGGTATTTTACAACTTGTAGGGAACGACCAATGCACCGCAAAGATAGATGCGGGCAGGCGAAAGCCTGACTTTTGCGTAGCAAAAGTGCTGATGCGTGTCGTTCCGTCTGCAAATTATGGGAAGTTAGCAGTATTGAAACAGATTTTCGCTAAATTGATGACATTGCCCTGAAAGGGGAGATGGCAGCTTTAGCTGACGGAGAGGTTCCGAGCGGTACGAATAACTCTGTGAGCATAGGTATTGGTTGCTCAATCGTCAGCCCTTCGGGCTTCCTCCCCCTCCCGGGGTGGGTACCTCTCCGTCACAGCTCCGCTGTGCCACCTCCCCTTTCATGGGAGGCTTTTCCGTTGCTTCAAGTTTTGGTTTTTATTTCTTACTTTATTGCTACTCCAATGTGCGTTTGTCATATTCAACTTCTAAGCCACACCGACACTCTGCCTTGCCTGAACAGCCACAGCTGACGGAGAGGTCCCGCCATAACGGTAAATTTGTAATTATCGAAACCTTTGACGGAAAAATCAATTTTTTCGCTTTAGCTAAAAATTGATTTGGGTCGATAAATTGGGCTCAACAAATTATAATTTGTAGGTGTACATTATTTTTATGCCTTTGGCAAAAGAACCTCTCAGTCAGCTAATGCCGACAGCTCCCCTTTCAAGGGAGCCTAACGGTTGTTAGCTTTCTTTTTTCGAATAAACACCGCATCCATACATTAACATTCCTTGTAGTTTTCGACAATGTATGAAAAGCAAACTTCCTTGCAACTACCACAACTGCGACAAAGCCTCGCCTGAAAGGAGAGGTGGCAGCCTTTAGGCTGACGGAGAGGTTTCGCCACAAAGATAAATCAGAAATTAACAAAGCCGAAGTTGGAAAAATCAATTTTTTCGCTTTAGCTAAAAATTGATTTAGGTCGATAAATTGGGCTCAACAAATTATAATTTACGACTCCCGACTCGAGAACCTATATAAGCAACAATAATAAAAACTCCCCCATAGTCCTTAACAATCGTGAGACCATGAGGGAGTTTTTGTAACCGAACATTTTTTCAATACGTTCTTTTTCCTCTTATCAAGATTTTCTTAAAGAAGATAACAAAAAAGGTGACTATGATCATTCTCAAACATCGCCACCCTTTCCAAATATTATGCCATAGCAAGATTTCGCGCTTCAAGTTTCTCTTTGTACATTTCCCTGTCGGATTGAGGAATTTTTAAAGCTTCAAATGCCTTTTCAAGGGAAACACTAAAGGTTTCCATAATATTTACCAAATCATTCAAAGTAGCCTCAATACGTCCTCTTTTTTCACCTTCTGTTTTGCCTTTCTTTAAGCCCTTTTCCCATACATAATCACTGTAATTACACATTTCAAGCACCTCCTCCACATCGTCATATACCATAGAGTATTCGTTTTCAAGAATTTGGCGTTTTTCTTCTCTGCTTAGGGTTTCGGAGAACATTGTTTCTACGTATTTGAGAA
>JAFSVK010000052.1 GCA_017444985.1 Bacillota bacterium
ATTGAAGTAAAATTGAGATAGCTTGTTCGAGGACTAGGAAATGGCTCGAAGCCAATGTAGAGCATTGGTGAGAGACATTGACGACGTACTCGGGCAAGATAGCCAATTTTACGATTTATGAGTTTTTAGAGGTGCCCAATATCAAAATCTATAGTCCTTGCCTCTTTGTCTGCCTTGGATACTATAATATTTATTTTATCGCCTACGGTATAGGCTCTGCCACTTCTGCTGCCTACGTAAGACATAGCATCCTCATCATATATGAACTCATCCCCTTCCAAGCTTGTGGGGCGTATCATACCTTCTATGGTGTTGGGAAGTTCTACGAATATACCAAAGTTTGTCACTGAGGATATTATACCTTCAAACTCCATACCCACCTTATCTTCCATATATTCCACCATCTTGTACTTATCCGCTTCCTTTTCCGCCTCGTCCGCCCTTCTTTCGTTCTCCGAACATGAAACGGCATTTTTAGGAAGTATAGCCTTGTAGTGGCTAAGCCTTTTATCCGACAAAGTACCCGATAAAAACTCGCTTATAATCCTATGTATCTGAAGGTCGGGGTACCTTCTTATGGGGGAGGTGAAATGACAGTAGTAATCTGCGGCAAGTCCGAAGTGTTTACCGTTTTGCTCACTGTAACAAGCTCTTTTAAGGCTTCTTAAAGTAAGCCTTTGTATAAGCATTTCCTCGGGGGCACCTTTTATATTTTCAAGCAATATCCTAAAACTGTTGGGGTGAAGGGTGTTGCCCTTAAGGCTGTAGCCAAACTTCGAGAGGGTGAATTTAAGCTTCTCCACCTTCTCCTCATCGGGAGCCTCGTGGGTCCTGTACATAAAGGGTATCTCAAGCCAATAAAATCTTTCCGCAACGGTTTCGTTTGCCGCAAGCATAAACTCTTCTATAATGCTTGTGGCAACATTTCTTTCACGTTTTGTAATGTTTACGGGCTTTCCCTTTTCGTCAAGTTCTATCTTTGCCTCATCGAATTCAAACTCTATAGCCCCTCTTTTTTCCCTTTTGGCAAGAAGTATATCCCTAAGCTCCTCCATAGTCTTAAAGCTTTCCAAATACTTTCCGTACTCCTTTAAATATTCCGACTCTTCATTTGTAAGAAGGTCGTTTACAACGGTGTAGGACATTCTTCTCTCCACATTTATAACTGCCTTTGTTATATCCGAATTTATAATATCCCCCTTTTTGTTTATATCCATGATACAGCAAAGTGCAAGCCTGTCCTCACCCTGATTTAAAGAGCAAATGCCGTTTGAAAGGCTGTGGGGTAGCATGGGTATCACCCTATCTGTAAGGTAAACGCTGGTGCCTCTTTTTAGGGCTTCTTTATCAAGAGGGGAATTTTCTTTAACATAGTTTGAAACATCGGCTATGTATACCCCAAGCCTGTAGCCTCCATCTTCAAGCTTTTCCACAGACACCGCATCGTCAAGGTCCTTGGCATCCTCTCCGTCTATGGTAAAGCACAGCTTTCCCCTCAGATCAAGTCTTCCCTCCATATCCTCGGGGGATAGGGACAGGGGTATGCTTTCAGCCTCATCCTTTACTTCTTTCGGAAAATCCACGGGTATATCGTACTGTTTCACGATAGAGAGTATATCCACTCCGGGATCGTCTATATGGCCTAATATTTCCGTTATCCTGCCCTCGGGAGATGAGTCCTTACCACCCTTTTTTTCTATTTTTACAACTACCTTGCTACCCGATGTCGCTCCCCTGTTTGCAGATGAAGGTATGTATATAGCCTCACTGAACCTTTTGTCGTCGGGTTCCACAAAACCGTAATTTTTAAGTCCCATGTAGGTACCTACTATACCGCTGAACTTATGGGATATTATTTTTACTATCTCCCCTTCTCTCCTGCCTCCCGAAGAAGGGCGTACTCTAACCTGTACCTTATCTCCGTGTATGGCACCGCCCTTTGCGGAAGGGGGTATAAAAATATCCTCTTTTTCATTTTCCGTTCTGACAAAGCCAAACCCTCTGGCATTTGCGGAAAAAACTCCCACATAGAGCTTAAGCTCCTCCGCAAGCATTATCTTTCCCTTGCGAGTGAAAACTATTTCACCCTCTGCCTCAAGGCTGTGTAAAACCTCCTCCAAAGCCTCCTCTTCCTCTCTCGGCACCGAAAGAAGCAGGGCTATGTCCTTTGCCCTCATGGGAACATACTCATCGCTCTTAAAAAAAGCTCTTAATTTTTCCTTTTGAACTTCCAAATATTCTTCACTCATACATATCGCCTCCAAAATACCCTTATTTCTCTAATACTAAAATTTCATAGTTATGGGCACCTCTAAAATCTCATAAATCGTAAAATTGGCTATCTTGCAAAGGTTAGTCGTCAATGTCTCTCACCAATGCTCTACATTGGCTTCGAGCCATTTCCCGGTCTTCGAACAAATATCTAAATTTTACTTCAATAGCACTTTTTAGAGGTACCCTTATATTTACATTTTTAGTACAAAAATGATAGTTGTTCCAACCGGAACGACACGCGGGTCGTTCCCTACATATTGTTAGTGGATCTTGAACATTGTCATTATTTTTATTGTTTTTTCTCTTCTTGTTTTATGTATAGTATTACATGGAATATTTTATAATAAAGAGCTCAAAGCACAGTTCGGGCTCCATTTTTCCCGTTTTGATATCCGTATCGCACTCCTTCAAAGCCTCCAAGGCTCGGCGAAGTTTATCTATACCGTAGCGTTTTGCCGTTTCAAGATCCCTTGAAAGAAAGTACTCTCTTTGTTTTACTCTTTCGGCTATTTCCGACAAACTCCTTCCCCTTGCCGCCAGATCTCTGCACCTTAAAAGGTAGCGTATTTTAGAGGCTGTAAGGGCAAGTATACCGAAAACAGTAGATTGTTTTGTAAAAAGGAGCCTGTTGTATATTTCAAGAGCCTTTCCCGTTTCTTTTTTGCATATAGCATCCACAAGTTCAAATACGGTAAAATCTGCGGACCTAGTACATACCGCATCTATATCCGCCTTTGTGATGGTCCTACCGTTGCAGTAGTTCAAAAGCTTATCCGTTTCCCCCTGCACTACCGCCAGTTCGTTACCCACCACCTGCACAAAATAGGCACAATCCGAATTTGAAATATTATTTTTTGTTTTTTTGAGAACTATATCCATAAGCTCTTTTTCTGAAAACCTATTTATCTCACTCACATAGCCCAAAGTATTCACAAGCTTGTAAAGTACCCTCTTTTTATCTACATTTGAGGAATATACTCCCTTTTTCTCCGTATCGGGTTCCACAAATATAACTATGTTTTCATCCGTCATATTTTTAAGAAGCTCCGTTAGGCGTATAACAGTCTCCTCTGTTTTGGCAAGCTTGAAAAAACCGCTGTTTTCTATGACCGTCACCCTTTTATCGCTCATAAAAGCAGGTGTTTGAAGAGCAAGAGCTATATCTTCCATGTTGCACTTATCTCCCTCGAACCTGTTTATGTTCATAAGCTCAAACTCAGGAGAAACACAGGCGGATATTATTTTTTTTTCGTACTGCTTTATGGCATAGTCCTCCATACCGTAAAGCAAATATACCTTTTCAAATTTTTGTGTTTTGATGTCGTTTTTGATCTTTTTCAATTATCTCACCGTATATATGGTATACATACCTACATCCACCGTTACCGCACCGTAGTCAGCCGTAGTATATAGGGGGATATCAAGGTCTTTATAAGTTTGTTTTGTTTTCTCATGGGGATGACCGTATATGTTTTTGTAACCGCAGGTAACAACGCCAAGACCCGGGGATACCTTCTCCAAAAACTCACGGCTTGAAGAATGTTCCGAACCGTGATGCGGCACCTTTATATAATCGGCACTTATTTTTTTATCCAAAAGGCTTTTTTCCGCCTCTTCCCCTATATCACCCGTAAACAAAAATGAGGTATCGTCCATTTTAAGCTTCATTACAAGGCTGTTTTCGTTTGCGTCCTCTCCCCTCACCTCAGGCAGGTAGGCACGCCAATAAAAGCCCTTGTATCTTTTTTCTTCCTCGTCTTTAAGGTAGTGAACGGGTATATCCCGCTCTTTTAAAAAGGCTGTAAGTGCCTTGTAATTTTGATTTTTGACTACATTTTCCCCAAAATACACATTTTTGATATCCACATAGTCGGCTATTTCATAAAGGGCATCTATATGGTCGGTATCCGTGTGGGATATAAAAACATCCTCCAGTTTTGTAATATTGTAGTATTTTATATAGGGAAGAAGAACACTTTCTCCCCTGCCCGAAGCCTTATCCTGCCCCGCATCGCAGAGTGCGGCATAGTCCTTGTACTTTACAAGAGCACAGTCACTGTTTCCCATATAGGGAAAGAGTACCAATTTTTGGGGCATGCGAAGGGATATAAAGAGAAAAACAAAAAGTAAAATAAAACTTAAAAAACTACTTATCTTTTTTATTTTACAACTCTTATAAAAAGCCTTTATATCTATATTTTCGGCACCTATATTATATAAAAGAAGTATAAAAACATATATCACGATAAGTGAAAATATCCTTATACCCCCTGTTTGTACGGTTGAATAGGGTAGGTTTGCTATAGCCTTTGCAATAAAGGAAAGCGTATTTATAAGTACATATACCGTTCCCGCCATAAATTTTGAAAGCGCAAGGCTAAAAAGTCCTACGACGCCTGCAAGCAAAGAAAACACCAAGCTTATAGATATAAGAGGTATAGCCAAGGTATTTGCCAAAATGTCGTAGGGCGTAAAGCTGTAGTTATAATATACACTTAGAGGCTTACACAAAAGCACCACCGTAACGGGCATAAGAAAAAGTATATACCTCTCCCTTGCCCTTTTTTCTTTTACTCGCACTCTTACGATATCTGTTATAAAGCCTATGGAAAATATGCAGCAAAAGGAGTACAAAAAACCCGGGGAATATATATAGGCGGGTCTGTATAAAAGAAGCAGTATACAAGCGGTACAGGCGGAGGATATTATATCGTAATTTCTGTATAACGCCCTGCCCCCTACAAGTACGGCAAACATTATACAAGCCCTTAATGTGGAAACTCCCGCTCCCGTAAGAAAGGTGTAGAGCACAAGTATTATAAGTACCAAAACATCCGAAAATCTGCCTGTTATCCTCTTTAAAACAAAAAGAAGCATAGCGGAAAGCACCGATATATGTAGCCCCGATATAGCAAGGACATGTACAATGCCTACCTTGGTATACAGGGAGTATTCGGGTAGATCCGACTTTTCCCCCAAAACGATAGCCTTTACCACATTAGCGGTATCTCTCGGCAAAATATTATCGTAAACTTCCGAAAACCTTTTTCTTAGGACCCGGCAAAGGGTGTATATATTTTTTTCTTCACCCGTTTTTTTAATATCTTCTCCGTTGAAAACATACCTTACACCATTGTAGCGACAATAGGCCTCCATATCCCTTTCAACTATATTTCGCCTAAAGGGTGGCAGAGATATTTTACCCTCCGCCTCTATAATATCCCCTATCTCCATACTTTTATCGGAGTAGAGAAAAAGAGCCTTATTGTCTTTATATGCTTTTCCGTCTATGTATATGCCGGAGGCCTTCACCTTATAAACATAGATACCCTTTGATGTCTTGTTTTTATCGGTTATGCTTCCTTCAAGACTTGCCTTGCTGTTGTTGTAGGCAAAAGAATTTAATACATTGTTATAAGGCAGTTTATCGGTAAGAGCGATACAAAAACCTAAAAGCGCCGCCGCTATAAGAAGCACGCCCCTTTTATACCCTGTTTTCTTAACTATATATATATCAAGAACGATAACGATAAGTCCAAAAAGGGCAACGCCCAAAGGTAAATTCAGATGTTGCCCAAAAATGATACCTATAATTAAAAATAAAAACACAAATGCTATAGGTCGCTTCATACCGAGCACCTCTGTTACTTTATGATGGCATCGTTTCTTTCAAAGGTCTTGTTAAAGTCTACGTTGCCGAACTTATCCACCTTTTCCCCGTCTATAAGGAACTGTACCTTGTTTACATATTCAAGCTCTGTAAGGGAGTTGACTATGGAATATATGGTAGCATCCACACTCTTTACGTTATGACCTATAAAGGACTTTGAAAGGTTTACGTAGCAAATGCCCTCTTCCGTTTTGATATCCTTTACACGTGTGCTTGTGGGTATGGTCCTGCTGAGCATATTTTTACCGGGGCCTTCTATAAGCTGTTCCACTATCTGATACTCCAGTGTCAAAGACTGCTTTACCTCTACCCTTCTTTGCTCTGCCACAAGTCTTTCTCCCGTTCTGTCGGCAAAGTAAAGTGTTACGGTTTGCCAGTTGGTCTTTTCGGGAGTTATTTCGGGGTCGTTTCTCACATTTGTTCTTGTGAATATTATTTCTTTGCCCCTTTCGTCCTTCATATAGGGCTTACCTTCCACACTTATATCCACGCCGTCTATAAAACTTAGGTCGGTAAGGGTGTAGACCAAAGCCCCCACACTTAATATCCTACCCTCCGCCCCTAAGGAATAGAGGGAGTCCGCAAGGTTTATATGTGCTGTTTTATTCTCAAACCCGTAATCCTTTATCAAAAACTCCTTAGGCATATAAAGGTTGGTGTTCGGGGTTTTGGGACCGCTTTTAAAAGCATCCACAACGGTAGTAAACATTATTTTATCCGAGTCCACCAAATTTACCGTCTTTGCCTCTATGGAAAGCTTATGGGAGTTTTTGTTTATGTAGTACATATTGTAGGATATGGTACCCTCCGACATTTTTACGTTTTTGATATATACAAATATAAATACCAGCACGCAGGCTACCACAAACACGATACCCGTGTAAAGCAGGATCCTTTTTACGCTCATACCTTACACCTCCTCGTGTTTTAAGGGTATACATACAACGAAGGTGGCACCCTTGCCCTCTCCGCTTATGACCTTAACACTGCCGTTATGCAGTACAACTGTGGAATGGGTAATGGCAAGGCCGAGACCCGTGCCTCCCGTTTCCCTGTCTCTTGTTTTGTCTACCCTGTAAAATCTGTCAAATACCTTTGACTGTTCTTCCTCGCTTATGCCCATACCCGTATCCTGTACGGTAATGTAGCAGTCCAAGTGGTCGCTGTCAAGGCTGACCTTTACCTTACCTTGCATGGGAGTATATTTTATACCGTTTTCGATAAGGTTTGAAATGGCAAGGCTAAGCTTCACCTCGTCCACTTCCGCATTTACTTCCTTTGTGGTCTCAAAGGAAAGCTCTATATCCTTGTTGTCCGCAAGGGGAGTAAGTCTCTTTATGAGATCTCTTAAAAGCTTATTCATATCCACAAGGGTAATATTAAGCTTTGCACCGTTAACATCCAACTTTACAAGGGAGAGCAGGTCGTTTACGATAGCTGTCATTCTGTCTATCTCCGAGTTTATATCCACAAGAAATTCCTTGTACATCTCAGTGGGAACATTTTCCTGCAAAAGTATGGACTCTGTAAGTACTTTTATGGAGCTTAAGGGTGTTTTAAGCTCATGGGACACATTTGAAACGAACTCCTGTCTTGAGGTATCTATCTGTTCAAGCTTTGTGGTCATGTTGTTTACCGTTTCTCCCAACTCCGTAAACTCGTCGTGACCTTTTATGTCTATTCTTTGGTGGAACTGTCCCGATGCTATTTTACGCATGGTCTCAAGTATTTTCCTCAAAGGTCCCATTATGATATGGGCAATGGCAAAAACCGTTACCGCTATTACCAAAGCCAATATTACAGTGGTTATAAGAAGCCTTGAGTTTATATCATCAAGGGGTGTATATACCTTTCCGTAGGGGGATACCACCAAAACCGCCCCTATTTTTTCGGACTTGTTGTTTTCTATGTAGGCGGAGGCATATATATTACCTCCGTTTTTTTGCACCTCTTTAAGGTTTGCCTCATCCGTACCCTCAAGAGCCACCATGATCTCGGGCACCAAAAGTACTGAACCTACTGCGGAGCCGTTGGTGTCCGCCAGAACATAGGCATCCTTATCCACAACTATTATTCTTCTGTTTTCTTCTGCCGCCTTTTCATCAAGCTCTCTTAAAAACTGCTCGCTTTTTGAGGCATCGAGAAGGTAATTTGCCTTTTGTATGGAACCTGCTATTTTGTTGGCCTCATACAAAGCTTCCTTTTCGTTGGTGTTTTGAAAGTAGCGTAAAAGGGTGTTGCGCATATAGGCTGAAAATATTATAAGAGGTATGAATCCCACCACAAAAAGGGCAAGAAGTATTTTAAACTTGACGGTCCTGAACCATCTTAGTTTACTGGAAATAGTAACCGACCCCCCACTTGGTATGTATGTACTTGGGATCAGAAGGTACCTCTTCTATTTTTTCCCTGAGCCTTCTCACATGAACATCCACCGCTCTGGCATCTCCCGGATAGTCCGCACCCCAAACGGTGTTGAGAAGGTTTTCTCTGCTGTATACTCTGCCGGGGTTCTTCATGAAAAGCTCTAAAAGATCGAACTCTTTTGCCGTAAGATTTCTTTCCTTGCCGTTCAAGAAACATCTTCTGCTTTCAAGGTCTATTTCAAGCTCTCTCATTTTTATGGAGTTTACCTTAGGTGCCTCTTTTATAACGGGCTTTACGCTTCTTCTGAGTATTGCCTTTATTCTTGCCTTAAGTTCAAGTATGTTGAAGGGCTTTGTAATATAGTCGTCCGCACCGTATTCAAGCCCCATTATCTTATCCATGTCCTCGCCCTTGGCTGTGACCATTATAATAGGCACATTGGAAAATTCCCTTATCATCTGGCATACTTCAAGGCCGTCGATCTTAGGCAACATAACATCCAAAAGTATAAGGGAGTATTCGTTTTTCTTTGCAAGTTCGAAGGCTTCTTCCCCGTCATAAGCCACATCCACAAGCATATCGTCCTGTTCGAGAGAGAACTTTATGCCCTTTACTATCAATTTTTCATCATCTACAACAAGTATTTTGTGTGCCATATCAATCAACCTCTATATACTTTTCTATCGACTTGTACTTTTCTTCGCCTATGCCCTCAACATTCATGAGAGCCTCTTTTTCCCCGAAGGTGCCGTGTTCTTGCCTGTATTTCGTGATATTTTCGGAAATGGCCCCACCTATACCGGGTATAAGGGAGAGTTCTTCTTCATCTGCGGTGTTTATATTCACCTTTATATCCTTATTTTCTTTAAGTTCAGGCTCACTGTCCTGCCTGTAGTCGGAGTTCATATACATTATATCTTTAAACCTATATGTATACCAACAACCGCAAGCAACGGAAAACAGCAAGACCGCAAGCAAAACCGCCCGTTTTTTCATTGTGCTTTTCTCCCTTTCGGATCATCGGCATCTTACTGCTTATTGTAACACATTTTTTATAATTTTGAAATATTTTTTTTAAATAATTTCAAATATATTTTTGTTTACAACCGTTGACAGTATCTTGAATAGAGTGTTAAAATAAACAAAAGACACAACGGGGAGAACATTATGCAAAAGCACCGACTTTTAAGCCTTATGCGACAGGCTGTAAACGAATATTCCATGATAGATAAAAAAGATGTTATAGCTGTGGGGCTTTCGGGAGGCAAAGACTCTCTTGCTCTTCTTTCGGGCTTAAGTGCTTTCAGAAGGTTTGAAGACTACGACTTTTCTCTTTTTGCAATAACGGTGGATATGGGCTTTGGCACAGATCTTTCCGCCATAAAAAAATATTGCGAAGAGGAAAATGTTCCCCTTCACATTGTAAATACTCAAATATCAAAAATAATATTCGACCTGCGGAATGAAACAAACCCCTGTTCTCTCTGCTCCAAAATGAGAAAAGGCGCCTTGAATGAAGCAGCCCTTTCTTTGGGATGCAACAAAGTGGCTCTCGGGCACAATAAAGACGATGCGGTGGAGACCTTTGTAATGTCTCTTTTTTATGAAGGCAGGCTCCGCTGTTTTGAGCCCGTAACAAAGCTTGACAAAACCGCCCTCACCTACATAAGACCCCTTATGTACATAGAGGAAAAAGACATACGAGGCTATGCCAATAAATACAACCTGCCCGTAACAAAAAGCGGCTGTCCCGCAGACGGCAACACCGCAAGACAAACCGTAAAAGATTTTTTAGCCCTGTCGGCAAACACCTTCCCAAACGTGGATAAGTGCATATTTTCCGCAATAAAGGAGCTTTACAAATGAACTATCAAACAGAAGACGACAATAAAGCCATACTTAAAATACGAGAGCTTTTAAAACAGCTTCCCCCTATGTGCAGGGAGGTTTTTCTCTCTATGGCAAACACCACCACCCCCAAAACAAGGCTTGGCTACGCCTACGACCTGAAGCTTTTTTTCAACTACCTTGTAACCGAAAACCCCAAATTTGAGGGGAGAGACGTAGCAAGCCTAAACATATCGGATCTTGAAAATATAAAGGTTTTGGATATAAACGAATACTTAGACTATCTCTCCTACTACATAAAAGAAGATAAGGGTTCCGTCACCGAGGTGACTAACAAAGAAAACGGCAAATCACGAAAGCTTGCTTCTGTGCGTAAGCTTTTCAACTACTTTTACAAACAGGAAAAACTTTCGGGAAATCCTGCGGAAATGGTAGACTCTCCAAAGCTTAGGCAAAAGGATATTATAAGACTTGAACCCAATGAAGTGGCAGGCCTTCTTGACAACATAGAGGCCGGGGCAAAGCTTACAAAAGGGCAACAAAGGTTCCACGGAAAGACCGCCCTTAGGGACTTGGCTATAGTCACCCTCCTTTTGGGTACGGGTATAAGAGTATCGGAGCTTGTGGGGATAGATATACAGGATATAGATTTTGACAAAAACGGTCTGCTTGTAAGAAGAAAAGGTCACAAAGAAATGACGGTATATTTCGGCGAAGAGGTGGAAGAGGCACTTAAAAACTATCTTGAAATAAGAAAGCTTGCCACCACCCTTCCGGGAAGCGAAAATGCCCTTTTCCTTTCCCTGCAAAACAAAAGGATAGGGGTCAGAAGTGTGGAAAATCTGGTTAAAAAATACGCTCTTACCGTTACCTCCAACACCAAAATATCTCCCCACAAATTAAGAAGCACCTACGGTACACAGCTTTACAACGAAACGGGAGATATATACCTTGTGGCGGATGTTTTGGGACACAACGATGTAAACACCACAAGAAAACACTACGCACAGCAAGCCGACTCCAACAGAAGAATGGCGGCAAGAAAGGTAACGTTAAGAGAAAAATAGTATGAAAGAAAATATAAAACGCATAAACGAGCTTATACAAATACTCAACAAAGCCTCGGAGGTATACTACTCCGAAGGGGGAGAAATAATGAGCGACAAAGAGTTTGACACCCTTTACGATGAGCTTTCATCCTTAGAAAAGGAAACAGGCTATCAACGTTCCGACTCCCCTACACTGAATGTAGGCTATGAGGTAAAAAGTGGCCTTGAAAAGGTGACCCACCCTTCAAGAATGCTCTCTTTGAACAAAACCAAAAGCGTGGAGGCTCTTTCCGCCTTTGCGGGAGACACACCCTGTCTGCTGTCCTTTAAAATGGACGGTCTCACGGTGGTACTCACATACGAAAACGGCACTCTCCAAAGAGCCGTTACAAGGGGCAACGGAGAGGTAGGCGAGGATATTACCCACAACGCAAAGGTTTTTAAAAACCTGCCCCTTAAAATACCCTTTAAAGGTAGCCTTACACTGAGGGGAGAGGCTGTTATATCCTTTAAAGATTTTGAAATGACAAACAACAATATTGCCGAAGAAGAAAAATACAAAAACCCTCGAAACCTCTGCAGCGGTACCGTAAGACAACTGAACAGCGAAATTTGCAAAAAAAGAAATGTCTGTTTCATAGCCTTTGAACTTGTGGATGCCGAGGATAAAGTGTTTCAAAAAAAGAGTGAAAAATTACAATATCTGGACACTTTAGGCTTTACCACCGTAAAACGTATGTCTGTTACGGGTGGCACCATGGAAAAGGCTGTAAATAACTTTAAAGACATTATACCCGAAAACGAGTTTGCAACAGACGGCCTTGTGCTTACAATAGATGATATTGCCTACTCCGCTTCTTTAGGCGCTACGGCAAAATTCCCCCGAGACTCCATAGCATTCAAGTGGCAGGACGAAACTGCCAAAACAAGGCTTTTATCGGTGGAATGGAACACCTCTCGCACGGGACTTATAAACCCCGTGGCAGTATTTGAGAGCGTAGAGCTTGAGGGCACCAGCGTATCCCGTGCCTCACTCCATAACATAAGTATATGCAGGGCTTTAAAGCTTGGCATAGGAGATGAGATAACGGTATACAAGGCAAATATGATAATACCACAGGTGGATGAGAACCTGACCCAAAGCGACACCCTTGAGATCCCCGCCCTCTGTCCCGTGTGCGGCGAAGAAACGGAGATTGAAAACATAACCGGCAGTGAAGTTTTAAAGTGCGTAAACCCCAATTGCCAAGCTCAAAGAGTAAAAACCTTGGTGCACTTTGTTTCAAGGGATTGTATGAATATAGAGGGTCTGTCGGAGGCGGGCATAGAAAAATTTTGCCAATTGGGTATTATAGAATACTACCCCGATATATTCCTAATAAAAGACCATGCAGAGGAAATAACGAGCCTTGAAGGCTTCGGAGAAAAGTCCTTTACAAAACTTTGCGCCTCCATAGAAAAAAGCTCCCACACCTATTTGCATAACTTTTTATATGCCTTGGGTATAAACAATGTAGGTCTTGCCACGGCAAAAATAATATGCCGACATTTTGACTACGATATAAACGCCGTAAAAAACGCCTCCCTTGAGGAACTTACGGACATTGACGGTGTAGGCCCCATAATAGCGGAGTCGGTGGTGAAATACTTTTCCCACCCCCACAATACGGAGCTTCTTGAAAAGGCTCTATATCACCTGTCATTTGAAGCCTTTACCGCCTCGGAAAGTGCCATTACGGGCAAAAGCTTTGTGATCACGGGGGATGTGCATATATTTAAAAACAGGAAGGAACTCAAAGAAAAAATAGAGTCCTTGGGAGGAAAGGTAACGGGTTCCGTATCCTCAAAAACGGATTACCTTATAAATAACGACCTAAACTCTACATCCTCCAAAAACAAAAAAGCCAAAGAACTTAACATTCCTATTATAACAGAAGAGGAATTTACGGAGAAAATACAATGACAGACAATCAAAAATATATCGCCATAAAAACAGACTTATATTTTTTGGAGGCGGCAAGAAGTATCGCCCTTTTGCAACAAAGGGAACTCCCTTCACCGTTGCAACCCCTTTTCAAAGAAACCCTTGACTTCTTTGCCCAAACGGAAAACATAGTATTTAACGACATCGAAGACAGGGATGAGTATGTTGATGAACACCTGTTTTTACTTGATGGAGCCAAGATCCTTTATGAGGCGCTTCTTTCTACGGACTCATACTTAAGGCATATTTTAAGGAAAGTAGGCAACAAAATAAACGAAAAGGCTCTTTCGGCATCAAAAGATGATGTTACCAAGGAACAATTCCTTGATATGCTGGAGTTTATGTTTGAAAACAACGGCAACGTAGAACCCATGCAGTACAACGAAACACTGAAAAACACTCCCCTTTTTAAAGAGGAATGTGAAGACAACAAAAAATTTAAACTTGCCTGCAGCAAGAAAACAGAGTATCTACTGAATCATCACTCCCATATACTCTCACTCAAGCTCAAGGAGATAGCGGCAGCCCTCTGCACCGAGGCACCTTCGGGCTTTAAAAAGCTTATGCCGAAACACGCCGAAAATATGGTAAAGCTTGAAAAGATACTGCAAAAAACATCTAACTTAGATACTTTGGAAGAGATAAAGAAAACCGTTACATCTTTAAAGCACTATGTAACGGGTGCTATAGACACCCTAAATGCCATAATTCGCATACTTAACAGGCTTGATATAGTGCTCTCCCATGCCGAGTCCGAAAGCTTTATACTCCATAAAGACCTGCTTGCAAAGGACACCTTTTTCGCCCTTGTATCCGAAGACGGCAAAGAAAACAGCGAGGAGATACTTTCAAGACTGGATTCTTTCTTGGAAGATGCCAAAAACACCCCTCTTCCCACCCCCGATGAGGATGAGGATGACTACGATGATATTTCCCACATAGATAATATAACTGCCACAAGCTCCTACTTTTTTATGCTCGCCGATTTTATTAAGCCCAAAAAAGAGGATGTATTGGCATTTATAGACAAGCAAATATCCGAAAAAGAAAACTATATGTCAGAAATCGATATCAAGCTTTGCAAAAACTATGTTTTAAGCGAGCTGACCTACATAGAAAGAAAAGAAGACTACCTCACTCTCATGGAAAAAGCCTTCCAAAACTGCACCACCCCCGCAGAAAGACTGTCTCTCTACATACAAACCTCTACTTTGGAGAACGATGTATCGGATCTTTATATACTTAAAAATGATTTTGAGTAAGGCAAAGGCTGTGAAAGCACGATTTTCGCTTTCACAGCCTTTATTTTTCGCCTATGAACACGGCGGACCCTCAATATCAAATCAAAGACTATGTACTCTCTCTTCTTAAACCTCAAGATTCATAAAAATTTTGCAACAAACAGCAATGCGATGTTTTTTAGCTTTTGGGTTTACCGAAAAGTGCGTGTTTTATTTTTACAAGGCTTCTTAAAAGCTTTGGTTTTTTAGCAAGAACATCTATGATGTAGAGTTTTAAAAGTCCTTTATCAAGTAGAAAGAGGGTGAAAAACTTTCCCACTCTGCCTTTGTGGGCTATGACATTTTGTATCATTTCCCTCCTGCTCAACGTTCTTGTACCTGCGGAGGATACGGGCTGTACCGTGTTTTTTACAAACTCGTATATGTTTATGCTCTTATTGGAACCGTATACCATATCCTCAAAGAAGGAGGCGGAAAATATTTTTCTGTCCGCATCTCTTGCGGCTCTTAAGTAGCCTTCAAACATAAGGGAGGCTTCATATTTTTTAAGACCCATATATTCTTTGTATTCGGAATATATCTTAAAAAACTCTTCCACCGCCCAAAGGGCACCCTCCTGCAATTTGTTTACAACAAAGGTATCGCAGTAGTTTTTGTTTTCATCCTCAAAAAGCAAGGCTCCCTTTTCGTCAAAGCCTATACAGGAAGGCTCGGGGTCGGAGAATATGTGTTCTCTCAATAAGCCCGACACGGAGGGTTTAAAGTCATAGTATGTTTCTATGTTATAGCCCCCTTCTTTTGCCTCGAAAACGCTTCTTTTGGTATCGGTGTGTATGAAAAGGACATCTACGGGCCTTTCCACTGCCTTTGAAAGGGCGGTCTGTATCCTTCCGCTGTAGCCCATATCAAAGGTGATGCCCTCTGTTTTAAGGTCTTTATAGTAGGCTCTTACCTTTTCCTTTGACTTTTCATGTATATCTCTATCGTATATATTATCGGTAAAGAAGCTTATAAAATCCCTAAACTCCTCTTTTGATGAAAAGGTATCACTAAGCTTGTAGCCCTTTTTTATACTTTCTTTTGCCTTATCCTCATCGCAGCAGTAAGACAAAAGGGATAGGAGGGTGGCTACGCTGTGGTTTCTGTACTCTACGGGGAGGTCGAAAAAGTCTGCCTTTTGCTCTGTCATAAATGGCAGGAGCATCCTTCTTGAAGCGTAGATATATTGGCTCTTATTTTGAGAGCCCACATACTTTTTGTATATATCAAAAGCTTTTTTAGGCAAAAAACCATCTCTTGCCATAAAGTAAATGTCTTTATTTTCTGCCTTCTTATCTATCCACTCACATAGGGAGGCTATGTGAGGGGCTATGGCATTCATACCTATAAAGTAGGGATCGCAATTAAAGTCGCTTTCACTTGAAAAACTTCTGTAAGGGTTATCGAAATACTCTCCGCAAACTATGGCGCAAAGAGTTCTGTAGCCTAAGTTTTCCAAAACAGCTTCTCTTTCAGCCACAGCTCCCATAATATTTAACCCCAAGTCGCTGCAGTTGTTGGTGGTAAGGTTTTGTATCTTGTTTTCGTATACCTCCGTAGCTTTAGGGAAAAAAGCAGTGTTTATGCCCATACTCTCAGGGTTTTCCACATCGTTTCTCCAAGTGTCACCTATGTGGAGCATATCGGAGGGTGATATTTTAAGCTCTTTTAAAGCCGCCTTAAAAAGATTGGAGCTGTTTTTGGTAAGTCCAAGTTCGGAAGAGAGGAAAAGAGCCTCATAACCTTCATAGCCGCAATCCGAAAGTATTTCTTTAACGGTTTTTTCCCTTAAGTACATATCCGATATAAGTACAACTTTCTTACCCGTAGCCTTTGCACACTCAAAAAGTTCTCCCCCTGCCCTTCTTCTTGTTATAAGTCTTTTTTCAAGGGCTATCTCCTCTTCCATCATCTCACGGCAAACACTTTCATCTATACCGTAGAGCTTAGGCATAAAGGAGTATATCTCATCTATATATATATCCTCTCTCTTGGGGTCTGTTTTTCCGAAAGAGGCTCTTGCGTAGGCTTCCGTATCTATTCTTATAGCTTTGAAATCAGCATTTATATGAGTTTTTTCTTTAAACTTTTTGTTTAAGAGCAAAAACACATCCTCGGGTCTGTACACCCTTCTTTTAATGAGGGTATCGAAAATATCAAAGCTTATTACCTTTTCGCTCCCCTTTATTATCATATCCTTTATGGATTCAAGACCGTAATTAAGGGGTGTTGTGATACTTTCAAAGAAGTGGTCGGATACTGTGGTATTTTCGCCGTAGGAGGGTGTAAACTCCTCTATAAGGGCAAGAGCCTTTGCCTTTTCACCTGCGGAAAAGGTGCTCTCAGCCAAGTCCTTCCACATTCTGGAGTAGTATTTTTTAGTTTCTCCGAAGTTGTCTTTTATATATTGGGGTGCCTGTCTGTCCTCCAAGAAATTTTCCACAAAGCTAAAAGCATAGCTTATATCCTGCATATTTTTGGTAAATCTCTTTAAAGTGGTCTTTGAGGCATCCGTAGAGGCATTTTCATTTTCGCAGTAGTATATACCGTCATTTTCCACTGTGGAAAGGCTTCTTGCAAAGTAGAAAAGAGGAGAGGAAAAGGCGATATCCTCCGTCATTATAAGGTGTACATCCACCTTTTGGTAGTAGGGCATACACTTATCCCAAAGCTCTTTGGAGTATATCTTATTCCATACGGTATGCCAAGAAAAACAACTGCCCTTTTGTGCAAAATAGGTATCTCTTACCTTCTCGCCCTCCATATACTTAAAATTAAAGCACTCGTCATGGAGATTACGCACATAGTTTTCCCCGTTTACCCTTCTGAATATGGTCTTACCCACCACAATATCGCTTTTGTACTTTTCGGCACTTGCCATAAGTGTACGATAGTAGTCGGGAGTACAAAAATCATCGCTGTCGTGGAATGTTATATACTCACCCGTCGCAATTTCGGCTCCCGCTACTCTGGCTCTGAAAAGTCCCCTGTTTTTATCGTAGGTAAGGTAGCGTATCCTCTCGTCTTTGTAGCCTTTTATGATCTCCTCCGCATTACCCGGACTGCAGTCATTTACAAATATAAACTCTATATCCTTATATGTCTGTGCCAGAAGGGATTCTATACATCTGGGAAGATATTTTTCAACATTATATACGGGTATTACTACCGAAAGTTTACTCATATTATCCTCTGTTTCGTATTTTTTCTATTTTGCCCGAAAGTGTGGCAGCGTACTTTTTACTTATATCGGCATTTTCTTTTGTCAGAGCATTTACCCTTTCTTCCAAGGTCCTTATATACTCGTCTTTTCCCGATACAGTGCCTTCGTAAGCCTGTACTATAGCCTTTTTTTCTTCTTCAAAGGCTATCTCTTTTTCTTTTTTATCACTTTCGTATGCCCGAACCGTAACTTCCTTATCCTTTTCGTAGTCCTTTACAAGTTGAGCTTTTTCCTCTTCAAAAGCCGCCAAGTTTTGGGCTATACGACTCTCATAAGCATTTCGTATGTTTTCAGCCTCGTTTTCGTAGTCTTTTATGGTTTTATCCATATCTTCTTTGTACTTATCCCCGATAGAGGCTACATCTTCCTCAAGCTTTTTGATATATGCCTTCATATCCGTGCTTTCTTCGGCATATTTTGAGATATGCCCGTTTAAGCTTTCCTTCTGACTCAAAAGGTCTGCAATATACATATCCCTATCTTTAAGCTTGAAATAGTCCTGTCTCAAAACATCTTTAAAGTCTACATCAAGGGCATTGTTGTAGCGCTGATATTTTTGTAAATCTATACTATCTTTTATATCATTATAGGTCTCACGGCTTTTGAATATAAGCCCAAGACCCCAGCTGAAATCAAACTCAAGGGTATATTCGTATCTTTCTTTAAGCTCTTCCCAATAGGTATGAGAGCCCATAATATCACCAAGCACCACATCCTCACTTATATCGTGGAGCATTATGATACCCGTATCCTTTACTTTATCAATCCAGCCTTCAAAGTCCCTTTTAACGTCCTCATAGTGGTGAGAACCGTCTATATGGAGTATATCCACACTTTTATCCTCTACGGAGGAAAGTGCCTCATCAAAGGTCATTCTCAGCATATTTATATTTTGTGTGGGGTATATCTCATCTACCGTCTTTTTAAATACGGTGTAAACATCGTTGTTGTATTTTTGGGTAAAATCGTCCCCCTGCCAAGTATCCACAAAATTTAAGACCGTGGTCAAATCCTTATCCTTTACCGCCTGAGAAAAGGCAAAGGCACTGCAACCGTAGTGAGAGCCAAGCTCTGTAATATTCTCGGGCTTAAGGTAGGCTACCAAGTCATAGGCAAAGGCTCTGTGTCCCGACCAAGGAGCATATTTTAAAAGTTCGCTGTTTAATTTATCACATTCAAATTCGGGGTTGTGGTACTCCCATTTCTTTTCATTCATATTATTTCTCCCCCTCTGTTACGGTAAAAGAGCGCATATCGTGGTTGAATATGCCGAATATGGTTTTACCTCCCGTAGAGGCGCAAAGGTGTATGGCGTTATTTATCCAACATTCCTCCACCTGATTTAAAACATCGGTACCGTTTCCCACGCCTAAGGTTATGAAGTAATCCCCTTCCCTTATTTCGGGCCATTCAAATTCAAACTCTATAATATTTAAGCCTTCTTTTAAGGGGTACTGCTCCACACCGCTTGTAAGTGAGGTTTGCCCGAATATCTCATCGGCATATTTATTTCTTATTTGATAGCCTATAATAGGGTAGTCTATGGTCTTATTCACCCTTACCGCCATGGACACCTTTATAAGCTCGTCTTTTTTAACAGCCTCCGAAAAAGGTTCTCCCTCTACGCTATAGTGGTAGCCCTCTATAACGGCATTCATATTTCCGCTGTACTGACCTTCCTCGGGTTTTTTGTAATTTGAAAGGTCGGGAGCGTTTTCCGCCTCACCCGTCTGTCTTTTTACACTTCCCCCTTGTTTTATGCGAAAGTATCTTGCTATGGCCTCATTGGGGTCTCCGTCAAATACCTTTTCTCCCTTATTCATAAGTATTATTCTTTTGGAAAATTTAGTAAGGGCATTAAGGTCGTGGGAAACTATTATGACCGTAGCGGAACCCGAAAGTTCCTTTATTTTTTTATAGCACTTCTGTTGAAAAAAAACATCGCCTACGGAAAGAGCCTCATCCACAATAAGTATCTCGGGCTTTATATTTATCGATACCGCAAAGGCAAGCCTTACAAACATACCGCTGGAGTAGGTCTTTACGGGTTGGTCTATAAAGTCTCCTATGTCGGCAAAGTCCAATATCTCGGGCAACATTTCCGTGGTTTGGGCTTTTGTGTAGCCGTTCATGGCGGCATTTAAGTATATATTTTCTCTTCCCGTATACTCGGGGTTAAAGCCTGCTCCAAGCTCAAGTAAGGCGGATATTTTACCCTCCACACTGACACTTCCCTCTGTGGGAGAAAGTATACCCGTTATGATTTTGAGTATGGTACTTTTACCCGCACCGTTAAGGCCTATGATACCTACGGTCTCACCTTTTTCGATATCAAAGGATACACCCTTTAAGGCATAGTACTTTTTGTGGTAGCTTTTTTTGGTGATACTTAAAGCCTCTTTCAGCCTGTCGGTGGGTTTATTGTAGAGATTATATACTTTTGTGACATTTTCCACTCTTACGGAATAATTTTTTTCCATATATGTATCCTCATAATACGTCGGCAAAATGGGGTTTTAATTTTTTGTACATCACGGAGCCTATTATCATACACACCAGAACAAAACCCCAAAAATAAGCGGTTTGGCGTATATTGTTGTAAAAGGCGCTGCCGTATATCATACTTTCCCTGTAGCCCTGTACGATGTAGTACATGGGATTAAGCTTAAAAATAGGTATAAGGTTTTTGGGTATCCTGTCTATCTGCCACATTATGGGAGTAAGCCACATACCGAATTGCAAAACTATATTCATTATCTGTCCCATATCTTTAAAGAAAACTTCCAATACACTTGTAATATAGCCTAAGGATATTACAAGCATCACCATGGAAAAGGAGTAGTATATCACCTGTATCCAAGATATTTTGGGAGCTACACCGTATATGAGAAAGAAGGCGAACATAAACGCCACAAAAAATATATGCACAAAAAAGGCGGATATTATTTTTACAAGAGGCAATATATGTACTTTAAATACCACCTTTTTAACAAGGTAGCTGTATTCTTGCAAAGACATGGTGGCACCGCTCCAACCCTCGGAGAAAAAGAACCAAGGTATAAGGCCTGCCATAAACCACAGTATAAAAGGCACATCGGAAACATCGGAGTTTCTGAAACCTATTTGAAAAACGAACCAAAATACAAGTATGGTACAAACAGGCTGTACAAATGCCCATACTATACCGAAGTAGGAGCCTGCAAACCTGGTCTTGAAGTCGTTTACAGCCAATGAAAGTATTAAATTTCTGCTTTCGTAAAGGTCTTTTGCAAGATGGGCAAGAGCCTTTATTTTAACGAATCTGTTAAGTAAAAGCACCGTCACAAGAGCTGCGAAAAAGGCAAGACCGTAGGCTTTTACCTTATCGTAGGGTTTAAGAGGTATATCCTCTATCAAAATATAAGGGTCGGAGCCCGTTACCTTGAATTTACCGTTTTTAAGGGTAATATCATTTAATATCGCTTTTTCAAGCTCTATATTGCCACTGCCATTTTTGCAGCTGTAGTTTAAAGAAAGTGTAAACTCGCTTTCATTACCCGGAACGATAAGTATACCTTGGGCAGGTTCGTTTTCGGGAAGTATATATCTCTTATCCAAAACAAGCGTGGTATCTTCCCCGTTTTCCCAATAGGCTTTTTCAGGGGTAAAATCTTCTTCTTTTTGGTATCTGTAGTATATGGTCAGCATACTACCCTTATCGGCATTAAACTTTATATCCATCACCGTTCTTTCGGTGTAGGAGCCTATAAAGCCCAAGAAGGAAAAGACCACAGCCAAAAATACAGCCGCATATACCGTTATTTTCAATGTATAAAACAAGTAAGTGGGTTTATTTTTCATAAAAGGACCTTTACAAAGGAGATGTACTTATTTTCTTTGCCCTTCTGGGATATTTGGTATCTGTGGGGGAGGTTTTTTCTATTTCCGTTATATATCTTTCAAAATCCGTGTCGGGAAGCTTTATATCTATATTTTTAACTAATTTGCCACCCAAAAGGCTCACGGCATTTTCAGCCTCTTTTATTTCGGTCTCGGCATTTTTGCCCTTTAATGCCAAAAACTTACCTCCCACCTTTACAAAGGGCATATCGTATTCGCAAAGTATGTTTAGAGGTGCTACGGCACGGGAGAGGGCAATGTCGTATTTTTCCCTCATACTTTCATCCTTTGCCACCTCTTCGGCTCTTGCGTGTATACAGGTCACATTTTCAAGGGAAAGCTTACGGCACACCTCTTCCAAAAAGGCTACCCTTTTATTTAAGCCGTCAAGAAGGGTAAGCCTCATTTCGGGACAAAGTATTTTAAGGGGAAGCCCGGGGAAACCCGCACCCGTACCCACATCTATAACATCTTTGTGTTTAAGATCGAAGTACTTTAACACCACGGCTGAATCGGCAAAATGCTTTATACATATCTCCTTTTCATCCGTAATGGCTGTAAGGTTCATAACGGCATTGTATTCCAGCAAAAGCTCGCAGTAGGAAGAAAATTTTTCCGCCTGTTCATTGCTTATATCAATGCCTATCTTACCCATATATTCCCTTAAAAACACCGACGTTTTCATATTTTCACCCGTTTAAGAAGCATAAAAGCATATTTATATCCGCAGGAGATACACCGCTTATCCTACTTGCCTGTCCTATATTTACAGGCCTAAGTGCCTTAAGCTTTTGTCTTGCCTCAATTCTGAGACCCATAACATCATCGTAATTTATATCCTCGGGTATAAGCCTTCCCTCTATGTTTTTAAAATGCTCTACCTGTTTTTGCTGTCTTTGAATGTAACCCTCGTACTTTATTTGTATGTTCACCTGTTCCCTTACACTTTGGGAAAGGGAGGGTCTATCTTTGTCAAGAGGGGCAAGAAGTTCATAATCAAGCTCGGGTCTTTTAATAAGGTCCGTAAGCTTTATACCCGTTTCCAAGGGTGAGGATGAAGCTTTTTCAAGAAAGGCGTTTACCTCCTCCGTAGGGGCTATATTTATTTTCTTGACTCTCTTTATTTCTTTTTCTATATTCTCTCTTTTTTCTTGAAAAGCGGCATATCTCTCCTCGGATATAAGACCGTACTTGTAGCCTATATCCGTAAGACGAAGGTCTGCATTGTCCTGTCTTAAAAGAAGCCTGTACTCCGCTCTTGATGTCATCATTCTGTAGGGCTCTTTGCTCTCTTTTGTGACAACATCATCTATAAGCACACCTATATAACCTTGGGATCTGTCAAGTATAAGAGGCTCTATACCCTTTACATAGCAAGCCGCATTTATACCCCCTATAAGGCCCTGTGCCGCAGCCTCTTCATAACCGCTGGTACCGTTGAACTGCCCGGCACTGAAAAGACCTTTTATATCTTTAAACTCAAGAGTAAGTTTCAGGGAATTTGCCTCTATGCAATCGTACTCTATAGCGTAGGCTGTACGCATAAATCTCACATTTTCAAGCCCCGGGAGGGTCCTGTACATGGCTACCTGCACATCCTCGGGCAGAGAAGAGCTCATACCCTGTACATAAAGCTCGTTGGTATCCTCGCCCTCGGGCTCTATAAATATTTGGTGTCTGTCCTTGTCCGCAAACCTTACCACCTTATCCTCTATGGAAGGGCAGTATCTGGGGCCCGTACCCTCTATAACTCCCGAATAAAGAGGAGATCTGTCCAAATTCTTTCTTATAATATCGTGGGTCTTTTCGTTGGTGTAGGTAAGGTAACAGCTTACCTGTTCCCTTGCTATATCCTCGGCACTGTTTTCAAAGGAGAAGGGTACTATATTTTCATCTCCTCTTTGCTCCTTCATTTTGGAAAAGTCCACCGTTCTTTTGTCTACTCTTGCGGGGGTGCCCGTTTTGTATCTCTTAAGCTTTACACCCAAGCTTTTAAGGCTCTCGCTTAGGGCTACGGAGCGTCTTAAGCCGTTGGGACCGCTTTCTGTTATGGTACTGCCGTAAAGACACCTTGCCTTAAGGTAGGTACCCGTACATATAACTACAGCCTTGCACTCATAGAATGCCCCCGATTCCGTTATAACGCCCTTTACAGCACCCTCTTCCGCCACTATATCCGTGACTTCCCCCTGTCTTAAAAGGAGGTTTTCCGTGTTTTCAACGGTCTTTTTCATCTCGGTGTGGTACTTTGCCTTATCCGCCTGTGCTCTCAGGGAATATACCGCAGGGCCCTTACCCGTATTTAACATTCTGGACTGTATATAGGTCTTGTCTATATTTTTGCCCATTTCTCCCCCCAAAGCATCTATCTCTCTTACAAGATGACCTTTGGAAGAACCGCCTACATTAGGGTTACAGGGCATCATAGCCACAGAGTCTAAATTTATGGCAAAAAGTATGGTATTCAACCCCATTCTTGCCGATGCCAAAGCTGCCTCACAGCCTGCATGCCCCGCACCTATCACCACAACATCCACAGTATCTGCGGTATATATCCTCTCCATTTTCACACCTCATTTTCCCAAACAAAATCTTGAAAATATGTTGTCCACCACATCATCCTCAAGGCTTTGCCCGGTGATCTGTCCCAAATACTCGTAAGCCTGAAGCAAGTCCATGGTGAGAAGGTCTTCGGGCATATTGTTTTCTATGGTGGAGAGAACATTTTCCAAAGAGTTTTTGGCACCTATAAGACTTGCCTTGTTTCTTTCGTTTGAGATATATACATCGTTTTCTTTTATATCTCCCTTAAGAAACATTTCTTTTATGCGTTTTTCCATATTTTCCATACCCATATTTTCCTTGGCGGAGATAACTATGGGCTGTTGACCCGTAAGGTCTTCTATATATTTTAGGTCTATTTTTCTTTCCATATCCGCCTTGTTCACAATAACAAGGCTTGCACCTTTAAGGAGAGCGAAAAGCTCCCTATCCGACTCTTCCAAAGGTTTGGAGCCGTCTAAAACAAGTATTTTAAGGTCTGCCTTTTCCGCTGCCTCTATACTCTTTTCAACACCTATTTTTTCTATTTTATCTTCCGTATCTCTTATACCTGCGGTGTCGGCAATATTAAGGGGTATACCCCCTATATTTATATGTTCCGTGAGCATATCTCTGGTGGTCCCGGGTATATCCGTAACGATAGCCCTCTCGCTTTTTAAAAGAGCATTTAAAAGTGAGCTTTTACCTACATTTGGCTTTCCTATAATGGCAGTATCTATACCTGCGGTATAAATTTTTCCGATATCCGCACTTTCTATAAGAGAGAGGCAGCTTTTAAGTGTTTCCTCACAGCCCTTTTTTACATTTTCAAGCACAAGCTCCGTTTCATCATGCTCGGGATAGTCTACAGATACCTCCACATCGGCGGTAAGGGTAAGAAGCTTTTGCCTCATAGCCTCTATTTTATCGTAAAGACCGCCTTTAAGCTTTTTTATGGCAATATCCTTGCCCTCGGAGGTCTTGGCATTTATAACATCCATTACAGCCTCGGCTTTTGAAAGATCTATCCTACCGTTTAAGAAGGCTCTTTTGGTAAACTCTCCGGCCTCTGCAAGACGAGCGCCTTTTTTTATGACCGCCTCAAGCACATCCTTTACGGCGGTATAGCCTCCGTGGGTGTTTATCTCTACGATGTCCTGTCTTGTGTAGGTGTTAGGTGCTTTCATAACGCTTACAAGCACCTCATCTATTACCCTTCCCTCGCTTACGATATTGCCGTAGGCAAGGGTGTGGCTTTTCATATCTTTTAAATTTTTGTTCTTGCCCTCAAATACAGAGGCACATATTTCCACCGCATCATCGCCGCTTACCCTGACTATACCTATACCTCCGTTGCCTACGGAAGTGGATATGGCGGCTATGGTGTCTTGAAGATCCACTTTAAGCATGATATACCTCTTTTGCACTAAAGCTCTACAGTGACCTATATCAAAACCGACGGAACGACACTTTTCAGCATTTTTGCTACGCAAAAGTCGGGCTGTCACCTGCCCGCATCTATCTTTGCGGTGCATAGGTCGTTCCCTACAAACCATTCCTATGTTTTCGGGATTTTATCTTTTTATACTAAATTCCCATTCCCACCGGAACGACACGCGGATCGTTCCCTACAGATCGTTAGAAGATTTTGAAATATTGGCATTGTTTTTTTCTTATGGGGAGCTCTAAAAAGTGCTATTGAAGTAAAATTAAGCTTCTTGTTCGAGGACCGGGAAACGGCTCAAAGCCAATGTAGAGCATTGGTGAGAGACATTGACGACTAACCTTTGCAAGATAGCCAATTTTACGATTTATGAATTTTTAGAGGTTCCCATAAGTATCAAAAACAAAAAAGGGGAAGTACTCTTCCCCCTTTAAATCAATTTTCGTTCGTCTTTGTTGATTCGTTCTTATTGCGATTTGAAGAGTTGTAAGAGCTTCTGTAGGAAGAATATCTTCTTCCTGTGGTATAGCCGTTTTTAAGTGCTATCACCACGTATCTGTAGGGCTCTGCACCTTCGGAGAAGGTAGTTACATACTTATCGTTTTGAAGAGCGGCATGTATTATTCTTCTCTCATAGGGATTCATAGGCTCTAAAGTAACGTTTCTTCTGTTGTGTTTTGCCTTTTTAGCCAAGTTCAATGCCAACTTTTCAAGGGTCTCTTTTCTTCTTTCTCTATAGCCTTCGGTGTCTAAGGTAACATTCATATAAGGATACTCACCCTTATTTACCACAAGGTTTGTAAGATACTGAAGGGAATCAAGAGTTTGACCTCTCTTGCCTATAACGCTACCCATATCTGCACCCGTAAGCTCTGCTCTTATTTGCTTGTTGTCAACAAAGTTTACGCTTACGCCTACTTCAACGCCCATTTTGGAGAATACTTCGTTTAAGAAGTTTTCGGCACTCTTTACGATACCCGCCTTATCCTCCTCGGTGAGAAGGGCTCTTTCGCTTTGAGGCTCTTCTTCTTTCTCTTCTTTGGTCTCCTGCTCCGGGTTAGCTTTTTTCTCCTGCTTTATTTCTTTCTTTTCTTCTTTTTTCTCTTCTTTTGCGGCAGCCTTTTCTTCTTTCTTTTCTTCCTTTGCTACCTCTGTCTCATCTTGTTCATCGGGATCCGTTCCCGTTTTGTACACAAGTACCTTGGCAAGTTTTGCTCCTATTCCGAGAAAACCCTTTGAGGCATCGTTTATAACTCTGTATTCTATCTCCGTAAGGTCTAAGCCAAGTTCTTTTGCTCCCGCTTCTACCGCCTCGTTAATGGTTTTTCCCGTAATTTCGATTTTGTTCATTGTGTTGCCCCCTTACTTTTTCTTCGATTTCTCTTTTTCTTTTTGTTTTTTATACAATTCTATATTTTTCTGTTTCGCCTTCTCTTGCGAGTTTGCCGTACCGAGTTTTTCGGGATGTTTGTCAAGGTAGGCACTTAAAAGTTCCTGTTGAACTATCATACAAACATTTGATGTTATCCAGTAAAGACCTATACCTGCGGGAAGAGTGGTGGTGATCCACGCCATAAAAAGAGGCATCGTTATCATCATTACCCTCTGCTGGCTCTTCATCATGGAGTCTGTTTCCATAGCCTTTGTCCTTCTCTGCATAAGGAAGGATGAAAGGAAGGTGGTACCACCGGAGAGTATGGGTATAAGCAAGGTAAGATTGGGCTTTATGCCTACGGTCTCCGTAAGGTTAAGTCCCAAAAAGCTTTCTATTGTAGCCTTCTTTTCAAGTAATTCGTTAAAGTTTACGCTGTTTACCATTTCTTTAAGAGAGGCTATCTCATTTGGCGAGAGGACATTTAAGATCCTGCTGAATATATCGGAAGTATACTGTGTACCCGCCTTTATACCGCAGTTTTGTCCAAAGTTCGTTATAAGCTCCAATACATCGGGACTATTCTTTGTCATGCCCAAAGCAATGTCGGATATACCGTAGTAAACTTCCTGAATATAGTCCACATACCTAAAAGGGTTTCTCATAACATAGTAAAGACCCATAAATATAGGAAGCTGTATGAGTATGGGAAGGCAGCCCGCAAACTGATTGTAGTTGTTGTCGGCATAGAGTTTTTGTATCTCTACGGTCATTTTCCTCTGTATTTCGGGATCTTTTGAGCTGTCTTTGTATTTTTCTTGTATTTTCTTTATCTCCGGTGCAAGTTCTTGCATTTTGGCAGTGGATTTCTGCTGTTTGTAGGAGAGAGGTATCATTATGATCCTCATAAGTATTGTAAGGAAAATAATGGTGATACCCAGGGAGTTAGGGTCTCCCGTTATCATATGCACAAAGTTAAATAATATATTTATAAGAAAGCCTATTACCCTTGCAATAGGTCCTACTATTATTCCGTCTTTAAGTGAAACTGTCTGTTTTGCCAAAAAGGCAACTTGCTGACCGTACAAAATTCATCCTCCTTATGGTACAGGATCGTAACCGCCTTTACAAAAGGGATTACATCTTAATATTCTCCAAACCGAAAGTCCCAGTCCTTTAAAAAAGCCGTATTTTGAAAATGCCTCATAGGCATACTGTGAACAACTGGGGGTAAATCTGCATGAGGGAGGAAGCAAAGGGGATATGTATTTCTTGTAAAATCTTATTAAACCTAAAGCAAGTTTTGTCATTCCCCGTTGTTCTCCATAAGAGGAGCTTTGATCTCCTCCATAAGTCTCTGTTTTTTCAAAAGATGGGTAAGAGCGCTTTCCACATCGTGAAAACTCGCATCCTTTGCCGATGCTCTGGCTATCACCACAATGTCATAGCCTGTACGAACACACTTTTCCTTTGCCCTGTAGGATTCTCTTATAAGCCTTGTAACTCGACTTCTGACTACGGAATTGCCCACCTTTTTGCTTACGGAAATACCCACTCTGTTTTCTTCACATCCGTTTTTTACCGAATATATCACAAGCAATCGGTTCGCTATGGATCTTCCTCTGTTGTAAACAAATCTAAACTGATAGTTTTTTTTAAGAGAGTTCATCTTTTCCTCCCCTATAGCAATAAAGTCCACTCCGGAAAGGGACATATCCTCTTTCTGCTTAAAGTGGACTTTTAAGGCTGCAAATTAATTTATCGATATCGGTAAAACTTTACTTATCTTCGATAAATCGGTAATTTCTCTTACGCACTGAGAACCTTTCTTCCCTTGCTGCGTCTTGCGGAAATTACTTTTCTGCCGTTTGCTGTACTCATTCTTTTTCTGAAGCCGTGAACCTTGCTTCTCTGTCTTTTCTTAGGTTGAAATGTCATTTTCATCAAGCATGCACCTCCTTATCCTATATATTTCAAATATAATCAAGCACTATTTCCATTATACAGAAATTATGCCTCTTAGTCAAGCAAAATATTCTCTATTTTAACTTTTTTGTAATATATTACTTTTTTCTCTTGACATCCGTCAACTTTTTCTCATCTTTGCTTTCGTAGCCGTAGCTTTTGTAATAGCCGTATTTATTATATCTGCCGTACTTTTGCTTAAGATCTCTCACATCGTTTAACACCACACCTATGATGTTGGCATCTATAAGGTTGGCAGAGCTTAAAGACTTTTTAATGTCCTCATAGGTGGTTATGCCCTGTCTTACCACAAGCACAAGCCCTGAGGTATATTTTGTAAGTTCGAGAGCATCCGTTACCACGTTTATGGGAGGGGTATCCACTATGATATAGTCGTACTTTTGGCTAAACTCCTCAAAAAGCTCCTGCATCCTCTTTGATACTATCATCTCCGAGGGGTTGGGGGGTATGGGGCCGCTTGTCAAAACATCAAGGTTTTCTATAACACCTTTGTGTATGGTGTCCTCTGCCTTTGACATTCTTCCTATAAGGGTGGAGACACCCTTATCGTTTTTAAGACCGAATATCTTGTGCTGTACGGGTTTTCTTAAATCGCAGTCTATAAGGAGCACCTTGGCATTTGCCTGGGCTATGGTTATGGCGGTATTGGCAGAGGTTATACTCTTACCCTCTCCCGAAAAGGAAGAAGAAAACTCTATAATGTTGGAATCCTGTGCGCTTACCGCAAACAAAATATTTGTTCTCAGCTGGTTGTAAGCCTCGGTGACCGCAAAATTTCCCACTTTTAATATGGTCGTTCTGTCTTTAAGGTCTTTTTCCGCATTTCTTTTGGCTCTTTTATTGTTGAACAATCCTAACATTACCTGCTTCCCCCTTTCTTCTCATTCTCATATCCGGGTATCTCCGCAAGTATGGGAAGATCAAATCTTGAGGTGATGGACTCACCGTCTGTTACCACATTACTCATAAGGTGTTTAAGCACCACGAAACCGCAGGATAAAAGCATACCCACAAGCACACCCAAAAGAGCATTCTTTTTGTTGTTGGGGTAGGATCTTGAGGTGGGTATCTTAGGGTCTGCCAACTTGGAAACGTTTGCAACACCCATGATCTCCGTAAGTGAAGCCTGCGCCCTCTCTATTATAAGCTTGCATATATCTCTTGAAAGCACAGGGTTTCCCGTAGTAACGCTTACCTTTAAAACTTCCGTCTCATTTACAGCGGCAAAGGAAACGCAGTTTGCCACCTGTCCGCTTTTGATATGGAGCTTACCCTCATCATCGGGTTGCAAGGTAAAATATTTTCCCAGCTCTTCCGCATCCCAGCTTGCCACGAGGTCATCTCCCACCACGTCCATAACAATGTCGTTTTTAAGTATTACGGAGTAGGTCTCTACCAACTTTTGGGAGGCTGTGATATCACCTATCATTATATCGTCTGTGGATCTTTGGTTCTTGTTACTGTTTGTAACATACATGGAAGCACTTGTAGTAAACTTTTCGGGTAGCACTTCTTTACTTACAAAAAAGAATATACCGCCGAATATCACCATACAAAGCACTATAAACACAATATTTTCCAACAGTACCGCGGCTATTTTGGTAAGGTCTATCTCCATACCGTTATCTTTGTTTTCCATATTTTCCTCCTATCTTAATACTCAAAATATCCCAGTTCCTTCATTCTCACGCTTATGTTTTCCGCCAAAAGTTCATTTGCGGAGCCCTTAAGGTCGCCGTGAGAGTCAAAGGAATCTCTGTTTATGATATTTTTTATATCCAAATATTTATCCCCAAAGGTCTTTTCCATAAAGTCCTTATATACAGGGTATTCATCCTCGTGGGAGACTCTGCCTATAACTATATACTTTTTATCCTTTGCGTAGTCTTTAAAAGCAAGGTACTGTTTTTCAAGCTCTTCCAAGTTGTCATATCCGCCCTCGTCACCTATCCAAAGTACGGTGATATAGTCGGCTTTTTCTCTTGCGGCAACGGTCTCTATGGCACTGCCCGTTGCAACAACATCGCTTTTGCCGTTCTCGTCTCTGTTAAAATAGAAGTCCGAGGTCTTTTTACGGTCGTTTACATCGGTCTTGCCGTAGAGAGTACCTTCAACTCCCTTTATGTTAACGGGGTTTATACCGGGGTTTTCCTTACCGCAAAGTATGTTTACACTTCTTTTTTTATCCCCCACCATGGTATAAACATCTATATGTGTCAACTTGTCTACACTCTCCGCTATTGTAAAGCTGTCGCACAAAAGAGGTAGCGCCCCCATTCTTGCCAGCACCGATGCGGAGTCTTCATATATTATACCGTAGTTATACATAGGGATATCAAAGTCGTTTTCCTTATCTACCTTCTTTTTAAGACAGGTAACATAGTCGGTGGTATTCGTGCCTAAGGTGTACAAGCCACCGTAGCACACTATCCCCTTTAGCTTTTCGTTTATTACGGATATTTTTTCTTCATTTGCCTTTCTCTGAGCCAATATCCCGTCAAAGTAGGCATCGCTCTTCTCTTTCTGTTGCGCCTGCAAAGCCGCATCATCCCGACTTTTTCCCCTGCAACCCGAAAGCAATATAATAAAGGCAACAAAAAACTGCAAACCCCTTAACACTTTCAAACTTCATCACCTCATATTCACACATATCCTATATATTAGCATTTCACACTTTTTTATGCAAGTTTTTTTTATTATCCTATTTATAAAATTTTAATATAATTTTTATCTTTTATATGTGAATATTGATACCCTTGACCCCTTCAGACTTCTAAAAGCTCATAAATCGTATTACACTCCTATAATATTATCAGCGACCGAAAAAGGGGGTGCGAAAAAAAAACGTTTTTTCACATCCCCTTTTTTACTGCAGACATATATAAATGTTATATAATGTTTATCAAAAATTAAACTTTATGGCAGACCGCCACTCTTTTGTATTGTGTTTACATTATAAAAAATATTGTTGTAAAAGTCAACAATTTTTAAAAATAAAGAGTTATTTATTTTTTTAATATATAAACGTTGTTTTGTCAAAACCTTTACCTTTTGGGGGTGCATTTTTGCATCAATATTAAAAGGGAATTTACGGAATACAAATAAATTTGTTACGGATAATCATACCGAAATATACGAAAACACTCGTTGATAAAAAGTATGATCCCGCAACAAAATATTCCCTGATTTCCTACAAAAGCAAGGAGGAATATTTGCAATGAAAAAAACCATTACAAAATTTGCAGCTGCTGTCATAACTGTTTCGGCAACATTGGCTTTGACTGCGGCACTACCCTTTTCAACCGTATTTGCCGCAGAGAACATAAGCTATATTGACGAAAACGGCAATGCCAAGAGTACGGATGCCACCGACATATCCGACGTTGAGTATGACAAAGACGATAACGAAGAGGCAGTAGAGGGCGAGATCACCCTTGAAAGCGGTGTGTATTATGTAAACGGAGAGGTGTCCCTTAAAAAAATAACCGTTAAGGATAATGTGGATATCATACTTACAGATAATTCCACACTTAACGTTCCCTCTATATCATGTGATATGAGCAATATGTTTTCCGGCGGGGGCGAAGAGGGAAATCCCGGATTTGATCCCGACAGTTTTAAAGATATGGATCCCGAAGACATGATGAGTATGTTCGGCAACATGAAATTCCTTAGCGGTAATTTATCCATTTACGGACAGGAAGAACAAAGCGGACAACTTATTATGATGAAAGATGAAAATACCGAAACCGAAGGTTCTGGCTCAGGAATGAGCTTTGGCAGCGGTATCGGCATTACCTGTGACGAAGTCAATATCAACGGCGGTACTATAAATATAGACGACGGAAAAGAAGACAGCGAACAGGAACAGACTCAGACATTCAATATGGGCATGAGTGAACTGATGACAAGCCGTTTTATCGTAAACAGCGGCAAAGTAACATTAAAATGCAAGGTCGCACCTTTCTCTATGTCGGCTATGATGGAAATGTTTGGCGGTTCCGAAGGCTCCGAGGGTTCCGGAAGTTCAACCGGCATGGAAGACATGCTTTCAATGTTTGGAGATTCTTCCGACAACTATGTAAGTTTAGGTTGCCGTACCTCCGATGATTTCATATTTGTAAAAGAATGTGCCGAAAACGTAAGAATTGCATCCGGTCAAATATTACAGGATCAAGCCGGCAATACATACACAGGTGTTCTTACCGAAGAAGAGATGGAAGGCATAAAAAATGCCACATTAACACTTCCGGAGACAACTAAGTACACTATTAATATATCAAACGGCGAACACGGCAGTGTAGAAGCACCCGCAAAAGCAATAGAGGGCTCTGTCGTTATCCTTACGGTAACTCCCGATTACGGTTATATAGTCGATAATATAACCGTAGCAGATTCCGATTTGGCGGAAAACGACGGTTTGTATACTTTTACAATGCCTGCAAATGATGTTACCGTAACATCGGCATTTAAAAAGAGTGTTTCAAGTACATATACAAAGCTACTAAAGAAAATTTCAAGCTGTGTTGATGTAGAAGAGCAAATAACATATGTTATATTTACATTTGCTCCCGAGAGCGATAAAAAGATATCCGATTACGATTATATTATGGTATACGATCCCGAAAGCTTGGATAAATTTGCCCCCACAGAGATTAACGGCGATTATGTGGACGAAAACGGTAAAATATATTATGTATACAAAAAAATAGTTTTTAACGACGACGAAAGTGATTTCATCGAAGCTCCCGAGGACAAATATTATGTCGCAATTGCATTGGATGGTATAATCGAACTTGACCAGGATTTATTTGCGATGAAAGCCGTTCCCTTTAAAACCGAAAAATAAAACCAGGAGGTATAATATGAAACAAAAATATACGGCACCGATAATAAAGACTATCACTATAGAAAGCGAAAATGTACTTACCGTATCGAGCCTTCAGACACAAAGCGTATTCAGCAAATTCGATCCCTCAAAATTCGGAAAATTAAAGGAGTTTTAAATATTATTTCTTTAAGCTAAGGTCGAAAAATCGAATTTTCTTTTTTAAGGCACCTTTCAGTCAATTAATCATAATTTTAGTCAGTCATAAAAATATGCAAATAAAACAGGGGCATATCGCGTTTTTTTACGCGACAGCCCCTTTGTTTTTATCTTTGCGGTTGATAACCCTCGAACAAGCTATCTGAATTTTACTTCAGTAGAAGTTTTTAGAGGTTCCCTGCAAAACACACTTTTCGCAGTCTCTTTTTATTCCACTACCAGTGTGGCAGTAGTTTCAATGTGGTTACCGCAACCGTCGGTGGCATAGTATTTTATGGGATATTCTCCCGCTTTATTTTTATTTACGTTGCAGCTTATATCATAGTGTATCTCATTGCCGGCAATATCGTAGGCTTTCACCGAGTCTTTAAGGACCTCGGAAAGGTCGAAATTGCCTGCCTTTACCTTTTTGACGGAGTTACCCACTATAATGCAAACGCTCTCGTTTTTCCAAGGGTTGGCGGGGTCGGGGTCCGTAGGGTCCCAGCCCGGGTATTTTGCCGTATCTCCCAGCTTTATGGGAACGGGCTTAGGCAGGGGATCGTCGTAGGTATCTACAATGTCTACCTGTGTACCCGCACCGCAGTTATCGTATATCCACTTTGTATCCTCTACCGCCAGCCTTACGCAACCTGCGGAGGCAGCCTCTCCCAGCCTGTTAAACTCCTGAGTCTGTAGGGTGGATGGGCTTTGGCTTGAATAGTATACGGAGTGGAAAAGTATATTGCCGTTTATTCTTGTAACATACTGTCCGTAAACATTTCCAAAAAGGGGGTGCCACCTGTATTTATCCGAGGTCTTGAAGCTTCCCGCAGGTGTAGCTCCTTTCGCTCCCACAGAGCAGACCATAGCCTTGAAAGGTTCAAACTCTCCCGAACCCGACTTTTTGTATACGGTCACACAGTTGGTGTCCTTGTTTACAACTATTTTGTAACTTACATTTTCCGCTCCCACCGTTACGAAACAAAGCAGAAACACAAGCAAAGGAAATATAAACTTTATTTTTTTGATATTATTCACTCGCCTTCTCGGTTTGTCTTCGTTGTTCTTGTTTTTATAAAAAGTGTAACTATAACTATGAAGAAGAATATCAGACACACCACTGTAGCTCTTATATCCTGAAGAGCTATAAGTATGGCTATAAGGGAACTTCCCAAGGAAAGGGCATAGAGTATTATAACAGCCTGCTTACTGCTGTAGCCCGCATCCACAAGCCTGTGGTGCATGTGTCCTCTGTCGGGGCTCATTATGGGTCTGTGGTTTACAGCCCTTCTTATCATGGCAAAGGAAGTATCGAGTATAGGCAGTGCCATAGCCAGTACAGAAAGTATCACAGAAAGTATGGCATAGCTTTTAAAAACACCTATACAGGAGCATACCGCCAACATATAGCCAAGAAACATAGAACCCGTATCACCCATATATATTTCCGCAGGAGCGAAGTTCCTCGGCAAAAATCCAAGAGCCGCTCCCGAAAGAGTTATGGTGAGTATGGCTGCAAGGGTGGAACCGCTTATGGTACAAAGTACGGCAAGGGTGGTGGAGGCTATAGCCGTTACACCTGCCGCCAAGCCGTCAAGACCGTCTATAAGGTTTACCGCATTTATAAGCCCCACTATCCAAAATACTGTTATAAAAGGGGAAAAGGGCTTTAAATACCGCCATATAGGCCACATTATAAAATCAAGCTGTGTTCCCGTAACAACAACTATCACAGCTACAAGTATCTGTATCAAAAGCTTTAATTTTGCGGAAAGCTGATACACATCATCCAACATACCCGTTATGACTATGATAACAGCTCCCACAGTAAAGCCTGCAAACTGCTTTGTCCTAAGCTCTGGCTCAAAAAACACAAGTACAAACAATGCCGCCAAATAGCCCATAACTATGGCTACGCCTCCCAAACGAGGCACAGGCTCTTTGTTCATACCTCTTGCTCTGGGGTAATCTACGGCATGAAATTTATACGCAAGTTTTTTGGCAAGGGGAGTAGCAAGTACGGACACCGCAAATGCCATGGAAAATCCGGCTATATACAAAAGCCATTTTTCATACATAGGCTGTTCTCCTTAAATTATTTTGTACCGAACATTCTCTCTCCCGCATCGCCCAGACCCGGGATGATATATCCGTCTTCGCTTACCTGCCTGTCAAGGGCTGCGGTAAACACATCCACATCGGGATGATCTTCCTGAAGCTTCTTCACACCCTCGGGGGTGGATATCAAAGAAAGATATTTTATACTCTTAAAACCTCTTTCCTTAAGGAAGGTAACAGCCGCCGAGGCTGTACCCCCCGTAGCTGTCATAGGCTCAAGAAGAAGCATTTCAATATCATCTGCGGCTTCGGGAAGCTTACAGTAATATTCTATGGGGGTGAAGGTGCCCGGGTCTCTGTAAAGACCTATATGGCCTATCCTTGCATTTGGTACCATACGCACAACACCGTCTACCATGCCGAGGCCGCCTCTGAGTACCGCCGCAACACCTATTTGCTTTGAAAGCTCCTTTGCCTGTACCTTGGCATAGGGAGTCTCTATCTCCACATCTTTTACGGGAGTGTTTTTCATAGCCTCATAGCACAGAAGGGATGTTATCTCCGCCACAAGTTCTCTGAATTCCTTTTTGTTGGTGTTTTTATCTCTTAAAAGAGCAAGCTTGCTTTGTACAAGGGGATGCTCGGCTATTATAAGTTCACTCATGTATATCCCTCCTTTTACTCCTCTATCATAGCTATTCTTCTTACGTGTCTTTCATCTCCCGAAAAATCCGTGGAAAGAAAGGCTTTTACCACCTCTATGGCAGGACCGGGACCAATAACTCTTGCACCCATGGCAAGCATATTGGCATCGTTGTGTTCCCTTGTGGCTTTTGCGGAAAAAACATCATGGCAGAGGGCACATCTTATGCCCTTTACCTTGTTTGCGGTTATGGATATACCTATACCCGTGCCGCAAATAACAATGCCCTTTTCACACTCCCCCGAAGCTACGGCATTGGCTACCTTCTTGCCGTATACGGGATAATCACAGGACTCTGTTGTGTAGGTACCGAAGTCCTTATATTCTATATTGTTTTTTTCAAAATAATCTATAACGGTGTTTTTAAGTTCTATACCACCGTGATCGCATCCTATACCAATCATATCATACCTCTGTAATATGGTAGCCCGCAGCCTTTTTCAGCCTGTTCATGACCGCAAGGCCTACACCTTTTTCTTCAAAACCTTCGGCAAATACCCTATCAAAACCAAGGTAGTCGCACTTTCTCAGCATTTTAAAAACATTTGCGCCTATGGTCTCGGGATTATTGCTGTCTCCCCAAACCAAAACATCAATATCTTTATATCTGTCCTTTGTCTGTTCACAAGCAAGTATAACGCACTTATGTCCCTTATCCCTGCACTCTCTTGCCTTTTTCAATATCTCAAGGCACATTTTTTCTCTGTCGCCTTTTACTATCTCCACACTTGCAAGGGGGGAGTAGTGGGTGTATTTCATACCCGGAGCCTTCGGCTTTTGACCCTCGGACATACCGTAGAGCACCGCCTTATCTATATCGCACTCTCCCACTACCTCTTTTATCATATCGGGAGTTACGGAGCCGGGGCGAAGTATACAGGGTACATCCCCCGTTACATCCACAATGGTGGACTCCAAGCCGAATTTACACTTTCCGCCGTCTACGATGGCATCTATTTTCCACTTCAAGTCATACTCCACATGGGAGGCTCTTGTAGGGCTGGGTTTGCCCGAGGTGTTGGCACTGGGTGCCGCTATAGGCGTTCCGCTTTTTTTAATGAGAAGCCTTGCCACTTTATTTTCGGGATATCGTATAGCTACGGTATCAAGACCCCCCGACACCCTCAAAGGTACTTTATCGCTTTTTTTAAATATAAGTGTCATAGGTCCCGGCCAAAAGGCTTCCATAAGCAGCTTGGCTTTTTCGGGTATCTCCTTTACAAGAGGGGGTATCTCCTCGGGAGATGATATATGCAGTATGAGAGGGTTATCGGAAGGTCTGCCCTTTGCCTCATATATTTTTTTTACCGCCTCTTCGTTTAAGCCGTCTGCTCCCAAGCCGTACACCGTTTCCGTGGGAAATGCCACAAGGCCGCCCGAATTTATGATCAAGGCGGCCTGCTCTATAGCTGCAGTATTTTCAGCGACATTTTCGGGATCGACCTTCAATATTAAAGTATTCACAAAATCACATCCGAATAAATGTTATGCTCCACAGCACATTTTATATTTTTTACCGCTACCGCAAGGACAAGGGTCGTTTCTTCCTACCTTAGGGCTCTTATTTACAACGGTGGTGGATTTTTTCTGAGCCTTGTAAAGCTCGTCAAGTTTTTCCTGGGAGAATATCATCTTCCACTGGGAAAGATTGTAAAGGTGGTCTGCCTTATATTCTACCATTTTCTTGTAAAGAACTTCAAAATCTATGGTGAGATCTATCTGTGTATCTTCCGTAAGCTCGTCTATCTTGTAGAGCTCGGGCTGTGTTTCGTTTATGCCGTCGATGAAGCCTAAGATATAGTATGTGGGCATATCATACTTTTCGGCAAGTTCCTTTATGGTGCCCGAAACCTTTGTAAGCTTGTTTGTAAGTATATCTTCGTATATTTTCTGCTCTCTGGGAATATAGTCATCCCACAATCTGTTGTTTACTTTTCCGTTTCTGTAATAAGCAGCCGAAAGCCACTGCTCGTATAAAGTCATCTTGTTTCCTCCGTTAAAATAATCTTTAGGGTGCCTCTAAAAAGTGCTATTGAAGTAAAATTGAGATAGCTTGTTCGAGGACTGGGAAATGGCTCGAAGCCAATGTAGAGCATTGGTGAGAGACATTGACGACTAACCTTTGCAAGATAGCCAATTTTACGATTTATGAGTTTTTA
>JAFSVK010000053.1 GCA_017444985.1 Bacillota bacterium
AAGCAAGCAAGCAAGCAAGCAAGCAAGCGGTATGACTGTGTCCTTTTCACAGGTAAATGATAATTTATTAAAAGCATACTCTATTGGATAAAGATTTCCTTTGGGGTGTGCTTTTGTTGTCTTTAAAACATTCACGGGCGGACACACAGTTTTGCCCCTACGGTCAATCAGGGAGCGACCTATGTGTCGTTCCGTGCCAAAAAACATTTTTACGGAATAAATATATACAAAGAAAGGGATGATTCTATGCTTAAAAAGCGAACAAGATTTATTGCTTTTCTGCTTGCGTTATCCATAGCGGCACCGAGTGTCGTTTGGGCGGATACGCAGCAGGAAATTGACGTATCGGCTTTAAGGGTGAGCGAGGCTTTTGCCGCAAAACACCCAAACGGTATGTTTGAAGTGCTTTCGCCGTATGTTATGACGAGCGAGGGCAAGGAGTTTGACTTTTATGTTTTAAGGCGCGGTGGCACCGAGGGTGAAGCAAGCGTAAGCATAAAAGCCGTTGAAATTTCCGCAAAATACGGAGAGGACTTTGTTTTGCAGGAAAAAGACGCACTGGGTTTCTATCACGATTTAAAGAAGAATGAGGATAACCCAACCATTCTTGAAAATCAGATAGAACAAAATAAGGACATCCTGTTCACTACGGACAGACTTGCTTCGGGTGCGGGCATTGATGTATATGCTTTTGATGAAGATGAAACCGTGTCGGGTGCGGCTGTCGATATAGATACAGACGGCACTTCCTTGAATGAGGTCTCGGAGAACGAACCGGCGGCACAGGAGACCGTAAGCATTGATGAAGCATTGCAGGCACAAGAAGATGCACCCGTTACGGCCTATTCGGACGATATGGGCAGCTACACCTCGGCGCTTCATAAAATGCGTGATGAAGCTACGGGTGTGACAACACCGACAGTGAGCGACAGCGCCACATATACGCTTGATGATGTTTTTGAAGTAAAAAACAAGGAAGAAGTTCAGCTTGCCAATGATGCGGCAGAGGCTTTTGACGGCCTTGCGTATACAGTCGATTTTAAGGACGGTGAAGCATACAAGGTCATTCATGTCAAGATAACCGATGATGATGTGTATGAAGCACAGGAGACCTTTTCGCTTTCGCTTTATGACCCGACAAACGGTGCGGAGATAGGCGAACAAAATTCATCAAGCGTTATTATTGATGATGATGAAAAGGTCGAAAAAAGCGATATCGGCTTTGCGCTTGAAAATTATCAGGTATTTTCCGATGCTGACGGTGTTACCGTAACTTTAAAGCGTGAGGGCAATGTAAACGACTATGTAAATGTTTATGTATCCACCCTTGCGGACACCGCAAAGGCAGACGAGGACTACACACCCGTTATGGGCGATATTATGTTTCTGCCCGGCGAGACCGAAAAGAAAATTTATGTACCTATACTAAAAGACAATATCGCAGAAAAAGACCTTGCGGAAAGCTTGTACTTTGACATTACCGCAGAAACGGACGATAATGCCGATATTACGGGTAAGCGTACCCGTGTAGAGATACTTCCCTTTACAAACACCGATAATAAAGGTCTTGTGAATGTCACTGTCAATTCCGGCAGCGGCGAAAACGGCAAAGTAACGGCATATTCCGAAGAAGATGCACCTGTTGTGGCTTATGCGGACAGTGGCGATTATTATACTTTTGTCGGCAGAAATTGGGGCAGAATGACTGCAAAGGCAACCAATTTCTGGGGTTGTTCGGCATGGAGCTATTATAACGGAAGTCTTGATTTGGTGGGTATTGAAAGAATAACCTTCAAATGGCAGAATAACGGCATTTCGGCTTCGAGCTACAACAGCAGACAGGTCAGCACCGTTAAATTCGGCAATGTTACGAAATCAAAGTATAAGACCTTTGACGAAACAAACGGTGAGATAAGCGCAAGCGATATGCAAAACGGCGGGTTGCGCAAGGATAATGTTTCTTACGAATTCAAGGCATACTGCGAAGTCGGCAACGCAATGAACCTTTGGGTATACGATGTATTTCTGCATTATACCAAGTTCAACTTCCTGACAAGCGCACCCGACAAGATGACCTACAATGTTTACAACGGCACGGGTTCGGGCAATGTTGTTTCAAGCGGGCAGTTCAGTCCGGGCACAACAACTGTCTCTGCCGATTCTTTTAGAAAATACAACTATATAAAAGCTTATGCAAACCTTGGCGACGAGGGCAGACAGTACGGCTGCACCGCTAAAGATGTGACCGTAACGGGCAACGGCAAAAGCCTGACAAAAAATTCGGGCGAAAGTATATATGTTGACAGTGCTTTTATAAAGGATTACATTTATAACGGCGATACCGCAAAAAGCACACTCAAAGCAAAAGCCAACTTTGCAAGAACCGAAAAGGTAAACAGTGTTTACATTGAATCACATCCAAACGGCATTGTTAAGATAGGCGGCACAGAATATGACAGCGGCTATATTTACAGCGATGTGTGGATGAAAGGCGATAAACTGCGTATCGAAGTTATACCCAATCAGGGCTATCATGTTGAAAGAATAACCGCAGACGGCAAGATCTACAAGCAGGGCGATGATATTTCGCTTTCGGACGATATGACATTATGTGTCGAGTTTGCAAAGGATGATAACTCTGTAACGGTCATACATGACTTTGTTGGAACAAATGCGCTTGAACCCCTTGAGGATAATTACAAGCACGGTTATGTAACAAGCACCAACCTGACAAAGAGCGATGTTGAGGGCAGTTTGATCCAGCCTTTGTCAAAAGAACAGTTTGTGAATAATCTTTCAAGTGATGAAAAGAATAAAGCTTTGCTTCCCGCTTATCAGCAGTATGTCGAAGATAACGGTTTGGTTTATGTATTCACAAATGAGATACCGCAGCTTTATCTTGATTTAAATGGTTATAATGTTTCCAACAAAAACTTTGATTATAAGTCCAAGCTGAAGTTAAGTGACTATAAAGCCCTTATAACATATTTCAGGGGCAACTTTGATGCAAACAGGGCTGCCGAGATGGGCAGGAGCCAAGCTACCGCAGTTATTAAGTACAAACTTAAAAGCGGATATAAAAACCAGCTGAAAGAATATTTCGGCTATAAAAGCGGTGGCACGTTCGGAAATGATGTTATTTATTATAACGATCAAAAAATATCCAAATATATGTATAGTAACCTTATTAACAGTTTTGTGGATACAATGTTAAGGGACAGATTTGCACATCTGACCGAAGAACAGAAGGTTTTTCTTGGCGGAATTATAACCGGCAAAACTCAGATGGATCTGACAAGTATGACGGACATGATCGTTTATGCTTTAAGCGAAAATCTTTTAACGGGTTCGTCAAATTCAGTTGACGAATACGCTTTGCTTGATGCATACTGTGATGAATCGTACAATGCATATCTTGAAGAGATCGAGGCAAAAAATGCAGATATAAGAGCGGAATTTGTTTCAAAATATGCTATAAACAACCTTACCACAGGCGACACCGTAAACCTTTTTGCACAGGTCGAGGACGGCTACACCTGTGCATGGCGTTATACGGACAGTACCAAAACCATAACCGAAAGCGATATGCCGCTTTATACCATCCATGTCGGCGACTCGTTCAGTTTTGAGGTAAAGGACAGCTCCGCAAAGGTCGAATATTACTTTGTAAAGGTAAACGAGATCCTGCCGGATTCCATCCTGCACGGACGTGTTATCAGACCTACGCAGACCTTAAGAACAAAGGGCAGCGAAAGAGTCAACCTGAATGACAAATCGACTTATCAGGCAGTACAGGGCATGGATATAACAATAGGTTCACTCGATCCGTCACTGTCGGGCGAAATAAACGGCAAGACCTATTACCCGACGACCCAAACCGATGCACACGGTTATTTTGATGTGCTTGTTCCTCACGGCACAAAAGGTCTTATGACAAACCTTATCATGGCAAACGGCGACAGGACTTATGTTAAGCATGCCGTTGTGCTCGGCGATGATACAAATATAATCTTTGCACTGCCTTATCAGGATGATAATATTTGGGTAAGAAGTTTTGAGTTTGATTGTGAGGAGACCAAAACAGAGGGTATTTATGTAGTGGATAAAAACATAACCCTTACAGCAAAACTTGATGTTGCGGACGGCTACGGCGTATCCAAAGTAATACTTCGCAGCTATAATGTAAAAGGCGAGCTTGTAAAAGCATGGCAGATGGACCCACAAGGTGATTATGTTTACAAATCGACCTTTAATGCAAAAGAGTATCTTAAAGACGGCGGCAGAATGACCATTGAAGCCTATAATGCTTACGGTCTCGGTGTCGGTCAGGTCGAATCGGGCTGTCTGTTTACCGAACCTCCGCAGCCCGCACCTGTTGGCATGCCTGCAATGGATGAGCTTGGCGGTGCAAGTTTTGATACGGTGGGCAGCGTTACCCCCGAACTTGACAGCGGCGATTATGTCATGACACCCGAAAAGGTGGAATATGACGAAAGCACAGGCACTATAACAACAACAAAGAACGATGAATATTCCGAACCGTTTGAAATTGCAGTTTTAAGCGGTAATATCATCAAAAATGAAATAAAGGCGGCAACAGAAGACGGCAGCAGCGTATTTATCAACGGCACCGCACTTGAACGCGTTGACAGACTGACCGCCGCAATAGACCCATTGTCCTCCAATATAATAATGAGCAATCCAAAGGCAACGGGTCAGTCGGGTGAAAGCACTTGGAAAAAGCCCGACGGCATGGGTAAAGTCGGTGCAAAGGGCGGCAAGCTGGCTCACAGTGTTGGTCTTGATGTCGGTTTCTATATCAGGCTTTACAAAAAGCATACCGCAGACGGCGATGTGAAATATTATTACGATCAGATATATGCTCTTTTCGGTGTTAATGTAGATGCACAAAAGGACTTCCAGATATTTGTCGGTCCCGTTCCGTGCTACATAACCATAAAGGGCGGTATTACGGTCAAAGGCCTTTTAGGCATGTCCCCTAAACCGGGCGTTGATACAAGCCTGAGCATGGACGGCATAAAGCTGGATGCCGATGTTTTAAGAGAAAACGGCATGGATGTTGCGGGGCTTATAATCATAAAGCCAAGACTTACCCTCGGCGCAGGTGTCGGTGTACGCGGTGCTTTCTCCGTCGGTGTAAGCGGCAATATGTATATGGATATAGCTTATCAGCCGTGGACTGACGGCGCAGGTACGGTACTGTTCGCACTTAAAGTTGATATAGATGTAGGATTTATACCTATTTCGTTTGCAATAGCTCAGGTAAAACTCGGTATGTTCTATACCGAAAACTATCACGAAAACTCGTGGCTGGATTTCAGCGATGTGTCAAATAAAACCGACTTTGACAATTATATCAAAACAATGTCCGCAGATGACGAGACTACGGTAAGCGGTTCAATGGGCAGAGTTGCAAGAGGTCACGGCAATACGTTTGAAACCCCGATAAGGGCTTTTGCAGCCGAAGAAAACGACAGCCCGATAAAGGCTTTTGCAGAAGAAGATCTGAGAGGAACATTGAAGCACCCGAAACCGCAGTTACTGCATTTAGGCGACAAAAAGCAGATATTGTTCTATCTCGGCGACGATCCTTCAAGAGATGATTATGACTGTCAGGCAGTTTATTATGTGCTGTATGACGGAAGTAACTGGGGACAGCCGCAGCTTGTTGACAACGACGGCACAGCGGATATGGACTTTAACGCAGTACAGGCAGACAACAAGGTAATACTTGTTTACAGCGACCTTAATAAGCAGTTCGGCAACTCTACACCCGATATGCCTGAATATCTCGGCAGTGCGGATATGAGTATATGCGTATTTGATGAAAACGGAGACCGTATTGCGGAAACACAGCTTACAAAAGAAGACGGTTTTGCAAATATGATGCCGAGAATAGCTTATGACGAAAAGACAGCCAGAACATTTATTGCTTATCTTGCAACGGATTACAACGATTCAAGAGCAGACTTCGATTACAGCACGATGGGCGAGCTTAACAGTTTCCTTAACAATTCTTACGGAACGGTTTGCTACAAGATGCTTGATAAAGATTTTAACGAAGTCGGATATTCACAGAACGAAGTAACATACCTTGCTTATGAAGAACATTACGGCGACGGTTCTCTTGACAATCAGCGTTTTGTTCCTTTGGCAGTTGATACATTGAATGTAAATGAAATGACAGCCAACACTTATAACGATAAAGTTTATATCACATACACAGTCGATACGGACGGCAATTCCGAAACAAGCGAAGATATGGAACTTTACGCATCAGTAATAGATATTAACAACAATTCTTCCGTTGGACCCATAAGGCTGACAACAAATGATGTTCAGGACAGCAATCCGCAGACAGTGGAATATGACGGAAAAATATTTATCTATTGGAACAGAAACGGAAATATCGTTTACAGTGACCTTGACAGCACTTTGGGCGGCGGCGATATAGTACAGACAAACAACGGCTACACCGCAGGCGATATGTTCTGGAACGAGGTTCAGCAGGGTGCTGAAGCAGCACAGACATTCCGCGTAAGCTATGAGCCTAACGGCATACTCTATCTTACATGGAATCAGCTTGACAGCAATATAAAAATTGTAAATGAAGAAGAAGTTCCTACAGCAAAGCGCAGCATATATATGCGTGCTTATGACCCGCATTATTCAAGCGTAAGTTATACGGACGAAGAAACGGGCGAAACAAAGCTTGTTTACTCGGGCATGTGGGGTGCGGCAACGGAATTTGATGTACCCGACAACAACAACGAAATGTTTAACGAGCAGACATTCACCGCACTTGATGCTGATACCGCAATGTGTGCATTCAGAAGATTTAACTGGATAGAGGACGGCAAGGGAGTGAAAGAAGCACCTAACTCCGACCTTGTTATCCACAGATACCATGTTGTAAGTACACTTGAAATAACGGATGTTTACAGCGATCCGCAGTATCCCACACCGGGCGACGATGCAGTTCTTCATGTTAAGGTTGAAAATGTAGGTGTTCTTCCATCGGAAAGCGTTACATTCAAAGCTAAATTGACCGACAGCGAGGGCAATGTTACCGACCTCGGAGAAGATGTTGTATATACCCACCTTGCAACTTCGGGCGAAGTTGAAGGCAGCTTTACATATCAGGTTCCCGAAAACGGTGACAGCTACACCTTCAGCATTACGGCGTATGAAGAAAACTACACCGAAAATGCGGGTAAATATGAAAAGACATTTGCAAAAGCACCTGTTATAGAGAATATCGACCCGCAGTTGACAAGAACAAACAACGCTTATGAAAATATCAAAGCTGCGTTTGTAAACAAGGGCAATAAGGCAACAGGCGAAATGACATTAAAGGTTAGCGCAAGAAACAATGGCGAAAATGCACAGCTTGATGAATTGCTCAACACAACAATAGCTTCACTTGAACCTAACGAAACCGTAAGCATAGATGATGATATTCTTATCGGCGAAAGCTGGGGCAGCGGCAATATGATAAGACTGTATATTTCACTTGAAAACGCTGACGGCAAATTGTATAATGAAATTGCAGACCTCTATCTGTTAAGCGACGAAGATCTTGACGTTACGGATATTGTCATAAATGACGGCAACGAAGAAACTATCGAAGTAAATGCAGGCGAATGGGCTACACCTCACTTTGAGATAACACCTATCGGTGCAACGGCAAGCAACAAACTTGTTTACTCGATAAGCGACAGCGAAATTGCAGACATTGACCCGTCAAACGGACGTGTTTACGGCAAGAAAGAGGGTACGGCAACAATAACCGTATCGGCAGTAAACAGCAAGTACAGCCTGTTTGTTGACGAGGATAACAGCACATTCGACAGCGAAGGCAACCTTATTCTCTTTGACGAAAACGGCGTTGTAAACGAACCTGCACTTGCAGAAGCAGGCAGCAGCAACGCAGTTTTGACAAAGCAGGTACAGGTTAAAGTTACGGGTACACTTCCCGAAACTACAACAGAAATTACAACCGAAGCAACAACAGAAAGCACAACCGAAACTGCAAGCGAAGTTACAACAAAATCTTCGTCCGGCAGAAGTTCGGGCGGTGGCGGCGGCAGCAGTTCAAGAATTGCAGCAGCAACCACAACAACAGAAGAAACAAGCGAAATTACAACAACAGATGTTGAAAACAACACCGAGGCAACAACAGAAAACACAGCAGACGATTACACAGGATTTATTGATGTTAAGGGTCTGTGGTGTGAAAATATCGTAAACACACTTCACGATCTCGGTCTTGTAAACGGCAGAACAGAAGAATTGTTTGCACCGAATGACAATTTAACAAGAGCGGAGCTTGTTCAGCTTCTTGCTAATTTAAGCGGCGCTGACCTCAGTGTTTATGCAAACGCAGATGCAAAATTTGCAGATGTTGAAACAAACGCTTGGTACTATGCGGCAGTTATGTGGGCAGCAGACAACAATATCGTTTACGGTATCGGAAATGATATGTTTGCACCTGACACAAGCATAACAAGAGAAGATACGGCAGCAATTATTTACAGATATTTAGGTGTTGATGCAGCAGCAGAAAACAGCAGCTTTGCAGACACAAATGAAATAAGTGCTTACGCATCGGCGGCAGTAAATACACTTTCGGCAGAGGGCATTATCAACGGTTACCCCGATAATACTTTCAGACCGAAGAATACAATAACAAGAGCTGAAGCGGCTTCTGTATTGTATGGTGTAAATGAAAGATAATTTTAAAAATACGGGGGCGGTCTTACAGACCGTCCTCAAAAAAAATGAAAGGAGAACGATCGTGATGTCAGGAAAAAATAAATTAAACGATGAACAACTTAAAGATGTTGCAGGCGGTAAGGGCTATGAACAAGACGGCGAATGGGTAATAAGCGGACAGAACGTTAATGTTTCCAAAGATGAATTGCAGACTTTGGCAGAAAAAGACCCGTCACAGCTCAATTCGTATGAGAAAGCTATATTGGAACAGGCAAAGAAAAAAGGTCTTATTTAAGTTATCAAAAAAATAATGTATGAATAAACACAGCAGCCGTTTTCTCGATAATGTGAAAACGGCTGCTTTTTTAGTGTTCTAATATTATTATAAAATCAAATATAGATATAATCGTGATAAATGATTTCTCTAACTCTATGCTTTAAATTGTTGCGTCTGCCTACCCATTCAAACATATCCCTGCGCTTTAATTCTTCGGTTATGGCATCACATACATACTCTCCCGAAGCACACAGCCGCGCGGTCACAAAGTTTGTGAAAACACACCTTGACCGTATAGAATGCGCTGTACAAAAGACAACGGATTGAAACAAAAAATCGTGGAGCATACTCAAAAAACAGGCGAAAGCATTAATGCATTTATGATTAGAGCCGTGCAGGAAACTATGGAGAGAGATTTGGAGAAAAAATAGATAGTTTTTTTGTTTTTAAGCCTCTAAAAAAGTTGAAACCTGTGCTTTTTTATGTTATTTTCTAAAAAAACTTGCCACAATGCAGGAGAAAGCAAAAGGGGTTGGGAATTCCCAAAAATTTTAAAATCGAAAGGTAACTTTTGATTTTTAGCACTTGGCATGCCTTTTGACATCAAATTTGAAAACCTTGTAATAAACGATGAAACACTATCCAAACAAAAAAGAGCCGAACTATTGCAAAACTTTGATAGAGATGAGCATTTTATCGCTGACCTAATAATTTTCTCCCTTGAAAGAAGATTTGAAAAATGCAAAAGATAGAAAAGTTTTTATTATCAAATCGTTAGAATAAGTATATATTTGAAATGAATTCAACAATTATAATCCTTTCTCTATTGAAAATTGCAAACTTATAAAAAAATAATTAGTAACAATAAAGCAAAAAAGTTTGACAAAAAAAAACAAAATGTATAATGGTAAAAAGTACGATTAATTGGGAGGATAGTTATGAAAAAAATATTTGCACTAATGTTAGCAATTTGCCTTGCGGGATGTGGAAATCCTAAAAACGACAACATTAGTTCAGTCGATAATACTACTAATAATTTAGTTGATAACTCCATTACCTCTAACGAAAAAGTAGAAATAAAAGAATGTTTGTTTAAACAGAAAGATGAACACGTTTTACCTGAGTATGCTACTCCGTATTTTGAAAATGTAATAGGTAAAACAGGAGCAGAAGTTAAAACTATATATGGGGATCGTTTCAGTGGACGTGACTTTGAAGATTTTAAAATAGACGAGCAAAATATATTTGGCACTAACTCTACTGCCGAAACATATAAATGGGAAATTGATTATAATTATACTGAAAAAAGTGACTCTGGTTTTACTTATGTTGATTTTGTTGATAAAGAGTATTATGATAAAAAAATAACGTATGTATATGCTAGTTTTTCGGGTTCTGCTTTAGATGTAAAAGATTATTTTACAGAACATTACGGAGAACCTGTATATCAAGATCACAATTCACTGAAAGGCGATATTTTGGGATATTACTTGCCTAACGGAGTTGCTGAAATTACTGATAGATCTGTCACATATCGTGATTATGCAAGGCTTGCTTATGATTTATGTGAACACGATTTAAAATATGCAATATCTTCAAGCAATTGTGCAGACAAACAATCCCTTATTGAGGCAATGGATAAACGCACAAATGATGTTGGTGGATTTTACTGTGCTGTTTGGAATGATATATGTCATTTAGATGAAGTGACATTTAAAAATAACAAAACGGAAGAACACGATACAAGTTATGATGTTGATTATGAAATTGAATTATTAAATTATAAGGTTACGCATAGTTATTCAGAAAAATATGCTGATAGCGACAATCCAATAGGTGAATATGTTGTAGTAGAAAAGTCAAAAAATACAGGTGAAGAACAAGCAAGTATTCAAGAATTAAGTTTCAGTTCTGATTATATTGAATTAATCGGCTTAACAAAATCTCAGATAAAAGATTATTTTAAAGAGGACTTTGATAGTGATAACGAAACAATTTCAATAAAAAATAATTCCGAAAACGAAATGTTAATTTGGCTTGATTTCGGCTACGACAGCGATGTTGTAGATACTGTAACACAAGGAGATAAAAAGGTTACTAAAATAAATATAGATTACCCAAACTATACTGACAATGTGGAGGAATGGTACACAGAAAAATATGGCACTCCTAATTATGTGTTAAATGATAATAATGGGGGATTTTGGGTAACAGATAATTGTTGTATATCTTGCAGTGGCTCAACTGATGACTGGAGTACTAATATAATATATTGGGATTTGGGTCAAGACGCAATTGAAAATGTTGTAAGTGTTTATGATGCTTGCCAAGCTATTACAAATTCCCAAGATATTGGAAAAAATATGAATAAACAAGAAATTATAAGCCGACTTAAAGAAAAATTTGAGGATACATACAACTCAAATGGCAAGTGGATTTATTTTACAAATGATGATACAATAGATTTTTCCATAGAAAATATTCAAATATTGTACCCATCTGTAGATGCTGATGGGTATACAACGGTAGTTTATCAAAATAAGGTTTATCGTTGTGAACTTAAATTAAAAGAAGATAATGTCAATGTTGGTGAATATAAACTAACAAAATCAAACCAATAAAAATCAAATAACACATAACTGTAGAGCAAGTGTCAAAACAAGATGCTTGCTCTTTTTTTATCTAAAAAGGAGGACGAAATGAAAAAATTAGTATTTTTTACTCAATTTCTTGTCAATGCAATAGCAAAAAATATAGGCTAAAATAATAGCCTAACACAGCGATAGAGCAATTGGAGGTGATAGAGTGAAATAGCCTATAAATGCTACAAAGGATAGCAAATATCAACTCATAGGCGAACCTATTGTAAAGGCAATCCATGTCTAGAGTTGGTCATTGCATTGATAATGGACCAACCGAAGGTTTCTGGGGAATCATAAAAACAGAAATGTATCAAATGTACGATATTACAGATGAAGCATCTTTAAGGTTTGCAATCAACGATTATATGAGATTTTATAGTGAAGAACGTCCACAAGAAAGATATCAATGTAAGACACCACTGGAGGTAAGGACAGAAGCTTTAAATTCCGACAAACCAAAGGAATATCCTATTCCTGAAAATAAACGAATTAAGAAATATAAAGAAAGATGGTGTGCATAGAAAAACGACCACACGTTTTGTGTGGTCGTTCATAAGCACTTAATTTTAGATATTTGATCTGTCTACTTGACAGGGAGCATATCAAATGCCGAAGCATTATAGAGAGCCTTTTCTTTTTCACAACTTTTGGCATAGCCAAAAGCCAATAGCTACCGCAATCGTCCGCATCTATCTTTGCGGTTGATTGTGGTCGAACAAGAATTTGATTTTATTTTAATAGCAGTTTTTAGTGGTTTTCTGTATTGTGTTTGAAAACTGTGGCTTTCAGTCTATTTTCCCGAGCTTCCCAGTTTTCCCTCTCCTCTTTCGGAAACGTTTCCTTCAAGCTCTTGCTTTGTTATCTCCACAGCTTCAAGTTCATTGTGTACATTGTGAACGATGGCTTGAAAGAGAGCCTTTGTGTAGGGATATATCACAAAGTTTTCATTTATGAGCTTTGCTATTGTGGGGGGAAGGGTATCAAAGTTTGTTTTTGTTATCAGCAGAGGCTTTGTATTGGTGTTGGTGGTGGCAAGAAACCACTCACCTCTGTAGCTTGAATCTATAACACCTGCACTGTATTTTATACCCTTGCTGCCCGAGGAGCCTCTTTCCTGTATCTGCATATAGTATCCCTCGGGGATAACACTTGCTATGCCTGTAGGCACAAGCTTTGTTTGCCCGCTTTCTATGAGTATATACTCCTCTTCAAAGCAGGGGTATATATCATAGCCTGCATTGTATTTTTCTTTGGAGGGTATCTTGGCGCCTTCCTTTAAGGCACAGAAGCCTATTTTATTTTCCATTTTTTAATCCTCGTAGAGTACTGTTTTTTTAGTGGATAAGCTTTTTTGCACATCTATTGTTTTTTGGTTTGAAGAACCTTTCCAGTGCAAATTGTTATCTTTAAGCTCTTCCACGAATTTACCGTCTATAAAAATATCGGTATATTTCATAACTTCAAGGTCCTTCACCTCGTCCCACTCGTAGCCCGAGTAAAGCCAGACGGTTTTTTCGGGGTACTTTTCCTTGGCTATCTTTGCCAAACGAGTGATCTCGTTTCTGTTTTGTGGGTGAAGGGGGTCGCCTCCGCTGAAGGTGATGCCGTGTATATAGTCCTTATTTAGGTAGGAAAAAAGTTCTTTTTCGGCTTCCTCATCAAAGGGAAGACCACCTTCAAGATCCCAAGTTATGGGGTTTTGACACCCATTACATCTATGTTCGCAGCCTGCCACCCAAAGTACGGTGCGCAGGCCTTGACCGTTTAACATATCGTCATGTGTTATGTTATGATATCTCATTTAAAGAGTAACTTCCTTTACATACTTTTTCTTTCGGCTATTTCTGCCATTTTGGCATAGTTTAGTCTTGTGTCGCCCTTTACACGGGAATAGCTTAAATAACCGTTCATTCTGTCTATTTTGGTAAGGTTTTTACTGCCACAGACAGGACATTGATCCATTTCAAGCTCTTGGTGACCACATTCGTCGCAGTAGGCAAGGCTTAGATTCACACCTTCGTAAAAGCCCATTTCCATAGCTCTTTCCACAAGAGTCTCCACGGCTTTTTTGTTGTAGCCTATGGGATATTTTACATACTGTATCTTACCGCCGTTCATAAGATCCCAAAATCTCTTTTCAAGATCTTGTTTTTCTATGGGGGAGATGTCCTCTGTAACGTGGCAGTGGAAACTGTTGGAGACATAGGGTCTGTCGGAAACTTTGGAAACGATACCGTACTTTTTCCTAAATTGGGTCACCTGAAGTCCGCAAAGGCTTTCTGCGGGGGTGCCGTATATAGCGTAAAGTATGCCGTCCTCTTTCTTGTATTGATTTATTCTGTTGTTGATGTATTCCATCACCTCAAGGGCAAAGCTACCGTCTTCAACAAGACTTTTGGAATTGTGTATTTCTTGAAGCTCGTTTAATGCCGTAATACCGAAGCTTACGGTACAGCTCTTTAAAAGGGGCTTTATCTTGTCTCTGGGTTGCAGGTGTCCGCCGTAGAAACCTCCCTCGCAGTAAGCAACGGGGTTGGTGGAGGCACGCATCTCACCCATATAGTCTATGGTCCTTTTGTGGAGTGAGCGTATCATTTCAAGATAGTAGTCAAGCACCTGATAAAAATCTTTGCTCTCCGACTTTGCCTTGGCATATATCATAGGCAGGTGGAGACTTATGGCACCTAAATTAAATCTGCCTACGGTTATGGCTTTGTCATTTTCGTCTGCAGGCTGCATACCGCCTCTTTCAAACCAAAGAGAAAGGAAGGCTCTGCATCCCATAGGACTTACAACTACACCGTATTTTTGATATGCTCTTGCCACATAGCTGTCTCCCGAAAGAGAGAGCCAATCGGGGTACATGGTTTGGGAAGAACAACGTATACCCGCATCGAAAACATCTCTTAAGGGCATATTTTTGCCGTGCAGCTTTTCATCGTACAGAAATACTATTTTAGGGAAAAGCACGGGCTTTTTGTTGCCTTTTTTACCTTGTCCCACTCTGTGGACATCAAGAGCGGTCACTGCTGCCATTTTACCGAATCTGTCGGTGGCAAGACCTAAGGTTATGGTTATAAAAGGGTAGTCTCCTCTTGAAGAGCCTACGGAGTTAAGCTTGTATTCCAAACCTTGGAAACCTTGCTCGAAGTCTCTTTTTACCTTCTTTTCCGCAAAATTATCTATGTAGGAAAGCTCTTTTTCGGAAAAATTACCGTCGTCAAAGTCCTTTCCTATGTCGGAGAGTGTGTCGTATTCACCGCTCTTTATGGCAAGTATATGGCTCTTTGCCTCATTGCGATATTTGTTGTAGCTTTTAAGGGCATAGGGAGAGAGTATCTTGTCTATCTCGGGTACCGTAAAGCCCCCGTATTGCTGGCTGGCTGTGGAAAGCACCACATCACCTATAACATCAAAGGCAACGGAAAGGGTCTTGGGTTCGTTGTACCAAAGGTTACCCATTTCAAAGCCGCCTTTTAATACGGTAGCCATATCGAAAAGACAGCAGTTCATGGTGTCTCTTCTTGCCGACATATCGTGAATGTATATATAGCCATCGTTTATGGCTTGTTTTTCGTCGTTGGTAAGGAAAAATTTTTTGTAGAGTTCTTTGTTTAACTGGTTGTAGATAAGGCTCCTTTTCGTTGCCACAAGGGCAGAATCGGTATTGGAGTTTTCCTTATCTCCTATGTACATTATGTTCTGAGCTTTTCTGTAAACGTCGTCAAGCATACGAACAAAGTCTATTTTGTAGTTTCTGTAATCTCTGTAGCTTTTGGCTACTTCCGGCTTTATAGCCTCAAGTGCGCTTTCAACAAGATTGTGCATTGTGCGAATGGGTATCTTGTTGTTTTCCCCTTCGATAATATGATGAACCACCCAATCAACGATCTTGGTATATTCGTCTTTTGAGAATTTGTACATGACCCTGTCAGCCGATTTGGTGACAGCTGCCGTGATCTTCTTTGAGTCAAAAATTTCGAGGGTGCCGTCCTTTTTGATAATGTATACATCTTCTATGTTTAGCACATCAAACACCTCCATATTTTGTTTCTGTTCCATTATACAACTACTACATATAGTGTGTCAATCTTATTTTACCGCAATATATAACAAATAAAATTTTATTTTTTGTGAAATTTTTACATTGACATCCTTGCTAAATAATGCTCTATGTGATATAATGTGTGTTTGTCAGTGTAATATTTTTGAAATATAACTCAAGGAAGTTTCAAATGATAAAAAATAACAATAACACCAAAAAAAGAATAAAATTTTCATTCCTTACGGTTTCTTTTATTTCTTTTTCGATATTTGTTTGTATATTTGTTTTGCTTTTTGCAACGGGCGGTTTTAATATAAGTGCCAGAAGTGCTTTTATAAACGCTCTTACAAATTTAAACACAAGACTTTACTTTAAGCTCAGAGCAGGGGTGTTTTTCATTTCCGCTCTTTTCGCCTCACTTCTTATAGGCGGTACATTATCGGGAAAAATAGATAATATACCCGAGAAAATATCATCCATACTTTCAAAGATCTTGACGGTAGCCTTTCCGATTTTGATATTTTCCACCATTGCCATAGTAAAGGCTTATGACTACATATTTGTAAATTTTCTTATTGTGGTGAGCATATATATTATGTTTTTCTCCATAAGTCAGTCAAGTTCGGTGGCGGCTATAGTTACCACCGTAGTACTTACGGCTTTTACGGTCATAAACGAGCTTGTAATATCCTCAAGGGGTACGGCTCTTGCTCTTTCGGATGTTATGGCTACCACCACCGCCATAACCGTTGCGGGAAATTATGATATAAATATAACCTTTGATATGATGTGCTCCCTTGTAAGTGCTCTTTTTATAATACTGACGGCACTTAATTTTCCCTTTAGGTTCAAAAAGAAGCACATCCCCTATACCGTGCCCGTGTGTATCATGCTTACGGTAGCCTTTATATTCAGCTCCTACAGGGTTATAAACAAAACGGAAAGCAACACCAATAATTTCAACAAATCCGACTTAAGTAACAACAAAGGCGTACTCTACAATATCACGGAAAGAGCCATACACTATAAAATAAACCCTCCTCAAGGATATTCGGTTAAAAAGGTAAATGAGCTTTTGGCATCCTTTGGGGAAGAAAAGGGGGAGAGAACGCCTAATATCATAGTTATAGCCGATGAGAGCTTTGCGGATATGAGGGAGCTTTACGATATTGAAACCAATATGCCCGTACTTCCTTTTTTTGATAAAATAAAGGCGGGGCAGGCTCCCGGCTATTTCACTACGGGGCATATGGTGCCCTCCGTATACGGTGGAAGTACCTGTAACACGGAGTTTGAACTTTTAACGGGTCTTACAATGACATTTTTGCCCAAAGACTCCTTCCCTTTCCTGCAGTATATAAATAAAAAAATACCCACCTTCATAGTGGATGAGGATTCGAAGCTCTACAGTAAAACATACATACATCCATATATAGCATCAAATTGGAACAGATCCACACTTTATAAACTCTTCGGTTTTGACAAATTTCTTTCGGGTACGGATTTTGTAGAGGACAAAAGCTATACCGAAAACTATAAATACAGATTTACGGCTATAGATTATCCCGGAGTGGATAAAGAGAGAGGATATATAAGTGATAGAGCGGTATTTGAAAAAATAAAAGAGCTCTATGAAAGTAAGCCCAAGGATAAAAAACTTCTCACCTATGCCATGACCATGCAAAACCATGGAGATTACAACTATAACGGTGAGAACTTCTCCGCCTTTGTGAGAGCGGAGGGGGCAAGCGACAGTTTCAACCAGTATATAACACTTTCTCATATTACCGATGAGGCTGTGGAAGATCTTATAGAATATTTTTCAAATGTTGATGAAGATACGGTAATAGCCTTTGTGGGCGACCATGAGCCGAATGTTTCCGTAGTGGGAGAGGGCGTTGCCATGAAAAAAGTGGTTCCCGAGGAGATACATGACTACTATGTTCCCTTCTTTGTGTGGACCAACTACGAAACAGAAAATAAAGAGGATATGCTTATAAGTGCCAACTATTTTTCACTTATAGTGAAAGAAAAGGCAAATATAGGTCTTAACGGCTTTGATCTTTTCAGAAAAAAGCTTATGGAAAGCTACCCCGTTATAACCTCCCATATTATTATAGACAAAGATAATAAAACATTCGTTTACGATAGCGAGAATGTGCCCGATACTCTGAAAGAGTATTTGTACATAGAGTATAAAAGACTTTTCGACAATATTTAAGGGGTGTGATATTGATGTGACCCCAAAAAGTTAGACTTTTATTGCGTAACAGAATTTGATGTCTGTTACGCATTTTTTATGCAGCCAAAAGGCTAAGCCTGTATTGTACAGGACTCATCCATCCTAATTTCTCTTTAATTCTTTGTTCATTG
>JAFSVK010000054.1 GCA_017444985.1 Bacillota bacterium
TACTTTTCACTATAATCCAACTTTTCCGCTATGTATTTATTTGTACATCCCTCATACAGAAGTTTAATAACGGTTAAACGCCTTACAATGTTCTTATTTTTATTATTTTTTATTTCAAGACACACAGCTTCATATTCTTCCGCTGATATTTGTGTTTTATTTCCTCTCATTAATATCACCTCTATGATTTTTTATATCATAAGAGTTAATAAATGTAAAGGTCTCTATGGATATTTAGTATAAGAGGCAGAAGCAAATACAAAACGGTATACACCCCGGGAGAGGTAACAGCGAAATATGAAAGGTATTTTTTGGTGAAGTTCCCCAAGGGTAAGAATGTATGCTTTAACTATTTCGATATAGGTAAGAAGGTCATAACAGAGTGAACTAACTGCAAAGAGGGAAGGAAGTGAGAAAGTGAAAGCAAAAGAATACTTATTGCAGTTAGAGGAATTAGAGGAGAAGATAAAGCACAGAGTACAGGAGCGTGAGGAGCTTAAGCTTAAGTGCGAGGGTGTCGGTGCTATAAGATACGACAAAGACAAGGTGCAAACATCTGTAAAAAATTTGCAAGAGGAGCTTATAGCAAAGTATATAGACCTTGAAAGAGAGATAAATACCGAACTGTTTGAGTTTCTCGAGACAAGGAGAAAGATAATAAAAGAGGTGGAGTCTCTTTCCAATGTGGATTATGTGAAATTGTTGCATAAGAGACATATAGAATACAAAAAATTAGACCAAATAGCCGAAGAGATGCACTTTGAACCGGGATATATACGGAAAATGATAGCAAGGGCTTATGAGGTGTTTGAGAAAAATATACTAAGGGAGGAAAAACATGAACAGAGCACAGAGGAGAGCGATGGAGAAGGAACAGAGGAACAATGAGGTGCCTGCGGAATTTGAGAGAGTGGTAAAAAGAGCAAGCCAAGAGAGCAGAAAGAGGAGCATGGCGGAGGCCTTTGCTTATATGCTTGCGATTCCTGCGATGGTGGTAAGAGATAAGTGCGGTTTTGGTGCAAAGAGACTTAATCAGTTTGTTGATTGGGTGGTAGATCTGTCGAATTCCGTGGAGACCTTTTATGTTACCATAGACGACCTTAAGCAGACTATATTTGAAGAAACGGGAGTATCTTTGGAGGATAGCGGGAAAAGCTTACGGTTGGCTTGCTGCAGAGAAGATAAGAACTACCGCAAGGCTATGGCGGTGAATGACAAAAGAAAAAGAATGATAGTGCAGAGGATCCGCAACGCCATGGCAAACAACGGGGCCACTGTAAAGGATATTGTAAACGAGTATGAAATGTGGTTTTTCGGTAACAAGGAAATGCTCACCCAAAGGGTGGAGGATCTGTTGGCTTGTAAGAGAAACTTCACAACGCTTGAAATTACAATATTTTCCAATGTCATAAATGTTTCGAGTGATTACCTGTTAGGGCTTAGCGAAAGGATGTGAGTGTATGACAGCGCTACCGAGGAGCGCGGCGGAATTGGAAGCCATACACAACTTTCGCCGAAGGATAAAAGAAAAGGGGCTTACGCTTGAAGAAGTGGGAGAGATGATAAATTTCTCAAGTCAAATGAGCGATGTGTTCAGGACAGAATGCAGAGTGAGGAGATTAACGCTTGAAGTGTTTGTAGACCTGTGTTCCGTGCTTGATATGACACCCAGCGAGGCTTTAGGTTTTGAAGAGAAAACAGAGGAGGTAAAACAATGACGATAGCAATGATGTTACAATTGATCGCAGTAAATGCAGCGGTACTTCTGATAGGTTTTGCAATAGGTGCAGACCTTAAGAAGATACTTGAGGAGAATAAGAGAGATAAGGAGCTTGAGGCTCTTGAAGATATGAGAAGAAGAAACAATATGGAGACTTTAGAGTTTTGGAAAACATGGAGGGTAAAAAATGAAACTGATACCGAGTGAAGAGATGGCGTTGATAGCCGAAAAGGTAATAAGAGATGTTCCGGAGCTTAATTGGTTGCAAGAGAGTGAGCTTAGTATAGGCTTTTACTATTCCGAAAAGACAAAGAAAAGCAAAGGCCTTATTACAAACGGAGAGTGTCGCATACCAACGGGCGTGTATGAGAGCTTTGTACCTTATGACTTTATAATAATATTTTACGCAAGTGCCACATACTTTACACAGAAACAAAAAGAGATACTTATGGAGCATGAGCTTTCCCATATAGGTATAAAGAACGGCAAAAGGTACATAGTGCCTCACGATTTTACGGATTTCAAGAGTATAGTGGATAAGTACGGTAGCAGATGGGCTGAGGAGGTAGAAGAATGAACACGGTAATACTTATGGGAAGACTTACAGCCGATCCCGAGGTAAGAGAAGCAAGAAGTATGAATGTAGCAAGATATTCTCTTGCAATAGACAAACCCACAAAAGCGGGAGAGGAGAAACAGACGGATTTTATAAATTGTATAGCCTTCGCAGGTGTGGCAGACTTCGTAAAGAGCTACCTGCATAAGGGTATGAAGATAGCTGTAAAGGGTAGATTGCAAACGGGAAGCTATACGGATAAGAACGGCATAAAGAGAAATATCGTTGACGTAGTGGTACAAGAGCATGAGTTCTGTGAGAGCAAACAAAAACAGAAACAAGCTCCTCAGACACAAGGAAACGCTTCGGGGTTCTATCCGGTGGATGATGAGGAAGAGGATGATCTGCCGTTTTGAGATTGGAAGAGAATGATGGTAGATGATAGCAAGAAGAATGCAGGAGGATAAGGAATGACAAGAGAAGATAGAACAAAACTAATAAAACATTTGGAGTTTAGTCGAGAGCTTGGTGTTACTTATGTGCTTACAGACGATGACGTTGATGAAATAATCAAAGCATTAGAACAACAGCCTTGTGAGGATGCTATTAGCAGACAGGCGGTGCTTGATGAAATGATTCAAATAGGGATGGAGACTTTTAAAACCTATAATGATTATTCTAAATTATTTGATTTTGTTGATAATATGCCATCTGTCACACCACAGCCAAAGACAGGGCATTGGATAGAAAAAGACGGATATGACGGAGATACCTATTATGATTGCTCTGAATGTGGCGAGATTTGGGTAGCGATAGAGGGTACTCCGTGGGATAACGGAATGAATTATTGCCCGAACTGTGGAGCAAAGATGGAGGTAGAAGAATGACAGAACCGGTGGATGATGTGGAAGAGGATGATTTGCCGTTTTGAGATTGGAGGAAGAAATAAATGGTTAAGGTTTTAAAAGTGAAGGAGTGTCCTTTTTGCGGGAATGACGTGGAAGTGTTGGCTTCTTTGGAGGGTTATTGTAAGTTTGAATGCCTCATTTGTGGTGCAGATGTTGCTTTTTGTCCACCGCAAGGAAAAGAAGAAATTCTGGATGTAAAAAAATCGATTGAAACATGGAATAAAAGATCGGAATCGTCAAAATCGGAGTGTTGCCCTTTTTGTGGTGAGGATGTGTTGTTGATTGCCTTTCCTGATATAGGCAATGTGCTTGGGTGCTATTATGGTTGTGGTGCAAGTGTTACTTTTTGTGGGGCAGAACGAAATAAGGAGAAACTTGTTGAAGCTTGGAGTAGGAGGGCATAAATTATATGGTTTATGCTTATGTGCGAGTATCTACAAAAGAGCAGAACGAAGACAGGCAAGTGATTGCTATGAGAGAGTATGGAGTTAAGCCCGAGAATGTATTTGTGGATAAGCAGAGCGGAAAAGACTTTGAGCGAGCGGGATACAAGAAGCTTATGCAAAGGCTTAAGAAGGGTGATGTGCTGATTATAAAGAGCATTGACCGACTGGGAAGGAATTACAGCGAAATATTACAGCAATGGCAGGAGATAACCAAGAAAAAGAAAGCCGATATAAAGGTGCTGGATATGGAGCTATTGGATACCACAAAGCAAAAGGATTTGATGGGTACACTGATAAGCGATATAGTGTTGCAATTGCTTAGCTATGTAGCTGAGAATGAAAGGATAAACATCCGCCAAAGACAGGCGGAGGGTATAGCTGCGGCAAGGGCGAGAGGCGTAAGGTTCGGCAGGCCTCCGGTGTTCAAGCTTGAAGATGTGTTGTCGGTGCGTGAACGCTTTAAGCGGAAAGAGATAACGCAAAAAGAAGCTGTGGCTATATTGGGATGCAGCAGTAAGACTTATTATAAACTGCTCCATAGGATGGAGAAAGGGAATATTTGAAAGTGTAAAATCCGTGGAAATAGCGATATTTCTGCGGATTTTTTTAATTTATTTTGTAAAAATGCTTGACATATAAATAGTTATATGCTATAATAAGAGCATAAGAAAGGAGGTGGTCAAAGTGAAGATAAAAATAAAAAAGAGTTTAGTAAAAGCTCTTGGGTTGATGATTTTGCAAGCCATTATCCAAGAGCTGATACATAAACTGCTAAATTAAAAAGGTGGGGGTTGTGAGGTTCACACCCTCCCAACCCCTTTTGAAAGAATAACACAGAAAAAGAGACAAGTCAAGAGGTGATTAAAGATGATAAACAAGATTTTTGTGATCGTAAATGCTGTGCAATTGCTTGTGTTGTTAATGTTACTTGTTGTTTCGGGTTTTAGTTGGCTGTGGCTATGCGGCTTCATGCTCGGTGCACTAATGCTTGTGTGGAATATTTACGATATGATAAAGGAGAGAGAAAAATGAGCAAACCATCAAACGAGGTTATATTGAGACACTTGAAAAAAGCCTATTCACAATGGAACATAAGGATAAAAAAAGATGAGTTCGAAAAGATAGAAGCCATCAGATCCGAGACGGGTTTAAGTAGGTTGGAGTTTTTCAAGATGTTGGTAAAAGAAAAATACGGGGATATTTTGTAAAAAGGTAGCACAATGTAGCAAATGTATGTGCTATAATGGTAGTGTGAGATAGCAACAAGAATGATTTTTATAATTTACCCCACTTGTAGGACTTCTTCCTGCGAACAGGTGCTTGCTTCGGCGGATGCCTGTTTTTGTTGGGGATAAGAAAATGAGTCACACTTTTTGAGGTTTAAAATGGAGGTAGAAGAATGACAGAAATAGAGAATTTTGAGAGTATGGAGGGAAGATAAATGGAATGTTTGGAATTATTAGAAATAACAACAAAGCCCTTTGATTGGGATGATAATTTTTCGGAAGAGGCAACAGAAGCATTTGATTGCATTCGCCCTACATTGTCTTACCCTGTTGCTCAGTCTATCGGAATGGCTTTGGCGAAGTTAGAGCTTCTTGAGAAACAGGGTTGCAAGGTAAAAAGAGAAAGCGAGGATTAAAGGAGTGAAATCCGTGGGAATAGCGATATTTCTGCGGATTTTTTTGAATTTATTTTGTAAAAATGCTTGACAATACGGGCGTATTATGATATAATTATATCATAAAGGAGGTGAACAAAATGCGAATAAGCAAGAAAAAAATAAAGAACCTATTCACATTTTTAATAAAAGCTGTTATAACGGCAATTATAACGGCTTTAGTGAACAAGCTCTTTAAATAAGAACACCGGTAAGGGAGGTAACTCCCTTACCACTTGCTTATTGTAACATACAAAGTATATAAAATCAAGAGGTGAATAGCAGTGTATAAATTAACAAATTATTTTTTTGTGACATCGGGCATGGTTCAGGCACTAATACTGATTTACTACGGAATAACAAGAGAGTGGAGCCTTACCGTTGTGGTGTGTCTAATATTAGCTTTAGGGGTTACGGGAGCATCTTTGTATGAACTTTTGAAAGGAAAGAAAGACAATGGCGGAAAGTAAACAAGCAAAGTATATAAGGCAAAATTATAAAAGGCTCTCTTTAGATCTTAAGCCTGAAGTGCTGGAAGCTTTCAAGAAGATATGTAAGGAGCGAGGCACAAAACCCACAACGGAGATAAAGAAATTTATAGATGAGTACATAAAAGATTGATTTTAACGCTTTTACTGTCCGATAAATGGGACAAAAAAGCTTGTTGTCCAATAAACGGGACAAAAAATTTAAAAAAAGGAACAAAAAGGAACAAAAAGGAACAAAAAGGAACATTCAGATGTGTTATAATAGTATTGTCAAAATTTACCCTCAAAGATGAGACACCCCATTCTCATTACTTGTACATAGCATTTATGCCTATACTCCCTTAGGCGTGTATTTTGACAATTGCCGATATTCAAATACCCAATAGGATTTCCTCTAAGAATTTACCTAATTATCGGCATTAAGTTCTCCTTGAACAGGTGCTTGCTTCGGCAGGTGCCTGTTTTTGTTGGGGATAAGAAAATGAGTTACACTTTTATGGGGTTAAAAGTGTGTTTTAGAACGCACGCGTGCGTTTAGAGTGTGAATAAAGTGTGAACCAAGCGCCTACTTAGGTGCTTTTTTAATGCAAAAAACATGATTGTCCGATAAATGGGACAGAAAATAAAAATATGACTTAGGAGGTGGCAGTATGGGAAAGTACAACCCCGATGAGTATTCACCCAATAACGGGTTGTTCATCGGTAGCGATGGCGAAGGGTATTGGATAGACCAATTGGCACAAATGGCGGCAGGGGTCACGATGGACGCCAAAACCATAACGGAAAACGGTACCTATAGGGCGGTGGATGATGATATTGACGGATATACCAAGGTGACGGTAGCGGTGCCTACATCGGAGACAGCAGAAAAGAGCATAACGGAAAACGGTGTTTATATTGCAAGCGGTGATAATGTGGTCGGGTACTCCAAAGTAACGGTAAATGTGCCCGATGCCGTGGATGTCATAAAAGACATTACAATGAAGTATGTCAGATTTGTGGCTAAGAGCAACAAACTTTTGGAGATAACGCCTTTGGGAGCTGATATAGAAACGCAAACGATGGCGGATAACTCAACGCTGAACTCTTTGGGAAGCAATATCGTACAAGCTTTCATAGGAGCCTGCCCTAATGTGAGAATAAACGACCCCGAGGGACTTGCAAGAACGATAAAGGCGGGAGCTTTTGCGGATACGGGTACCAATAGCTTTATGAAAAAGCTAATTGCAGATTGGCTGTACGCAGGGCAAAGGATGGGTGTTATACTGGAAAGCGATACCGTAACCACTATAGAGGGTGGAGCTTTTAGATACAATTATTATGCAATGCAAATAGATATGCGAAGCGTTACATCCATAGGCACAAACGCTTTTCAAAATGCATCACAACTTGAAGTGGCATACTTTGGCGGAGTAACGATAATACCCGAAGGAGCTTTTTACGGATGTTCCGCTCTTTGGTTTTTGGACTTCTTCGATACCTCGGGAGAATACGAAGGTATAACATCCATAGGCTTAAACGCTTTCAATGGTTGCTCCGCTCTTGAAACGTTCCCTAACTTGACAAAAGTAACAAGCATAGGAAGCACCGCCTTCAAAGGTTGTGTCGGTCTGACCGAGGCTAATTTAGAAAGCTTGCAAGGCTTAACAGGTTCGGGGCAGTTTGAAGGCTGTACGGGACTTGAAACGGTGGTGTTTGGTGATACCTATGCAGCAAGAGCTTACACAGCTACAAATGTCTTTAAGGGATGTAGCTCTTTGGAAAGCGTGACCTTCGAGGGCGATGTCAGTAACATAAGTTCAAGCTTCTTTAGCAACACACCCGAGGGAATAACCATAACATTCAAGGGCGCATTGAACACCCAAGCGAGAGTTGAAGCAATGACAAACTATCCCTTCGGTGCCACCAATGCAAACTTTGTGTATGATAATTAGAATGAGCGCACCGATGAGCGCGACAATGAGCGTAGCGAACAGGAGGTAACAATATGCCTACATACGATACAAAACAATTTTCGCCTACCTACGGCGGTATGATAACCGAGGATGGTGAGGTGGAAAACATCGTTGACTTGATAAAAAACGGTGTTGGTAAGGATTTTAAAGACTTAGGTCTTTCGGTAGTAGACGGAGCTGTAAATATAACTTATGAGGAGGTATGAATATGAGCACAGTAACAAAGCCTATAATACTTGACTCCACAGGTCAAGCCATAGCCGAGGGTATACAAGCAATAGCCGACAGCAAGGCAATAAGCAATTTCGACCATAACAGCTTATGCCGTAACGGTGTAGAGCTTACAGATAAGTACACTATAGAGCAGATATTATCTAAGGTGCAAAGCGGAGATTTCAGTGATATATATGTGGGTGATACTATAACGGTAAGCATTAACACCACCTTAGGCGGTGCCGAGGATGTGGAGCTTTTGGTGGCGGGGATAAACAGCTACGGCGGTAGAATGGCAATATGGGATGAGGAGAGTGATGATTACGACCATGATTACAGAAATCATCTTGCATTAGTGCCTAAAGATTGCTTAAAAACAACAGCTAAAATGAATGCCACAAATACAGCTGAGGGCGGATACTATCAAAGTGCAATGTTTAAAACGACAATACCTGTTTATGTATCTGCTTTTGAGTCTGTGTTTGGACAGAACAGACTGTTCGCTCCCGAAGCCTTTATTTGCCAAGGCACTGACTTTAATAAAGAAAGCATAGGAAACGTAGGTTACTATGAAGATGATTATTTATGGGGATCGGAGGAAGATTGGGATGAGGGTACAAACCCCTCAAAATTGCAATTACTAACAGAAATGGAAGTATATGGGCAAAATATTTACAACCACAGCTATGACGGCTGTAACCATCGTGGAATGCGCAAACAGCTTCCATTGTTTAAATTAAGACCCGACTATATACCTTGCGGAAGAGGGTACAAAAGATCGCAAAGTACTCAAGATTGGTGGTGGCTCCAAGATGTCGCCGACTCGTGGGGCTTCTCGTGTGTCTCCGGTGACGGCGACTGCTACGGCGGCGGTGCTTCGAACTCCCGTGGCGTTCGCCCGCTTCTATACATCGGGTGATCTTACAATCAGCACCCCTATATGGGGTGCAATATAAAAATCTAATAGAAAGGAATTCGTAGAGATATCAAAATGTCTGTTCCGAAGAGCAAAAGAGGGGAAAGTAAATTTGAAGTAATGATACACGCTTTAAAAATGAGGCGTGAGTTTACGATGTTGTTGTTGCGTGATTTTGGAGTTAAGAACAAAATAAGGGACTTTAGGTTACCAAAAGATAAAACATACAGATAACTTCTATGGGAGGGAAATAGAATGCACGAAAACAGAGCAACGGAAAGAAAGATAAAAGAGATAAGCAAGCTAAAGAACAAGTTGAAGGCTACCGACTACAAGGTACTGAAAGCTTACGAGGCTTCGCTTACGAAAAAGAAAGTGGATATTGATGGTGTTATCAAAGAAAGAGAGAGCATGAGAGAAGAGATAAGAAGACTTGAAGCTGAGCTCGACAAGGAGGTCGACATTTGAGCGGAGGAAGCAGAAACTACCTTTATTGGAAAATAGAAAGTGAGTACGTAGGTAAGATGTACGACTCGGAACTGAATGAAATGGTGAGCGATATAGTCAATCTGTTTCACGATGTGGAATGGTACGAGTCGGGCGACATTAGCGAAGAGGATTACAAGGAGACAGTAAGAGCTTTCAAGAAGAAATGGTTCGGAACACCGAGGGAAGAAATGGTGCAAAGAGCTATTGAGAAGGAAGTAGGAGAGCTTGAGCTTAGGCTTAAGAAGGAATTGATGTAAGTTGTTGTAAACATAGGGGGCATTATGGATAAAGGAGTGCGTGCCGAAAGAATGCGGGGGGCTCGTGGTGTGTACGAATCCAACCGTAAGAAGATAATAGCTACTCAAGATGTATGCGGTATATGTGGAGAGCCTGTTGATAAGTCTTTGCCATACACAGACTTAATGAGTGCTACCGTTGACCACATAATACCAATTGCAAAAGGTGGACATCCAAGTGACATTGATAATCTACAACTGGCACACCGAAAATGCAACCGCCTCAAGAGTGATAAGCTTGTTAATGTTGTGTTTGTTGGCAACAAAAAGAATGAAATCAACAATAGAGATTTGCCACTTAGTGCTGACTGGCTTTCGGAGTGACCCCTCGAGGGTGGGGGGGGTACCCTCCCGGGGGTGCCTTCCTCTGAGGTTCATTGCCGTGACTGTGCAAATTTCTCGCTGAAAGGTGGAGTTTTATGGATGAGAGTTTGAAATTTAAGCTTGAAAGAAAGCGTGGCAGGGTGTTGCAACGGTATAAATACTATGAAATGAAGGATGGGTATAGTGGCAGAAGCTTCGTAATACCCGAGCCCCTTAGGCGTGAATATGCCTCTGTTATGGGTTGGTGTGCTAAGGGTGTGGACGCTTTGGCAGATAGGCTTGTTTTTTTGAAGTTTAAAAACGATGATTTTATGCTTAATCAAATCTATGAGCAAAACAACCCCGATGTGTTTTTTGATTCCGCCATACTCTCGGCCCTTATATCTTCCTGCTGCTTTATATACATCTCTCCCGATGAGGAAGGTTTCCCCAGGTTGCAGGTAATAGACGGAGGCAATGCAACGGGAACAATAGACCCCATAACGGGGCTTCTTAAAGAGGGCTATGCAGTACTTGAAAGGGACGAAGATACGGGGCTTATTACAAAAGAGGCTTTCTTTTCTCCAGGTGTTACCGTTTATTATGAAAACGGCAAGCTTGCAGATACAAGGAGTTACAATGTGGATTATCCTTTGTTGGTTCCCGTAATATTCAGACCCGATGCCCAAAGACCTTTCGGGCATTCAAGAATCTCAAGAACTTGCATGTATTTGCAAAAAAATGCTAAAAGAGTGCTTGAAAGGATGGATGTATCGGCGGAGTTCTATTCATTCCCTCAAAAATACGTACTGGGAACAAGCAACGAGGAAGAGGCAGAGCCCTTAGATAAGTGGAAGGCTACCATAGCGACCCTTTTGGAGATAACAAAGGACGAAGACGGCGATAAACCCTCTGTAGGACAGTTCACACAACAGTCTATGCAACCCTTTATCGAACAACTTAGATGTGTGGCTTCCGTGTTTGCAGGCGAAACGGGGCTTACCTTGGATGATCTGGGTTTTGTATCGGACAACCCTTCAAGTGTGGAGGCTATCAGAGCGAGCCATGAAAACCTTAGGTTGACAGCAAGGAAAGCGCAGCGTAGCTTTGGTTCTGCCTTTTTAAATGCGGGCTTTTTAGGTGCTTGCTTAAGAGATGATGTCCCTTACAAGAGGAGACAGCTCTACAGAACAAAGCCTGTATGGGAGCCACTCTTTGAACCCGATGCCTCTATGCTTTCAAGTATCGGAGACGGTGCTATAAAAATAAATCAAGCTGTGGAGGGATATATAAACAGTGAAACATTGAGAGAGATTACGGGCATTGATTCCGAACAATAAGCCCGAAAGGGTGATTGTGTGAGATACGGTGAACAACTGCCGACACTCTCCATGATACTGCCTTATGAGCAGACATTAGGAGACGGCGCAATAGAATTATATAACAGTACGGACAGAACAGCTCTTCCTTGGCAAGAGACCCTCATAAGAAACATTATGGCGGTGAACGAGGAGGGGCTGTTTGTACATACTAAATTCGGTTATTCTCTTCCAAGGCGTAACGGTAAATCAGAGCTTATAATAATGCGGACGGTTTACGGACTGTTGAACGGTGAACAGGTGCTGTACACCGCTCACAGAACATCTACAAGCCATAGCGCATGGGAGAGGATATGCGACTGCCTTGCCAAAACAGGCTACACCGAGGGAGAAGATTACAAGACCTTGAAGCAGTTCGGCCTTGAAAGGATAGAGATGCTTGACGGCTCCGGAGGGCGTATAAATTTCAGAACAAGAAGTTCAAAAGGTGGCCTTGGTGAAGGGTATGATGTGTTGATAATAGACGAAGCGCAGGAATACACCGACGACCAAGAAAGTGCCCTTAAATATGTGGTAACAGACTCCCAAAACCCGCAAACAATAATGTGCGGTACGCCTCCCACGGCCGTAAGTGCCGGCACGGTGTTCTTGAAGCTTAGGGAGAAGACCTTAGCAGGTCAAACACCCTTCGGCGGGTGGGCAGAATGGTCGGTATCCGAAAAATCGGATCCGATGGATAAAGAGCTGTGGTATAAAACAAATCCCTCTTTGGGGTATGTGCTCAGCGAAAGAAACGTTATATCCGAAATGGGTGCCGATACTATAGACGCCAATATACAGAGATTGGGTCTGTGGCTTGAATACTCACAAAAGAGTGCCATATCCCTTAGGGAATGGGAGTATTTACTTCTTAAAGATGAGAAAATACCCGATATATTGGAACCCGACAGATACTTAGGCATAAAATTCGGACACGATGGCAAAAACGTGTGCCTTGGTATATCTGCAAGAACAAAAGACAGCAAAGTCTTTGTGGAGGCTATAGACTGCAGAAACGCCAAAGAAGGCATTGAGTGGCTATTGCCTTACTGCAGAAACCCGAAAGTAAAAGAAATAGTGATAGACGGTGCAAGCGGTCAGAATATACTTGCAGATGCCATAAGCAAAGAAAAGCTAAAGGCAAAGGTTATACTGCCAAAGGTTCAGGAAGTAATTACAGCCAACAGCATATTTGAAAACAACATATACACTCAAAAGTTAAGACACAAAGGGCAAAGAGCTCTTACAAATGCTGTATCTAATTCTTTAAAAAGGCCTATCGGAAGCGGTGGAGGGTTTGGATACAAGTGCATAAGCGATGACATCGAGGCGGGGCTTATAGATTGCGTAATATTATCAAGCTGGAGAGCAAGCCTTGAGAAAAAAGAAAAGAAAGTACAAAGAGTAAGATATTAAAGATACCGAGGTGGAAGTATGGACATAGCTCCCGAATTGCTGAACAGAATACAAAACAGTTTCCGAGAAGGCTACACCCACAACAAGAAAATAGCCTCTATAGTTAGCAAGGTGGGAGCAGGCAACGGAACAGGAGTAGATAGCGCAGCCTTTGCCACAGAGGTGGGGAACGAGTTAAAGAAGGCTTTCTCCGAAAATGTACAGCCCGACATCTTGCCTGATGAGAGAATGTATCGCAATATAGCTGAAAAGATATTTCCGCCCTTGCTTAAGAAAAACCATGAGCTTATAAATACGGTATCAAAAGAGGTAGCCAAAACCACAGCCCAAAAAGAAGGTCTGAACTTAAACGGCATAGATGTGCCGATAGACAAAAATAAAATCGACGGCATTGTAAAACACGCTTCCAACGCTCCGAAGTATGAAAACGTCAAAAAGAGCACCGAAAACAGCCTTGTAAACTACTCACAAGCCGTAAATGACGAAAGTGTAAAGAAGAATGCAGAGTTCGTAGGCGATGGCGGTGTAAAAGCCTACATCATAAGGACCACAACAGGGAAATGTTGCGAGTGGTGCACAAACAAAGCGGGCAAATACGAATACGGGCAAGAGCCTAAAGACATATACAGACGCCACGCAAATTGCGATTGCGTTGTGGAGTATGTGGTGGACGGCAAAAGCCAAAATGTACACAGTAAGCAGTGGGCAACAGAGGAAGAAATCGAAGCGAGGAAGAATATAGAACCACCGAAGCCCACCAAGGAGGATGTGGAAAAGCTTAAGAATTTAAATGTTGAAAATGGTGGGAAGCGTGGTATAATACAACTAAGGCTAAAAAATGGAGAGGTTACAAATCCAATGCCTGTTGATAAATACTTAAAGATGAAGACCAATCTTGAAAAAATTGGGGTAAAAGTTATTCAGGCACAGGGTGACGACTTAAAATACTTAGAAAGTTTGAAAGCTGAGGCTACATATGGTCATGGGTATATACTTCATGTAGGGAAAACACCATCGCCGGCAGCAATGTTTGAAGAAATAATCCATTCACAGCAAGCAAAAAAGTATGGTGAATTTTTATCATCTGACTTAAAGGAATTGGCAGCAAGAGAAATATATGCAAATCGCAAGCTGTTGAAATATTCTAAAGCATATGGCTTAGATGAAAGCGACATAAAGGACACAGAGACGAACCTTTCAAAATGGGAGCAATTGTTTAAAAGAGCAACTGGGGGCGATTACAATGAAACTGAATATTATAGAGGAACATAATACAGTATACGGAAAAATTTTAATTGTAGAAAACAATCAAAACTATTTAGTGGGAGATGTAGTAGAAACGAAAAAAGGAAAGAAATATAAGATAAAAAAAATCCTAATGCCTACAAATCCAAACGATATAGGAAAAGTATCAATTGTAGTATAAAGCACCCACGCGGGTGCTTTTTTGATGGAGAAAAATATGATCGAACAATATTTCGATATACTCTGTAAGACAAATAAAGAAAACAGAGAAAAGTGCGATATTCTTAGAAAAGAATTTGAGCAAAAGCTACGAGATAATGGAATACCCTTCGATTATGTTTATGTCGCTCTTAGGGATGTTGTTGAAGAAGAATTGAAGAAAGAACGGAGGTGAAGACAATGGCAAAGGATGATTATTTTGTGATAGTGTACAAGGTTTTACTTTATCTTTACGCTTGCTTCAAGAGGAAAACGGTCTTTGATTTATCGGTATTTTTAAAGAGCATTAAGGTAGATATATCGGAAGCGTACTTTGACGATATTCTCAGAATGATGCAGACAGAAGGGTATATAGAAGGCTACAAGTATAAAAGAGTTTGGGGTGGGGATGTTATAAGAATATCCGAGTATGAACAGCTTGAAATAACGCAAAAGGGCATAGAATTTCTGCAAGATAACTCAAAGATGAGAAAGGTTAAAGAGTTCTTGCTTGAAAGTGTGGATGCGGTAGCAAGCCTTATAAACATTGTGAAAGTATAAGCGCCGAAGGGTGCTGCTTATATGCTGCAAAACCCAAGACAGCCAAAAAGTAATGAAATAGGGCGGAGCGGTGGTTTTGGTGCATACATATTTGTCCTTAGCAAGACGTAAAAAGGCTATCTATTACTACTCCTTTCTTTTTTCGGAACCCCTGCCGCACGGTGGGGGTTTTGTGCTGAGAAAGGAATATCCAAGAAAGGTGCAACCTTGTAAAAAAGCGTAGAAAGGATGAAAGAAATGAAAAGAGAATTTTTGAGCGGTTTGGGACTGGAAAAGGAAACGGTCGACAAAATAATGGAAGAAAACGGCAAGGACATAGAACAAGCCAAAAGCAAGTATAGCGACTATGATGACCTTAAAGCCACAGCTTCCAAATATGGGGAGCTGGAGAAAGCTTTAGAAAAAAGCGGGACCCAATTAGCTGAAAAAGAAAAGGAAATCGAGGCTCTTAACGGCAAGGTAAAAGGGTACGAGAGCGAGAGCTTAAAGGTAAGGCTTGCCTCCGAGAACGGACTTAATTACAGTGCTGTGCAATTCCTTAAAGGTGATACCGAGGAAGAAATAAAAAAGAGCGTTGAGAACCTGAAAGAGTTGGTGGGTGTGGGCAAACAAGCTCCTCCATTGGCAAAACTTAACGAGAATACAGGCACGAACAAGAAGGATACACAACTTAAGAGCGTGCTTGATAGTTTACTACAGAAAGGATGATCTAAATGGGAGCAACAGTAGAAAGAGGTACAACATTATTCCCTCACGAATTGGTGAGCGATGTATTTAACAAAGTTACGGGACATTCAAGCCTTGCAAAGCTTGCAGGCACTACCCCCGTAAGCTTTTCGGGTACAGACATATTCACATTTTCCCTTGATTCCGAGGCTAATATAGTAGCGGAGAGCGGACAGAAAACAAACGGCGGAGCAACGGTAGGTTCTGTTAAGATAATGCCTGTAAAAGTAGAGTACGGTGCAAGGGTAAGTGATGAATTTTTAAGAAGCAGTGACGAGAGACAACTTAACATGCTTTCCGCCTTTGCCGATGGTTATGCCAAAAAGATAGGTAGAGCCATTGACATAATGGGAATGCACGGAATGAACCCCCGCACGGGTGCTCTTGCTTCCACCATAATAGGTACAAACAGTTTGGGAACCAATACAAGTGTAAACTCTGTTACTTATAACGCAAGCACACTTGAAAACAACATAATAGACGCTATTGCAGCAATAGGCGACTATATGGCTGACGGTATTGCAATGGCTCCCGCTTTTGCTACAGCCCTTGCAAAGGCAAAGGATGGCAATGGCAACAGAATATTCCCCGAACTTGGATGGGGACAGAGTGCAAGCAATGTAAGAGGCTTAAGAGCCGATGTAAACAGCACCGTAAGTTATGCGGTGACAGGGCAGGCAACAAACAACGCTCTTGCAATAGTTGGTGATTTTGCCGAGTGCTTCAAGTGGGGTTATGCGGCAAATATCCCTATGGAGCTTATAGAGTACGGCGATCCCGACGGTAACGGCGACCTTAAGAGACTTAACCAGGTATTTTTAAGAGCTGAGGCTTACATAGGTTGGGCAATACTTGACCCTACGGCTTTCACCGTAATAAAATCCGCCTGATAAAAACGGAGGGGGCGTGAGAGTATCATGCCCCTTTTTGAAAGGAGCATAATATGCAGCAAGAGGAAAACTTGAAAGAAAACAAATACAGAAACACAAAGACCGGCAGAGTGATAACGGTAACAAGTGAGATCGTTGGCGGTCTTTGGGAAAAGATAGAAGAGAAAGCCGAAAAAAAGGACAGCAAAAAGGAGTGAGTATATGGCAACAGTATACGCCACCGTCTCCGATGTGGAAATTATGAGGGGTAGCAGTTTAACTGTTGCCGAAACTTCGAAGGCGGAGGCTCTTTTGCAAACAGTCTCGGCAGAGATAAGGCTTAGAGGTGCAAGCCACGGGGTGGATGTTGAAACAAAGGTTTCCGAAGATGATGACTTTGCGGATGTGGTAAAGAGCGTGTGTGTAAACACCGTGAACAGGGCTATATCTCAAACAAGCGGGACGGAAGGCATGAGCCAAATATCGCAAACTGCCTTGGGTTATACCCTACAAGGCACATTTGCTAACCCGGGAAATGCTTACTATATATCGAAAAACGACCTTTTAAGGCTGGGCTTTGGTAAACAGCAATTCAGAGGGAGGGATATATATGGAGTTGAAGGGGATAACGATAACGCTTAGGGAAATGAGCGAGGGCGAAAGGGATGCCTTCAATATGCCCCGAAAGGTATACACGGATACCAATGTGGCGGATGTGCTGGTAGGAGAGCCTTCCACCGAAGACATAACTCAAACTTTTAACCTTTACGGCAAAAAAGTAAAATACACCTTAGCGATACCCAAAGGGGACACACATAACTGGGTGAATGCTCTTGTAGTGCTTCCGGAACCCTTCGGGGGAGAATACAAAACAATAGGATACCCCACGGCAGGCATTGAGGAGAATATTCCCCTAAGATGGAACAAGAAAGTACACATTGAAAGGGTGGGAGAATATGAAAGTGAAAATAGTCCTTAACAGGCAGGGCGTGCGCGATCTCTTGCTTTCGGATGATGTACTTGAATGTGTAAAAGATACAGCCGAAAAGGTACGGGATAAATGCGGAGATGGTTACGGAACCTCAGAGCATAAAGGCCGCAACCGTGTAAATGTATCTATACAGCCCGAAACAACGGAAGCACAAAGGGACAATTATAAAAACAATACACTATTAAAGGCGGTGAGTAGTAAGTGATAGAAACGGAAATATTAAGCATATTGTCGGAATACGAAGCATACTGCGAAAGACCGCCAAAAGCCCCAAAAGAGTGGGTACTTATTGAGAGAATAAGTCAAAGCGCTGTACTGAACGGGCTCTTGTATGAAACAAGGATAGCAGTACAAAGCTACGGCGAAACACTTTTACAGGCGGCAGAGCTTGACGAGAGTGTGAAAAATACTCTTTTGAATGCGGATGCGGAAACCGTTACAAGTATAAAATTAAACGCTTCGGCAAACTTTACAGACCCGGAAACAAAAGAGTACAGGTATCAAAGCGTTTATGATATAACACATTATTAAAGGAGTTGATAAAATGGCTAATACGGTAAACAATGTAAATGTAGGCAAGCCCTTGGCAACGGGTGCGGTATTTTACGGAGCCACTTCGTTGACATTGCCCACAGATGCCACAACAAGTTTGGCATCGGGCTTCAAGGCTGTGGGTTATGTTTCCGAGGATGGTGTAACAAACACCAACTCCCCCGAAACGGATCTTGTTCACGCTTGGGGCGGAGATGTGGTAATGGCATTACAGACATCAAGGGACGATGTATTTACATTTACCCTTATAGAAAGTGCCAATGCGGATGTTCTTAAGGCGGTATACGGTGACGATGCGGTCACAACAGGCACGGGAACCATTAGCGTAAGTGCAAGCCAGGCAAGCCTTGAAGCGAGAGCCTGGGTAATAGATATGGTATTGAGAAACGGCGGTGTGAAAAGGATAGTAATACCTAATGCCGTTATAACGGAAGTGGGGGATATAACATACAAGGATGATGAGATAATAGGCTACCCCCTTACCCTCACCTGTATGCCCGACAGCTCTAACAAGACACATTACGAATACATATCTACAACATAAAGTGCAAACTTAGGTGACTAACAGCAAGCCCTTCCCGATGTTGGGGAGGGCTTTTTTCATAGGTGTAACACGATTTTACGGAGGTAATAGCTATGCAAATAGAAACAAGCACAGGCTTTAAGTGTGATATAGACGAAAGAAAGCTGATAGATTACAGATTTCAAAAAGCAGTTACCAAGGCAAGCAAGAATATAAACGGTGCTCTTTTCGAATTGGTGGATATGCTCTTGGGCGATGATACGGCATTAACGGAGCATTGTGCCGAGGATGGCATCTGCAGTATAGACAGAGTGATACAGGAAGTATCCGAAATAATCTTACAGCTTACGGAAAACAAAGAGATAAAAAAATAATAGACCTTGCCGGGGCTATCGCGACCGACAAGGATGCTTTTATATGCGATATGGCGCAATATTACGGTATACACAAGTATGAAGAGTACAATATTGAGCACATTGCAACGCTGTATGCGGGGCTTGACATAAGCTCCAGAAGTAAAAGAGGCAAAGAGAGATACACTGTTGAGCAAAATTTACTTATGGCTGTCTGCGATCGCTTGGGTTGGCTTGTGTGGAGCAAAACAAAGGATGCAAGCAGAGGCAGAAATAAACCAAAAAGCATTTACGAAGCGATGCACAAAGAAAAAGAAGAATACAAAAAAATGACCATAGAAGAAATAGAAAAATGGCAAAATAAAAGGAAGTGAGAAATATGAGCAATAAAACCATTGCAACGGCGTATGTGCAGGTAATGCCCTCAGCACAGGGGATGAGCCAAAACTTAGCAAGTGAGCTATCGGGGGCTACACAGGGCGCCAACAATACCAACAGCGCTTTTAAAAATCTCGCATCTCAAGGCATTCAAATGGCAACCACGGCGGCAATAAACTTTGCTAAAGAGTCTATAACCGTAGGAATGAATTTTGAGGCGGCTATGGATAAGGTGGCGGCAATAAGCGGTGCGAGTGCGGCAGATATGGAGCTGCTGGAAGCAAAAGCATCGGAGATGGGCGCCAATACCTCTTTTTCAGCTACCGAAGCGGCGGATGCTTTGGGATATATGGCGATGGCGGGCTGGAAGACCAAGGACATGGTGGAAGGTCTTGACGGTATTATGTATCTGGCAGGCGCCAGCGGTGAAGACCTTGCAACGACATCGGACATCGTAACGGATGCTCTTACGGCTTTCGGATACGAAGCGAAAGACAGTTCCCACTTTGCGGATGTGTTGGCAGTAGCTTCTTCCAATGCCAATACGAACGTCAGCATGATGGGTGGAACGTTCAAGTATGTGGCTCCCATAGCAGGCGCTTTGGGCTACAACGTAGAAGACACCGCCGCCGCAATAGGTCTTATGGCAAATGCGGGCATAAAGGCAGACCAAGCGGGCACATCCCTTAGGGCTATGTTGATCAGACTCTCAAAGGGTGAGGGTGCAGCAGGTAAAGCTATGGAAGAGTTGGGCGTATCAATGACCGACAGCGAAGGCAATATGAGAAGTTTGGATGATGTTATCGGTCAATTGCGCACAGGCTTCTCGGGCCTTACGGAAGAGCAAAAAGTAAAATACGCATCCGACATCGCAGGCCAAGAGGCTATGAGTGGATTGCTTGCTATTGTGAACGCTTCCGAAGCGGATTACAATAAATTGACTACAGCCATAAGCAACAGTGACGGCGCCGCCAAAAAGATGTATACCACCATGAAAGACAACTTACAGGGCAGTATGGAGAGCTTGCAAAGTAAGATACAGGATTTACAAAAGAAGCTCTTTGAAAAGTTGGAGCCTGTGCTAAGGAAAGTGGTGGATGCTCTTAGTGGGTTCCTTGATTTTATAATCAACATAGACGAAAAACATCATGGATTTGTTGCTGCTATAGAAGCAGCTGCTGCTGCGTTTGTGACGTTGAAAACAGCTATGGCAATAAATAACTTACTTACCAGCATACCGACACTTTTGGTAAAAACACAAACGGCTTTTGCGACTTTCTCAACCTTCATAATGGGTGCGGGAGGTCCTATAGTGGCATTGGCGGCGTTGGCGGCTACACTTACTCTTGTAATAGACAAATATAACCAGCTAAAGGACGCTATAGCGGAGATGGATGAAGCGGGTGAGCGAGAGTCTGACTCTTTACAAAACAGCATATCGGAAAACCAAAAGTTTGAAGAGAGAGTAAAGAAAGGCGAGGTTGAAGATTGGGAGTACCGAGCCGGTAAAGGAATATTCAACAAGAAGACAGGAAAACAATGGATACCACAGTATGGAAGCGGTGGTATTGTAAAAAGCCCTACACTTGCCATGATCGGCGAAGCAGGTCCCGAAGCGGTGGTTCCCTTAGGTAAGGGTGTGGGAAGTATGGATACCATACTCAACAGTGTATTTGGTTCTTTAATGTCAAGCGTTCCCGCATCGGCAAATACCACGACACAAGCAAGAGCCTATGGAAATGACAGACCTTTACAAATAGAGCTTGTACTCGGTAGGGAATCCTTAGGCAGAATAGCGGTAGACTCCATAAATGAACTGCAAAGAAAGAGCGGTAAAGTGCTCTTGGAAGTATAAAGGGGGTGCGGTATGGAAAACAGTAAATACATAAGCGAGACTTGTTTCATCGGTGCCGACAGTGAAAGCTTAGTCAACATAAGCACTTATTTAGACAGCTTTAGCGTAAGCCTTGACGATATAGAAGAACAATCAGGCAGAACCACATCGGGGCTATACATCAAAAACAAGATAACAATGAAAAGGCATATAACAATAACGTTCAGAGCCTTAACACCTGCGGAGAGTGCTGTGGTAATGCCGATACTGGTAAACAACAAGTACATAACCGTAAAGTATGTAGATCCTGTGGTATCGGTATCGGAAAACGATAAACATACCATAGTGGCGTATGTTGCGAGAAAAGAAAGTAACTTCCACGCCATAGGAGGCGCTACAAGAACGGGTAAAAATGTAGGCTTTTGGGAAGGCTTCTCGGTGGAGCTTGTAGAAAGGTAGATGAGTGTATGATACAAGGAAATTTCAACACAGAAGGACCCTTCACCATCAGCATATCCATAGGGAGCTATACTTTTGGAGATAACGATTTGAAGAGCCTAAGTGTAAACGAAAGTCTTATAGAGGGCAGTTTATCCATAGGCAATGCGGGAGCTTGTACCGCCTCCGTAAAGTTGTTTAACAAAGATACGGAAGGGCAAGACACGGATGTAAACAACATAAATGTCAGAGATGATATTTTGATAACCCTAATAGATAACACAGGAGAGAACAGTTGTATAATTGCAAGGCAAAAGGTTCTTGAAATAGAGAAGGAGGGCATTATAACAACGCTTTCCTGTGGTGACAGAATGATGGACGATCTGTCGGATACGAAAGTGACCCTTACAGGCATGGCGATGAACGCACAAAGCGATTTGGCAATGGCTTTTCCTCAAGATTTGGTCTTGGATGTAAGCGATGTTTCTTGGGGACTTTCAAGCTACAGTATCGATAGCGACAGCGAGGAAGAATATTTGCAAGTCATAGGACAGAAAAGGTCTATCAGGGACTGTGTGGGAATGTATGCGGGGCTTGTGGCAAGTAATGCGGTAATAGACAGGACAAACGGCAAGCTGAAAATTATACAGCTTCCGGAGAGCTATTCGTCCGTGTACACAATAACACCCTCTATAACATACTCTCTAAAGACCGAGGTAATGCCCTCTAAAGTCTGCGATGTGAATATAAACTCCGATTACTACTTTGAAGGGACACCCGAAAACGGCAAGTACAATCTGCTTATGAAGGTGGACAATGAGCTGTTCAGAATGCTGGATAAGGATATAAACGTAGGCGGTGCCTATCCCTATGTGGCTGGGTATTTGGAAAATATTGAGTATACGGGCTTTACGGCAAACTGCGTGGGTAATCCTTTGGTAGAAGTGGGAGATTGCGTTGACATCGTAGACAGGGATAACAACACCATAACCGCTATTATATTCGCTATAAATATGACCTACGACGGCTCTTTCAGATGCACATACACAGCAGACACCGATACAACAACACCCTACGACCTTAGGAAGAACTTAGACCGTTCCAATGATATGGCAATAGCAAGAGCTGTGCGGGAAGAGGGTACGGAAACAAGGAAAGCCATAGAAGAACTGACAGGCGGTGGCGGAGGCGTAAGCCCTGAACTCATGGAAGTGTACACAAATATGAAAAAGTTCATGCTAAAGTACGACAGTAGCGGGGATATGTGGGTATTCTTAGGCACAACGCCCACAAGCTATGTAGCAAAAAACATTGTAACAAAAGGCACAACGGAAGTTTTGCAAAATGTTACTTACGCACAGCCTGTTGACGGAGGTTATGCCACAGCAGCTACGCAAGTTTTGACGGTGTCGGGGGCTTCGGTGTATTACACAGCCATAACGGGTAGCGATGCCTATAAATATATAACCACAGTCCCAAAAGGAACCGAGTATGCCGTAAGAATACCGAAAATATTAAGTACGGTGGATTTTGAGGGGATATTCGCACAAGAAATAACATCCACGGACGATATGGCGGGGTGGAATGTGGGTGAGATAGGCTACATTCTCACAAGCATTTAGGAGGTGGTTAAATGGCTACCGTAATAGACAGCGGAACGGTGGGGGATTGCTCTTGGACGTATTACGATAATCATTCTCTTGTAATAGAGGGGCAAGGTACTGCGGAATTTGCGGGAGGTGTAAATCCTTGGGCTTCTTACAGGATAACAAGCGTTACCATAGGCTCGGGAGTACAGGCTTTTGATTGTTTCAAAGCTTTTGACGGACAAAGCGACTTGTACTCCATCAGCTTACCCGATGGACTTATGCGTATAGGTTCCTATGCCTTCGCTAACTGCGGGCAATACAATGCCAACAGTAACAGGATAATAATACCCGACAGCGTTACGGAATTGGGTCAAGCCGCCTTTAGCAATTGCTATTTTCAGTACATAACCGTAGGAGCGGGTGTAAGAGATATCCCCGGAAACTGTTTTTACAACAATATTTATTGTCGAAGCATGACCATAAAAGGCGATGTGGAGACCATAGGCGCACAAGCCTTCTACAATTTGGGTGTTACTTACCATTCCATATCTTCAAGACCTTACGTTGAGTTTAACTGTAACTTTAATTACGTAAGGGAGATAGAAGCTTATGCTTTCCAAGGGGCTGTGATAGGCAACTGGTACGAGAGCTCAATGAGTTACAGAGGCTTTGTACTCCACAGCCTACCGAGAGCCGAAACAATAGGAATACACGCCTTTGACGGCTGTACGCTGTACGGTGATTTGTATTTGTCTCCCGCAACCTCCTCAATAGGTGAATACGCTTTCCAAAATACGGAGTTGCTTGCTGTATATTACAAAGCGGATGTTAGGGGGATACCCGCTTACTGCTTTGCAAGAAACTTTGATCTTCAATATGTGGAAATAGCAAACGGCACAACGGGCATAGGCAGATATGCCTTTGAACTGTGCGGAAGAGACTCGGGTTCTACAACTTACATGGTGCCCTTTAGTGTAAACAGCATACACACGCAGGCTTTTCAAAATGCCAAAAGCCTTATTGTGGTGGATAACTTCCCGGGAAGCTTAGGCTTCAATGACCCTCATTGGGGGTTGAACGGTGATGTTATCTACCTGAGGCGGGCAACAGATGCGGATGCATGCCAATTTTACAAAAAGACAGCTTCGGGGATAATGAAAATGATATTCTACAAGAAAACGGCTACGGGTGTGGAAAAAATGCAGTTTTACAAAGGCATATAGGAGGTGTGGAACATGGAGACAATAATAGCGGCGCTCATCGGCGCCTGCGGTTCGGCTATCGGAGCATTGGCTGGGTTTGTTATAAACGGCAAATTGATAGCCTACAGGCTTGAGCAATTAGAAAAGAAAGTACAAGCCCACAATAATCTCGTGGAGCGAATGTACGAGGTAGAAAAACAACAGGACATAGAAGCCGAAAAAATACAGGTAGCAAACCACCGAATAACGGACCTCGAAAAGGCGGTGGAGAAGAAAAACTATGTATAGAGACTTAAAAAGACAATGCCATGAGCTTATGGACGATATGGCAAAAGACAAAAAAGACAAAAGAAGGCTATACAGACAGCTTTCAAGACAGATGCACAAGCAGGATGTTCACTTTAGCAAAATGAACATCCAAGAACTATTGTATGCCAGAAGGCTACTAAAGGAAATGAAACGGAGGTATGGAAATGAGTAAAATATGGATAAAAGCAGCAACGGTAAGAGCAATAAAAACAATGGCACAAACAGCTATAGCCACCATAGGCACAGCGGCGGCAATGAATGAGGTAAACTGGATATTTGTAGCCTCTGCAACGGTGTTATCGGGTATACTGAGTGTGCTTACAAGCCTTGCAGGCCTTCCCGAAGTGGAAGCCGAAGCAAGAGCAAAAGCCTCCGGGAGGGGAAGCGTATGGAGATAAGATTATTAAAAGCTAAGCCCATCAGCTACGGTGGCATAAGAGACCTTAGTAGCTTACAGTACATCGTGATCCATTACACCGGCAACGTAAACGACACCGCAAGAGGCAATGCCAATTACTTTGCCACAAGCAACACAAGAACAGCGGGAGCACACTACTTCGTAGATGATAAGGAAGTTTGGCAATCCGTACCCGACATTTACACGGCTTGGAGCGTGGGTGGTGGCTTATACGAAAAGGAGATAGCTACAACAGGTGGCGGAAAGTACTACGGCAAATGTACCAACAATAACAGCGTATCAATAGAGCTGTGCGGTATTCCGCCAAAAGAAAACACTATAGAAAACGCCCTGGAGCTTACGAGGATACTCATGCAAAGGTACAACATACCAAAAAGCAACGTTATAAGACACTTCGATGTCACAGGCAAACACTGCCCTGCGTATTGGAGCGTGACAGATACCAACAACAAGAAATGGCTTACGGAATTTTGGAACAAGATAGGAGGCAGAGAAGATATGACAAGAGAAGAAACGGAAAAGATCTGTAATGATATGATATACAAGTACAATGAACCTCAAAACAAAGAGATACAAAAACTCCGAGAGGAGGTAGAGGCTCTAAAAGATACGGCAAACAGAAAATATGAAAAGATAGAAGATGTGCCTGAATGGTTTAGAGATGCAACGGCAAAAGCCGTAGAAAAAGAACTGATAAAAGGCACGGGAAAAGGCCTTGGTTTGAATGAGGTAAAATCTTGGACGTTGACCCTTCTTGACAGGTTGGGCTTGTTAAAGTAAAATAACCGCAAGAGGAGCACAAGACACCTTTCTTGCGGTTAAAAATTTACAAATTATTTACACAAAATCCTTGCAAGTGGCTAATTTACGGCTTTTGCAAAATCGAAAGCTTAATTATTGCTTATTATGATATTATCATACTTAGAAGAATATTCCGATGAAGGATCGTCTTTGTAGTTATACTCTATGCTTATATTCACATAAGCATAGTCTCTTGTATTTAAGATCTTTTCTTTTTTCAATATATCCATGCTATTTATATAAGCCAATAAATTAGCCATATCGTTTTTATCCGTAACAGTATACCATTCACCATCACGCCACCCTTGTTTGTTAACTTTTTCAAAAAAAAATATTTCAATTTTTGTTACGTCTTTTTCGTAATCAAGATGGGTATAATTATTGTTATAGTAGGGTGTACCATTGTTATTATTGATGATATAAATAACCATAGAAGAAATAAGCCCAATAAAACAAATTAAAATTATTTTTTTCATGCGATCGCCTCAAAAAATTATGCTATCTTAAACAGTTCCATAGTATCATATTCAGCTCCGATATACAAGTTTTTTCGGGGGTTTCTTTGTAGCGTGTATATTGGTATACCGCTTGACAGCCAAGGGTTAACCCAGGTTAGTATAGGTAAGGTTAGTATAGTATAGGTTAGTATAGAGAAGAATAGTATAACGCTTCCAAAGAAGCTTTTATTTTTTGATATTGAACAATGTTATTCGGAGGGTTCAGAAAACTATTTACATTATAAAGAAAATATGATAAAATAAATATATGAACTTAAGTAGGAGGTGTGTGGGTTGAAAAAATACAGTATATTGATTTCCTGTGCTGTGGCACTGCTTTCTTTAACAGCCTGTTCTATGCCCTTTAATTTTATGAAAGGTAGTATAGGAGCGGGTAGCGATACAGAGGATGTAAGCTCCGAAGAACCAAAAAAGGATCTTTTCGGTGGCACAGTCGAAAATAACAAAAAAATTGAAGAGACCACGGAAGCTACAGAGAATATAAAAGAATCTGTAAAAGAAGCAAAAGAAAGCTCTTCGGGAATATTCAATAAGAAGAAGACCTCGGGAGCACTTATAGATTCTGCGGAGATCATTGCTTGCTACAGTGATAATACCGATGGTTATATGTACAAGCTTTCCGTTAGCGGTAAATACGCATATTGGAAGGCTACCATATCATACAAAACATTTACGGACGGCAGTTGGACGAGCCTATCCTACAGTAGCTCCGAGGCTTTGAACGATCCTTATTTTACGGGAGGAAGCGTAATAGATGCCGTAAAGGCGGAGATCACCCCCTACGATGCCGCGGGAAACGGAGGCGAGGTATTTTCTACCGTATGGGATCCTGCCAGGACAGAGAAAGTAGACTCTTTTGGTGGAGAAAGTAATGACTACATTCCAAGTGAGAGCGAGCCTGTAGGTGAGTCACCCGAGTTAAGGAAAAATACAGTATCAAGCGATACGGCATCCAAGCCTGTGGAAAGAGACTATCAAGCGGAGCTTACATCCGCATTTGAAAATTATGCCAAAAATTTATGCACAGCCATAAATAACGGCGACTATTCCTATGTGGCAAGCTACATAGTACCCGGAAGCTCCCTTGAAAACGACCAGAGAAAGCTTGTATCAAATCTCTATTCCAAAAATATAACAGAGACCTTTGATGGAGGCTATATCACAAGTATTGAGTGGATAGACGATTACAACTGTAAGATACATGTTACGGAAACCGAAACCATATATTCATCCCAAACACAGCAAAAGACCTTTAATTGGGTATATACAGCAAACTATGACAGTGTGATGGGTTGGAGATTAAGTAAAATAGAGTAATTAAAAGACCGTGGAAAATGAAAGTATGTTTTTCACGGTCTTTTTTGTTGGGGTTAGGGTGTGGTTTGGTGGGTGTGTGGGGTTTTTATAAATTATTGTTTGTGGGTTGAACGGTGCTAATAGCTCTGCAATCGTAGGTGTTGGTTTCTCAATCGTCAGCCCTATGGGCTTCCTTCCCCTCCCGGGGTGGGGACCTCTCCGATGCAACTCCCGTTGCATCCCCTCTCCTTTCAGGGGAGGCTTTTCCGATATTTCGGGCTTTGTTTTTTATTTCTTACTTTGTTGCTGCTCTAATGTACGTTTGCCACATTCAACTCCTAAGCCACATCGACACCTAAGCCTCGCCTGAACAGCCACAGCTGACGGAGAGGTGGCAGCTTTAGCTGACGGAGAGGTTCCGCCACA
>JAFSVK010000055.1 GCA_017444985.1 Bacillota bacterium
AGGGGACCTCTAAAAAGTGCTATTGAAGTAAAATTGAGATATCTTGTTCGAGGACTGGGAAATGGCTCGAAGCCAATGTAGAGCATTGGTGAGAGACATTGACGACTAACCTTTGCAAGATAGCCAATTTTACGATTTATGAGTTTTTAGAGGTCCCCTATATTTTTTATTGCAATAATCTATAGTATAGACCTTGAATATAATTTTTTTATTTGATAAAATCATAATGCTGATTTGTCGTAGAAAACTTTAGATTTAACAAAACCCTATTGTACAACATGTAGGGAACGACCCATGCACCGCAAAGATAGATGCGGGCAGGCGAAGCCTGACTTTTGCGTAGCAAAAGTGCTGATAAATGTCGTTCCGATGGGAGTAGCCATCACTTTTGCCCTAAAAATATAAAGGTTACTATGAACATTTAGTATAAAACAACGAGAAAGGATAGGGTATATGTATAGTTCAAAAAAATTATTTATAAGCTTTTTTATAGTTTCACTTTTTTTTGCTTCGGTTATTATGAATGTTTGGGGTGCAAATTATATTCCCTACACAGCCCCCGAAGTTAAATACGATTACAGAGAAGATAATATAAATTTTATAGATCAACAAGGAAACAAGAAGGTGCTCTCCGTTGTGTATTGTAACGGAAGGATATTTGTTCCCTTTTACGATACTCTTTCTTTTTTGACTATGTCCTACACTCAGGAAGAGGGCGGATATAATGTATACTATTTGAAAGGCAAGACCTTTATATCATCCTCTACGGGAGAAAGCAATAAAACGGATATGTGCTTTTACAAAGATAAAGGCTATGTGTCACTCTACAAAATATTAGAACCCTTTGGTCTTGTTCCCGTGTACGACCTTGAAAAGTATTCTATAACGATACTTAAAAACACAAATACCAACACCAAAGATGAAATGACCGTAACAAAGGGAGACAAAAAGGCATATATAAGGCTTGAAGATGTGGTGGCAGACGGTCTTGACACCTCTCTCAGACCAAACTATACCATTGAAAATATTGAAAAGCTCAGATATACCGCACAGTATCTCTGTGCAAGAGGTCAGCAATATTATGTTGCCTTCATACCCGTATATGTAAACGGGAAAACAGGCTTTACAAACGATGTGACCAAAAACTTCGGTATGTATAATTCTTATTTCATATATGTGCTTGATTATATGTCCGAACACAACGGCCACATAGGTGCCCACGGCTATACCCACCAATACGGTCAGGATATAAGCGGTGTAGGCTACGAGTGGGGAGAGAATACACCCTATAATGCTACAGAACAACAGCAAAGAATGATAAAGGCAAGACAGACTGTTGAAAAGCTTGGCTATAAATGTGAGTTTTTCGAATTCCCTCACTACGGTGCCACAATGGAACAAATAAATATGGCACAGTACTATTTTGATGTGCTTTACCAACCTTATTGGGATGCAAAATATGCCAATAACTTTACATACACCGCAAGAACAGGCAAAAAAGTATATTTTATGCCCACACCCGCAGACTATGTTTACAACAAATATGATATGAAAAACATATTAAAAAGAATGACCGAATCCGTCAACAACAAGTACACCCTAAGCCTTTTCTTCCACCCTGTGGTAGATAAAGATGTGATCTACACCAGAACGGAAAACGGCACAAGAAGATGGAACTTCTCATCTCACGGAATACTCCCCGCCATTGTAAACTACGCAGAATCCTGCGGATATAAATTTGCAAAAATGTTTTGATAAAAAAGTCGTCTCACTTTGAGGCGACTTTTTTCCCTTAACAACCTAAATTTATTTGTAACATTACTGACCAACAAAGATTATTTTATCAGATGTCTCACGATCAGAAAACCCCCCATATTCAAGTTCGATGTCAGATAATATGGCGTCTTGTGGAACTTCATATACAACCGACCCACTGAGTTCTCTTCCGCCTGAAATTTCTTCTAAAAATGAAAATCTTGGTAACTTTCTATTAGAGCTCCAACTTTCATCACACTTTGCATTATTACAATAACACTCAAAACTACCAATATATGTATCAGTAGTTGAAATATTTTTAAATGTAAAATCAAATTCCACATATTTTTTACCTGCAGTAGGAGCATCAAAAAAATTTGATGCTCCGTATTCAGAACAACTTAAATAATAAATATCAAAATGCTCATCGTTTACCATCTCACCCGGGAATACTTTCTTTTCCTGAGGTTGTTGTTTGACAGCATTTGGATAGGTTCTGTTTGAAGTCGTTTGCGTATATGATGGTTTTGAATGATATGTATTACGATTACTACCAAGTGCATTAAAAATCAAATAAGCAACGAAAATTGTTAATAGGCAACCGCCACAACTATATTCTTTTTTGTTTTTTGCCCCACAATGTGTACAAAATTTATTATTATTTTGTATCTCATTTCCACAGTACTTACATTTTTTTAATTCAGACATAAAATATACCTCCTTCTCAGTAACATTTTTACTATTATAATCTTTGTTTTTTTTTTGTCAATCCTTTTTTGAAATAGACTTTAAATTTATTTCCCCAACTTTAGCTTGAAAAAAATTATTTTACCTTCCTCCGTTTTATACAAAAATTTCAAATCGGATTTCAAATCGGTAATCATTTTGTAAATAATATTTACTTCTGTACCATTGAAACAAAGGGAAATATGTGATATAATCCCCTTAAGGACAATTATAGTATCAAGGGGATGTTTAGTGTGAATATTTATAAGGCAGATCTGCATACTCATACTGTTTCCAGTGGGCATGCGTATTCTACCGTTACGGAAAATGCGAGGGTAGCTTATGAAAAGGGGCTTGAAGTTATAGCTATGACAGACCATGCACCTGCAATGCCGGGAAGTTGCGGACAGTTGCATTTTTTTAATATACGGGTAGTTCCCAAGGTGATAGAAGGTGTAAGAGTTCTACGAGGAGCGGAGCTTAATATTTTAAACTCCGACGGAGATATTGACTTGCCCGAGGTGGCTATAAGCAGGCTTGATATTGTAATAGCAAGTTTGCACACACCTTGTATAGCACCTATGGACGAAGAAGAAACGACTTTGACCCTTATAAACACCATTAAAAAGCCTTTTGTAAATATTATAGGCCACCCCGGAGATCCGAGATACCCCTTTGATATAAAAAGGGTTGTAAGCTGTGCCAGAGATAACAATACCTTGCTTGAAATAAACAATTCTTCATTTAGTCCGTACAATACAAGAAAAGGCGGAGAAAAAACCGTTTTGGAAATGATGAAGGAGTGTAAAAAACAGGCTTTGCCCATAGCTATGGGCAGTGATGCCCACTATTGTGCTGACGTAGGCAATTTTCAATATTTGATCCCTTTGATAGATGAAATAAACTTCCCTCGGGAGCTTATTATAAATACAAATACGGAAGATCTATTTAAATTTTTGGAGGTGTGAATATGGCAAAATTGGGAATAATCGGTACATTGGAAGCAATGACAAGAAAAGCCGACATGAAACTCAGTGATGAAAAGTACATCATAAAGCAGTTTAAAAAGGGGGTCGGTAGAGCACCGAACCTTACAGTACCTCAAACTATGAATGAAAAGATACAGTGGCTTAAACTTAATGACAAAAATCCTTTGTATGTAAAGTATCTTGATAAGCTTGCGGTAAGAGATATTATAACGGAAAAATTCGGCGAGGAGTATCTCATACCTATAACAGGCGTATACGAGGATTATAACGATATAAGACTTGACGGCTTCCTTCATCCCTTCGTGCTTAAGTGCACCCACGGAAATGGTTACTATATCATTATGAAGGATACCTATAACCAAGACAGAGCCAAAATGCGAGAAATAATGACCGACTTTATGCAGAGAGATTATTTCTATGTAGGCAGAGAGTGGCCATATAAGGAGATACCTCACAGAATACTTGCGGAAAGATACATTGATGACAGAAGTGTGCTCGAACTTATAGACTACTGTGTAATGTGTTTTAACGGACAGGTAAAATATGTATCCGTTTACTCCGACAAGAACGGTATCGACAAAAAATGCGATGTATTTAACGACAAGTGGGAAAAACAGGATGTAAAGTGGGTGTATGAGCATAATCCCGACGAACCTAAATGCCCCAAGACCTTTGATAAAATGGTAGAGATAGCTTCGGAGCTTGCAAAGGACATACCTTTTATGTGTGTGGATTTCTTTGATGTTGACGGTAAGCTTTACTTCAGCGAGGTAACACTCTATCCCAATAACGGTTTCAAGGGTTTTGACAAGCCCGAATTTGATTTGCAACTGGGAGAAATGATAAAACTTTAATTATGGACAGAAAAAAATATATAAAAGAGTGTAAGAGAGTGGTCATAAAAGTAGGGACCACTTCTCTTACCTATTTAAACGGGAAAATAAATATATCTAAAATAGATAGACTTGCAAGAGTCATAACGGATATAACAAACTCGGGGAAGGAAGTTATACTTGTTTCCTCGGGAGCTATAGCCGTGGGAAGTGACAGGCTCAATCTTGAGCAAAGACCTCGAGATACCATAGGCAAACAGGCTGCATCCGCGGTAGGGCAGGTGTTTTTGATACAGCTATATGAAAGAATGTTTGCTCAGTATAACAGAAAGGTAGCTCAGATACTCCTTACAAGATCCGTTTTTGATAACGATGTAAGAAAGAAAAATGCGGGAAACACTATAGATAAGCTTCTTGAATTGGGTGTTGTACCTATAGTTAATGCCAATGATACCGTTACTACCGATGAGCTTACGGAATTTTCCGATAATGATACCCTTTCTGCTTATGTGGCTGTAGCGGGAAAGGCTAATTTACTTGTTATACTTTCGGATATAGATGCCCTATATACCGCAGACCCTAACAAAGATCCCGATGCAAGAAAGATAGATGTTGTGGAAGAAGTGGATGATACCATATATTCCATAGCCGGAGATGCAGGCTCAAAGCTTGGTACAGGCGGTATGGTGACTAAAGTAAAGGCTGCCGCTCTTCTTATGAAAAGAGGAATAGGTATGGTTATTGCCTCCGGTAACGAACCCAATATTTTATATGATATACTTGGGGGAAAGAGCGAAGGTACTTTTTTTGCGAAAAATAATGAATAAAAGCGAAATAAGGAAGCAATACAAACAAATAAGAAATGCTCTTTCTCAAAATGACAGGAGCATTTTTTCGGATATTATAGCAAATAAGCTTTATACCAATGAAGATTTTTTAAAATGTGAGAGTTTGGCTGTATTTTCTTCCGTAGGCAGTGAAGTATATACAAATGCCGTTATAGAAAGGGCATTAAAGCTTGGAAAAGTTGTGGCAACACCTAAGGTGCTTGAAACAAAAAGCGATATGATTTTTGTTAAAATAGCATCCCTTGATGAGCTGAAAACAGGTAAATACGGCATTAAAGAGCCTGAGGAAAGAGAGGATAATATTCTTATTACCGATAAGAATACACTCATATTGGTCCCCGGGCTTGTCTATGGCAAAAATATGTACAGAATAGGCTACGGTGGGGGATACTACGATAAGTATTTGGAAAATAACAGCTACTTGTCTGCTGTAGGTCTGTGTTTTGATGTACAGGTCTGTGAATATATACAGCCCTCAAACTATGATGTAAAACTTGATAAAATAATAACGGAGAAGAATATATACATTGAGGGAAGGGAACAATGAAAAGGATATTCGCCTCTATAACCATAGTATTTTTATTGTTAAATATTAACATATATGCTTTTGAAGAGAGCAAAGCATACATAAAGGTAAGCAACTCCACAGGGGTCGTTACCAGAATGAACTCCGTAGAGGTAGAAAGATACGAAAAATTTATAAAGGACTCTACGGGAAATACCGAAATGCCATTTTCGGGATATACCATATATCCTCCCTATCTCTATGTAAGTAAGGATGAACTTTACGAACAGCTTCTTGTAAAGGCACCAAAGTATAACGAAAATTTTGATGTAAACACCATAAGAGCCCTTGATAACAATGTATCCCCTCTTACTTGGCAAGAGGCTTCGGAGGCTGTTGTAAATGCTTTTGGGGATATGCCCGAGCCTAAGGGAGACAACTTAAGAAATATCCCCGCAAAGGGAGAGTACTATATATCCTCGGCAGACATCACCATAGATGCAAATGCCGCTTTTCTGATGAGCCACGGCGCCTTGCCGGTAAACTATATGATGCTGAAATATCCTTCCATAGAAGATATGGAAAATTTTTTGGCTCTTGTATATAAGTTGTACGGCGGGGAGCCGGAGGATGATTTTTATACCTTTGTAAACAAAAAGAGCCTTGATGAGAGCACCTTATTATCGGATAGGCTTTTGAAAGGTGAAAATCTTACAAATGAAGAGTTAAACTCCGTAGATACATATGCTCAAACCACAATATACGATATTGCAAAAGATTCGGAAAAAGATGCCGCCAAAATGCTTGATAAAATACTTTACGGCGACAGAGAGGCTTTGGATAGCAGAGAAGTTAAAATAAGGGATTTTTACGAGAGTATTTTAAATACACAGGCAAGAAATAATATGGGTGTTGCTCCCATAAAATATTATTTGGATGCTATAGACAATGCCAAAGATACAAAAGAACTTGCGGATATGACTACAAAATATGCCGCAAGAGAGGGTTCTCCTTATGTGAGATTTTATGTTGTAACAGACCCTTACAACACAGATAAGACCGTACTTTCCATATCGCCTCTTTTACCCAATAACTTTAATAAATTTTATGAAAACAAAGAGGAAGATTACTATAGATACAGAGAGTTTGTGATAAAGCTTTTTATGCTTGGCGGTGAAGGAGCAGGGCAGGCTGAGGATGATGCGGAAATAGTTTTGGCATTTGAAAAGGAACTGGCAAGAGCCTATAACGGACAAGATTTAAGTGCAAGGATAGACAGTGTACAAAAGTATTTTAAAAATTTGGATCTTTCCAAAATAGCTATGCAACAGGGCTACGACCCAACGGGAAATTTGTACATATCAAATTTTGAGGTTTTTAAAGTTTTAGGTTCTTACTTTGACGGAGAACATACAAAGCAGCTTAAAACCATGGCAAAGTTTTGTCAGCTGTATAATTCCGCTCCATATCTTTCGGAGGATTTTTCACAACTTTTAAGGCAGTACAGCGATGTTTTGAGACTTAACTCCGACCTCATAGGCGATGAGGCTCAAACTCCCGAAGAAAGAGCTTTAAAAATAACAATGCTCTATATGGAAGATTATATAGGACAACTCTATTGCGACGAATACTTTACCCCCGAAGACAAACAGAATATAACAAATATATTTGAGGAAATAAAAGCAACACTTGTAAAAAGGATATCCGAGACCAAGGACTTGGATGAGACTGCAAAGACAACTCTTATAAACAAGGTAAACAGTATAAAAGTGGTTTTGGGGTACCCCGACGATTTGACGGCGGTGCTTGAAAATGCAGATATACAAAACAACGAACAAAAGGGCTACTACAACAACATACTTGAAATAATGATCTCCGAAATGAAAATAAACTCCTCGAAACAGGGGAAACCCGCAGAGGCTTTATTCTATGAAAAAGTTTATTCGGCAGAGGCAAGGTATATGTCCCTTTTAAATACCGTACTTGTTCCTGCGGGAGTGTTAAGGAAGCCTATATATTCCTCTACACAATCGAAGAGCCAAAATTACGGCGGTGTGGGTTTTGTATTGGCACATGAGCTGTCTCATGCGGTGGATTTTCAAAATATACTTACAAACGGAAGCGGAAACAACTTTTCCGTAAGTGATGAAACAAGGGCATTGCTTGAAGAAAAATATGAAAGCATTTCCAACGCCTATGAGGGTGAGTTTATAGAAAACAATATTTTCGCCCAAGGTAACACCACCGTAAATGAAAACTTTGCAGACATTTTGGCAATGGAGCTTATTATTGATATTATGAGCCAACACGAAAGTAAGGGCGAAAATGTAAGCTACAGTGAAATGTTTGAAAATTTTGCCCGTATGTTTTATCAGGCAGGCTCAAGAGAGTTTGTATCGGCAATGGCAAGAAGTGATACTCATTCATACGGAAGAGTAAGAGTAAATGCCTGCCTTTCAAATTTTGATAAATTTTATGAGGTTTACGGTCTATCGGAAAAAGATGCCATGTACCGCAAAAAGGAAAAAAGAGTAAATATTTGGTAATACTATGAATTATTTTGCTAATTTTGCCTGTGCCTTAAAACAATATAATATTGTAAGACAGTTATGTGACGGAGATGAATTAAGCGTAAACACACGCTTCGCAACTTTTTTGAAATCCAGGGGAGCCTGCCCTTATTTTATATTTCTTGTAGATATAAGAAAGGTAGTAAACTACAGGGCTTTTGTGGAAACGGCTGTAAAAACTCTGACGCTGAATCGTCAATCCAAGGGAACGGTGGCACTTTTTATATTTCTGACGGATAAGGCGGAGGAAGATATACTCGAGTTTTCAAATATAGTTACTGATATGGATGCGGACATTATACAAATAAGATGGATAGCAGAAATATCTACGGGGAAACTTACGGTAAAGGGAGAACAGCCAAATGAAGTTATAGGTATAGAACAGGCTGTAAAACAGGCTTTTACATTGGATAATGAAGAAGCTCTAAATTTGAACTCTCTTCAAAAAAGCATAACCGAAAAAGAAAGAGTTAATATAAAAGATATTCGTATTACCTTGATTTTATTTGCACTTAATTTTATAATGTTTCTGATAGCGGGTTTTTCGCCAACGGTGGAAAAGCTGTTATCTCTTGGTGCTCTTTGCGGAGAAAATATTAAAAACGGAGAATACTACCGTTTTTTTACCCACATGTTTTTACATTCGGGTGCCACACATTTCTTTGCAAATATGATCTCCCTTTATATCATAGGCTCAAGAGCGGAAAAGGTATTCGGTAGGGTAAAATATATTTTGTTTTACATTGTTACGGGAGTACTTGCCTCTTTTGTAAGCCTTGCTTTCGGAACCGAAAATACTGTTTCCGTAGGAGCCTCGGGAGCTATATGCGGCTTGCTTGGCCTTATTACGGGCTACAGTATAAAAACCAAAAGATCCATTGCGGGCATAGACTTTATAACACTTATCATAATGGCGGTCGTAAGTGTGGGAAGCGGTATGCTACAAGAAAATATAGATAATTTTGCCCATGTGGGAGGCTTGTTTTTCGGCTTTCTTTTAGGCTTTTTATTTACAAAGGGAGAAGGATATATTGACAGAGATAGAGAAATTAAACAACAAAATGGAAATTGAGACCATTAAGGCATTTAATAAAAAAGTTGTGACGGGCAACGGCCCTTTACAAGCTGATATAGTGCTTATCGGAGAGGCTCCGGGTGCAAACGAACAAGCCCAAGGCATACCTTTTGTAGGTAAAGCGGGGCAGAATTTAAACGAAGTCTTAAAGAAAGCGGGAATAGAAAGAGAAAAAGTATATATAACAAACACCGTAAAAATAAGGCCTACAAAAATCAGCGATAAAACGGGGAAGGATATAAACCGTCCACCCAATCGCAAAGAACTTGATTTTTTTGTACCTTTTCTTTATGAGGAGATAAACATAATAGAGCCTAAAATAATAGTTACCCTGGGTAATTTTCCTCTAAAGTATGTTTCGGAAAATCAAAACAGGGTAATAGGAAGCTGTCACGGAGTAATGACAAATACAAATATATGTGGGAAAGAATATAAACTCTTTCCTATGTATCATCCCGCATCCGTAATATATAACAGGCAACTTTTTGACATATATGTTGCCGATTGGATAAAATTAGGCGAAATTATCCGAAAAGGAATCTGAAAAAACCGAATATAATTGAATATAGCACAGAAAAGACTATGCCGAGTATAAGGCCTAACACAGAACACACCAAGCCGAGCCTTGCTTTACCGTCTCCCGTAGCACCGCTACGAGTGACTACCAACCAAAGAAGTATGGAGCCAATGGCAAGTAATGCCGAAAGGTGCGGAAAAATACAAGTCGGTATGGATATTAGACCGAGTATTGCCGAAAGCTTTCCCAAACGGTATTTGTTTGCGGTGGCTTTTATGCGGTCTTTAACTCCGTCATATACAACATCGTGCATATCGTCTTTTTTGTCTATATCTATAACATCATCGGGAACTTTATCAAAAATATCATTTTCATTCATAGTTGTACCTCCTTTAAGGGTATATTATGAATATAACATAAAAGCTAAAAAAAAGCAATGAGGGGGAATAGATTTGAAATATTGTAATAATTGTTTCAGAAATATATGGGAAAATGTTGAGAAATGTCCCTACTGTAACCGTTCCGACGGCTTAAAAGCCTACGATACGGGCAATGAAAAGCCACAGGAAAGAAAAGTAAAAAAATCGGATTCGGATTCTGCCTATAAAAGAACGGATGAGGGCAAAACAGATGCCTACGGCAGTAAAAAGCACAAAAAAGACTGCGATAACGCCCCCGAAGAGCCTAAAAAAGCTATGACCGAGCTTTCGGCAAACGGTAAGGGCTCCCAAAACAACGGTGTCTACCAAAAAGCTCTTAGGATAAATGCCAAATCTTTTCCCACAAGAGAAGCATATATGAAGGCTTTGAGTCAAATACCGGGTCTATCCATTAAAGAAACGGCACAGCTTATGAAAAGGTATGATTCCGTAACAAATCCAAATCCGGAAAGTAAAAAAGTTAATTTTATGGGAGGAAACCCTCAAACCTCGGTTCAAAGAGACTCTATGGGAAGAGAATACTATGCCTACAGAAAAACAACACAGTCTCAAGACCCTAAAGCAGACAAATCCGTAGAGATCATAATATACATTATTATAGCTTTTTGTTCTCTTATAAGTTGCGCCCCCATCGCTTTGATATTTGCATTTATGGCAAACAAAAGAGCTACGGAAATTGATTCTTCCATGAAAAAATTTACAGCACTGTTATTCTTGGCATCCTTGTTTATTTCAATATTTTATGGTTATAGATTAATAAACGGTTTTATGGATTAAAACCGGGCTTTTGTTTATAAAAGTATGAACTTTTATAAAATCAAATAGGAAAAATGTATCGGGGCTGTGAAAAAACAAAATGTGCTTTTTCACAGCCCTTTGTAGTAAAATATATAAACATTATCGCCGTCGGCAGACTTTAAATCCGCAGTTCACAACTTTTGGCATAGCCAAAAGCCAATTGCTACGCAATTGTCC
>JAFSVK010000056.1 GCA_017444985.1 Bacillota bacterium
AACAAATTGCCGACGGTGAGGATGATGGAAACAGTCTCATTTCATACCGTCGGCAAGCCCAGTGTAGCATTTTTCGGAGAACCTGTCAAGGGAGCCCCTACGGGGTGACTACATACTGCCTCGGGTTCAGAATCCGAAAACTGTCTTTTGGAACATCTAAAGAAACGAAAAATTTTATAAAATGTGTCAAGTAAAATTGACAACTTCATAATTAGTGAACACGAAAAAGAGTTTAATGGAAAAGGTATAGCTACGGATAATATTCCGAATTATATTCTTGAAGCCGTGTATCAAGGAAATATTATTGGAACACAAGGAAAGCGTAATCCGAGGACAATTTATGAGTTTGTTTATGATGGTATAACTCAACGCATAGCAGTACAAGTAAGTGAAAATGGATATATTGTCAGTGCAAATCCAAAAAGCATGAAAGGATGATAAAAATGATTAAAAAGATTAGGGTTTTACTTGAATATAACACATATTGTTTATGGTTATATGACGAAAACGATGAGATAATTGATAATGATAATCCTCCTGAATGGGATGATGACCAAGAACTTACAAATGCTTTTATGGAAGTCAGCGACTTATACGATACATTCTTTATTGATAATTCAAAAGAATTCACTTATAAAGGTTGTCCCGATGAAAAAACAGCACAAAAATTGAAAAACTTATTCAACACGGCAATAAATCTCTTAATAGAAAAGAATAATGGCACATATATTATTCAGAACGATGTTAATCTCAATAACTTATAAAGAAACATATGATATTATAATTTGATTAATTCGCTTACTTAAAAAGGCAAGGCTAATTTTAATAGCCCTGCCTTTTTTCGTTGAAGATAATTATTATGCAAAGGTTTTTCCTACTTTTCCCAATAGATTGCCGTTTTTTATTTTAACTGCGTAATAGATTGATTACGGGTGCGATATTGTACCGCAAATATAAATGATGAGGTTGATTTTAATAAATAACAAATGGGAGATGCAAATCACCTCCCATTTGTTATAAGTATTTAAATTACGAGAAAGTTAAAGCAAGTAATTTTTGTGCGTTTTCACCCATGACTAATTTAAGTTCCTCTTTGTTTTTTATGAGTTTTTTAATGGTCTCGACATAATTTTTTTGGTCACACCATGGACTGTCGGTAGCAAAAAGTATTTTTTTGTAGCCGTGTTTTAAATATATACTATGGAAAAGCTCCTCGTCTATAAATTCAAGGGTGGAGGAGGTGTCTATAAAAACATCTTTTCCGCATATTTTTTCTTCTACCTCTTCCCAACAATGAAAGCCTCCGAAGTGGGCAAGCACGAATTTTTCGGGCTTTATCTCGGCTATCACCTCGGCTATACCATCGGGATTTGACTTTACGGGCTCGGGGAAGGCTACATCCCTACCTGCGTGTATAACGGTTATAAGTCCCAAGGCGGAGGCTTCGTATATCAACCTTTTGCAGGCTATATCGTTTATAAAAACATCTTGGTATTCGGGGTGGAGTTTTATGCCCTTTAGTCCTTCGCTTTTAATGGTCTTAAGTTCCTGTTTAAAGTCGGGGGAAAGGGGGTGTATACCGCCGAAGGAGAGAAGGCTCCCCTCGTACTTTTCATTTACAAAGGCGGCAAATTTCGTTATTGATGAAAACTGCTTGGGCTTTGTTGCTACGGGCAGTACCACCGATAAGTCTATACCTGCCTTTTCTTGGCTTTCAAGAAGACTCCGGGCAGTTCCTTCCGTGTGGTTTTTGATATTTCCTTTTTCCGCTAAAAATTTTACCGACTTTTCCGCTATGCTGTCGGGAAAAATGTGAGTATGAAAATCTATTATCATTTAAGGGTATTTTCCTCAAAGAGATTTCTCTTATCTATTATTCTTACTGCCTTACCCTCGCTTCTGGGTATGGTCTTAGGCTCTACAAGGTTTACTTTTACAACTATGCCGAGCATGGATTTAAGCTTGGATACAAGTACTTTTTCTCTTTCAGCCTTGTCCTTTGTGTCGTTGGGAGCGTTGTAGGGAAGCCACTCAACGTCACAGGATATGGTATCGGAGTTATGCACTCTGTCTACGGTAAGCTGATAGTTTGCCTCGTAGCCGTTGGCTATAAGTACGGTCTCTATCTGTGAAGGGAATACATTTACACCCTTTACTACCATCATATCGTCGCTTCTGCCAAGGGGTTTGCTCATTCTTATGTGAGTTCTTCCGCAACTGCACTCTTTTCTTGAAAGTACGCAAATATCCCTTGTGCGGTATCTTAAAAGAGGGAAAGCTTTTTTGGTGATACAGGTAAATACCAGCTCACCCTTTTCACCCTCGGGAAGTACCTCTCCCGTAACGGGGTTTATGATCTCTGCTATGAAATGGTCTTCATTTATGTGCATACCCTTTTGAGCCTCACACTCATAGGCAACACCGGGGCCCGCTATTTCAGTAAGGCCGTAGATGTCATAGGCTTTTATGCCAAGGGAAGACTCTATGTTCTTTCTCATCTCTTCCGTCCAAGACTCTGCACCGAATATACCCGCTTTAAGCTTTATTTGATCCTTTACGCCTCTTTCGGCTATACTCTCGGCAAGGTATGCCGCATAGGAAGGGGTACAGCAAAGTACGGTAGAGCCTAAGTCTGTCATAAACTGTATCTGTCTGTCGGTATTACCTGAGGACATGGGAAGGGTGAGGGAGCCTAAAAGGTGAGAACCACCGTGCAAGCCTGCACCACCCGTAAAAAGGCCGTAGCCGTAAGCTACATGGACAACATCTTCCTTTGTTGCACCTGCGGCAGCCAAGGCTCTTGCACAACAGGTATCCCATATATCTATATCACCTTGGGTGTAGAAGGATACAACTCTTCTGCCTGTGGTTCCGCTTGTGGACTGTATTCTTACACAGTCTTTAATATCTGTTGCCAAAAATCCGTAGGGGTATTGGTCACGCAGATCGTCCTTTGTTATAAAGGGGAGCTTTGAAAGGTCGTCCACGGTTTTGATGTCATCGGGTGTTAAGCCTTTTTCATCCATTTTTTCCTTATAGAAAGGAACATTTTCGTATACAAATTTTACCTGCTCCCTAAGTCTTTCGCTTTGAAGCTCCTTTATTTGCTCAAGGGGCATGGTTTCGATCTCGGGGTTGAAATATTTTCCCATATTATCCTCCAAAGGGTGTTTATTGTGGCTTACGCCGATTATGCATTTCTTCCAAGGTAGAAGGCCTTTTTGTTAAGTTCCTTAAACTTGGGAGGCACACAGGCCTCAAGAGAAGAGAGCCATTCCTCTTCCGTTATATCTTTAAAATATTTTGAAAATCTTCCCATGAGGACAATATTTGTTGCCTTGGCTGAGCCTGCTTCTACGGCAAGACCAAGGGCATCCATAGCATCCACATCGGCTATTTCCTTCATTTTTTCCACAAGACCCGTGGGATATTCCGCTGCCCCCGTAATTACGGGCATAGGGTCTATCTCCTGGGCGTTTACTATTATTTTGCCCTTGGGCTTTAAGTAGGGCAGGTATCTTGCCGCTTCCAAGGTCTCAAAGGATATTATGTAATCCGCCTCTCCCTTGTCTATAACGGGGGAGTATACCTTATCGCCAAAGCGTACATAGGTCACGACGCTGCCGCCTCTTTGGCTCATGCCGTGTACCTCGGATACCTTTACATCGTAGCCTTTTGACATTACCACATGTCCCAAAAGCTTACTTGCAAGCAGGGAGCCTTGTCCTCCCACACCTACTATCATAACATTTTTTACATTACTCATGCCTTTGCCTCCTTATCCCCTGTTGAAATAAGGGCGTCAAATTTACAAAGCTGTTCGCATACACCGCAGCCTACACAAAGGGTGTTGTCTACATGTGCTTTTCCGTCTTTAAAGCTTATGGCGGGACAGCCTATCTTCATACAGGCACGACAGCTCTTACACTTGTCTGTGTCCACGCAAAGGGAAGGTTTATGCTTCACATATTTTAAAAGAGCACAGGGTCTTCTGCTTATTATTACGGAAGGCTCATTGGCTGCAAGCTCTTCTTTTATGGTCTTTTCCGTTTGTGCCAGGTCGTAAGGGTCTGTTACGGCTACCCTCTTAAAGCCCATAGCCTTGCAAAGAGCCTCAAGGTCTATTTTACCTGCGGGGTCTCCCTTTATGTTGTAACCCGTGGTAGGGTTTTGCTGATGTCCCGTCATACCCGTTATGGAGTTATCAAGTATTATAACGGTGGAATTACTTTGGTTGTAGGCTATGTTGGCAAGACCTGTCATACCCGAGTGCATGAAGGTGGAATCACCTATAACGCAAACGGTATTGCCTTGGCTTTCCTCGCCCAAAGCCTTGTTAAAACCGTGTATAGAGCTTACGGAAGCACCCATACAAAGCGTCATATCCACGGCACTTAAAGGAGCTACCGCACCTAAGGTATAGCAACCTATATCTCCCAAACAGGTTATCTTGTTTTTGGAGAGGGTGTAGAAAAGTCCTCTGTGGGGACAGCCTGCACACATTACGGGAGGTCTTACGGGAAGGCCTTCTATGGCGGGACAGGCTTCTTTTTTGTCGTAGCCTAATTTCTCGGCTACAAGGGACTGAGAAAATTCACCTAAAAGAGGGAATATGCTCTTGCCTTCCACATTTAAGCCCAAAACCTTGCAATGCTGTTCTATAATGGGATCCAGTTCTTCTATTACTATTACCTTTTCTACGGAAGCCGCAAAGTCTTTTATAAGCTTATCGGGGAGAGGATGCACCATACCAAGCTTAAGTACGGGGTGCTTATCTCCCAAAACTTCCTTTGTGTACTGATAGGAAGTAGAAGATGTTATAATACCCAAGGACTTATCCTTACCTTCTTCTATACGGTTAAGATGGGATGTTTCCGCAAAGAGGGCAAGGTCTTTCATCCTCTGTTCCACAAAGGGATGCCTTCTTATGGCGTTGCCGGGCATCATAACGTATTTAGCTATATTCTTTTCGTATTTTTTATTATCGGGTACAACTCTTTCGCTTGTTTCCACAAGGCTTTGGGAGTGTGCCACTCTGGTACACATTTTAATGATAACGGGTGTGTCGAATTTTTCGGATATTTCATAAGCCTGCTTTGTAAACTCAAGAGCCTCGGATGAGTCGGCGGGCTCAAGCATAGGCAGTTTTGCGGCTATGGCATAGTGCCTTGAGTCCTGTTCGTTTTGGGATGAGTGCATACCCGGGTCATCGGCTACGCATATTATCATACCTGCGTTTACTCCCGTGTAGGAAGCTGTAAAAAGAGGGTCTGCCGCTACATTGAGACCTACATGCTTCATACCGCAGAAGCTTCTTTTTCCCGCAAGGCTGGCACCGAAGGCTACCTCCATGGCTACCTTTTCGTTAGGTGCCCACTCGCAGTATATTTCATCGTACTTTGCAGCCTCTTCCGTAACTTCCGTACTGGGGGTGCCGGGGTAGGAACTTACCACCTGTGCGCCTGCCTCGTAAAGTCCTCTGGCAAAGGCTTTATTTCCAAGCATTATTTCTTTCATATATCGTTCTCCTCGTTCTCGTATGCGACAAGATGTTCTTTACCGTATTTTTTTCTGAGTAAAGGTTTTTCAATTTTGCCCGTGGGGTTTCTGGGCACATCGGCAAATATGATCTTTCTCGGTCTTTTGTATCGGGGAAGGGAAAGACAAAACTCGTTTATTTCCTCTTCCGTACATTCAAAGCCCTCTCTTATGGAGATGACCGCACCTGCGATCTCTCCCAGCCTCTTATCGGGTAGACCTATTACAGCTACATCAAGTATTTTTTCGTTCTTGCGAAGGAAGTCTTCTATCTGTACGGGGTAAAGGTTTTCACCGCCCGATACTATAACATCCTTTATTCGGTCTACAAGATATATAAAGCCGTCTTTGTCTTGCTGTGCCACATCACCCGTGTAGAGCCAACCGTCTTTTAATGTCTTTTCGGTGGCTTCCTTATCGTTGTAGTATTCCACCATGACCCCGGGGCCCTTTACACATAACTCTCCGGGGGTGCCCTGAGGTACTAAGTTGTCGTTTTCGTCAACTATTTTGCACTCCCAACCGTATCCGGGTACGCCTATGGCACCGACTTTGTGTATATTTTCGACTCCAAGGTGTACACAACCGGGACCTATGGATTCGCTGAGGCCGTAGTTCGTGTCGTATTGGTGGTTGGGGAAGTACTCCATCCAATGCTTTATAAGGGAAGGGGGTACGGGCTGTGCACCTATGTGCATAAGCCTCCACTGTGTAAGGTTGTAGTCCTTTATGTTTATGATACCCCTGTCAAGCTCGTCCAGTATATCCTGTGCCCAGGGTACAAGAAGCCATACTATGGTACATTTTTCACGAGATACACTCTCAAAAATATACTCTGCCTTTGTGCCCTTTAATATTACGGCACGAGAGCCCGATATAAGGCTTCCGAACCAGTGCATTTTGGCTCCCGTATGATAAAGGGGAGGTATACATAAGAAACAGTCGTCACGAGAGGTTGAGTGGTGTTTTTGCTCTACCTTTGCCGCGTGTACAAGGCTTTTGTGCTTATGGAGTATGGCCTTGGGAAAGCCTGTTGTTCCCGAGGAAAAATATATTGCCGCATCGTCCTCATCGCTGAGAGGGATACCGGGGTTCGTGCTGGGGAAATCCGCCACAAGCTCTCTGTAACTTTCGGCAAAGGTGGGGCAGGATTCACCTACAAATATAAGGAGTCTGTTTTTGCTCAGCTTTTCTTCTATAGCCTCTATTCTTCCTATAAACTCGGGACCGAACACAAGTATATCAAGCTCCGCAAGGTCGGAGCAGTACTGTATTTCCTCGGAAGAGTATCTGAAATTAAGGGGTACCGCCAAGGCTCCCGATTTCAGTATACCAAAATATATGGGAAGCCATTCGAGGCAGTTCATCATAAGTATACCTACCTTGTTTCCCGCTTTTATACCTCTGTCTATAAGCATATTTGCCATTCTGTTGGCTTTTTCGTTAAATACGCCCCAGCTTATCTCCCTTCTGTAGAAGGTGCCCGAGGTGGGCTGTATGAGAGAATAGTCCTTCCAAGTTATTCTGCTGGGCTCTTTTTGTTCGGGATTGACCTCTACAAGAGCGGTCTCATCGCCGTAAAGAGAAGCGTTTCTTTCCAAATAATCCGTAATTGGCATTTTTGACTCCTTTCAATGATTTAAGGGGATTCCGAAAATCAACTCGTATCATTATATACAATATTTAAAAAATATTCAAGAATTTTTATTTATCAGGTCTTTTACGACTTCCGAGGCTATAATAAGGCCCGCTACCGAAGGGGTAAAGGCTATGGAGGCGGGGGTGGCTCTGCGGCCCGGAGGCATATCCTCCGTGGGAGGCGGCTTTATGGGAGCCTCCTCCGAGTATACTACCTTAAGTTTATCTATGCCTCTTTTTTTAAGCTCCCTTCGCATGACCTTTGCAAGGGGGCAGACTTTTGTTTTACTTATATCCGCCACCTTAAAGGCTGTGGGGTCAAGCTTGTTGCCCGTACCCATGGAAGATATAAGGGGTATGTTCTTTTGGGAGCATACAAGGGCAAGGGCTATTTTTGCTGTGACGGTGTCTATGGCATCTACCACATAGTCGTATTTTTCAAAGTCAAATTCATCTTGGTTTTCGGGCAGAAAGAAGGTATTTAGTGTCTCTGCATTTACATCGGGGTTTATTTCAAGCATACGCTCTTTCATGACCTCTGTCTTATATCTGCCAAGGGTGGAATGGGTAGCTATTATCTGCCTGTTTATATTGGAGGGGGCAACGGTGTCGTTATCTATAAGATGAAAGGAACCCACACCGCTTCTTACAAGACCCTCGCAGACAAAACCGCCCACACCGCCTATGCCGAATACGGCTACACGTGCTTTTTTCAGTTTTTTAAAAGCCTCATCGCCTATAAGAAGCCTTGTTCTTTGGAATATATCAGACATATAGCTTTGCCTTTCTTTAGAGTTCCCCATTAAAAAAGCCGGTACTTTTTCAAACCGGCTTGTAGTATTAAAGGGGTTTTTCTCTTTTTAGTATTTGTGCCATGATCTGGCTTATTATACCCAGCATATTCATCTCGTCGTCGTGCCAATATTTACCCGGAGCAAAGCTTACCTCGTAGGAAAGGAGACCTATTATATCCTCTGTTTTATCGTCTTTTATAAGGAACTGCACGCAGGAATATATATTTTGCTCTTTAAGGTAGGAGTAAGCCTTGGGCATCCTCATGCCTATGGAGGCGGAGTTGGAAAGGGCATACATACTGTTTTCGTTAAAGTTTGATAAATAATCGTCTTCAAATATGTAGTCCGAGGAAAGTTTTTCGGGGGACTGTATACCGAAGTGGAACATAAGCTCGGGCTTTTTACCGTAGTAAATATTTACATTGTCAAGCCCCATTTGGTCGGCAACGTTTTTTATAACCTCGGGTATGGAGGGTATGCCTTGGCTGAACAAAAGCTCCGTCATGGACAACATAAATTTGTTTTTACGGGAGGCTTTGGTATATTTGTTTTGAGCCGTGGAACCGTCTACTCTGAAATTTTTCTTGGATCTGTCATCGTATATGACATAGCGGTTCCTGCCGTATTCCTTCGCCATATATAAGCAGTAGTCGGCGGTTTTGAACATATTTTCGTAGGTAGGTTCTCCGTCGATGTTATCCAAGGGGGCAATACCTATGGAGGTAGTTACGCTTATTTTGTTGTCCCCTGTGCTTTTAAACTCTGTCTCGGTGGCTGTTCTTATGGCTCTGAAAAACTCTCTTATATTAAGAGTGTCTTTTATATCGTCTATAACCACCATGAACTCGTCACCGCCAAATCTACCCACCGCACCGTTATCGCCTATACAGGTGCGTATGATATCGGCAAACTTTATAATGACCTCATCACCCTTGCTGTGGCCTAAAACATCGTTTACGTCTTTGAAGTAGTCAAGATCCAGCATGGCAAGGGTAATATTTTCGTTTGTTCTTGTTTCAAGCTTATCTTTGGCGTATTTAACTATAGCCCTCTTATCAAGGACACCTGTCATAAAGTCTTTGCCAAAGTCGCTGAGTATATCCACCTTGTTGGTAGGATCCTTGTACTTTATGGCACCGCCCACCGCCTCAACGGTGGAATTGTTTATAATGACACCGCCTTCTATAATATAGGGCTTTATACTGCCGTCTCCGAAAAGATCGAAGGCGATCTCGGTTTTGATTATGCGGGAGCCTCTTTTAATATCGTCTATGAAGCTTCTGAAAGCCTCTCTGTATTCATCTTCTATTCTGTTTTCGTATATGACCGAATCCGACCAGTCGTTTACATTTCCGTTGTAGACCGTATATATATTGGTGGAATCGCAACGATATATGTGCATATTCTTGTTTGAGGGTGTGAACTCAAAAAGAAGGCTGTTATCGTCTATAGCCATCTGCATAACATCCATGTGTCGTTTCATAGCAGAAACATCGGATACTGTCTGAACTATATCATATATGTTTATAAGTATGGTCCTGCTGCCGAAATCATTGGGCTGAGGAGAAAGCATTATGTAGCAGGAGCGATACTCTCCGTTACTGTTTAAGAGCTCAAGCTGTAGGGATTTGTCGGCGTTGTTGTCAAATACGTATTTTGTGGCTGCTCGTAACGTGATAGCGTCTTGATCGGAAACTTGAGAAAGTATGGAGCTGAAATTAAGAGCTCCCATAAACTTGAAAAACTCGGTGCTTCCACTTAATACATTGAGATATTCATCTATTATGGCATAGTTTGCAAACATTTCCCTCACCTCTTTCTGTATGTTTTCCGTATATATTATGTGTGTATATTATTACCTAAAATCTCACTTGATTTTACCATAAAATTATAATATGTGCAATAGTTAAAAAAGTTTTTGATATAAATTTGATATAAATTTTAAAGAAATGTAAAATTACCCCGAGTTGCGTGGCAAGCTCGGGGTAGGGGGTCAGTTCATTGCATCGAGTACGTATTCACCGAAAAGTCGCTCAAAGCCGATGGAGTTTTCGGTAAAATAGTTGTACAGTTCGGAACTGTAGGCTAAAGAGATATTGTATCTCTTCTTGCTTAATTCCACTGTTTTCTCGTAAAGTTGATAGGGTGTCAGGGAGGTGTCTTTGCAAAGAGTCATCTCCTGTTTTAAAAGTCCCGCAAACTCTGCGGCTTTTGCCTGTATGGCCTCTGTTTTGCTTGTAGGGGTCAGGGAGAGTATATTATCGCAAAGAACTTGTATTTGGGGATACTCCTCCGTGTTTGGTATGAGTTTGTCGCTGTTGTTTAAACCGTAGAAGCAAAGCAGGGCAGGGTCATTTTTAGCTAAAGCCTTTATATTATCAAGGCTTGAAAAAAGGCTTTCCAAGTAGGCTGTATCGTTAGCTGTAAGAGTACCTTCCGGGTCGTCTATAGCTATATCTTCATCGGGCACACTTGTGTTTTGAGAAGGTGCGGGAGATGAGGGGGTAGGTGTCTGTACCGCAGGCTTTGGTGTGTCTTGTTTTGCCTGTTCCGAAGCACTTACTATTATGACCTTTTTGCTCTCCGCATCCCAATCTACCTTTGCTCCCGAGGCTTGAGCCACCGCTCTTAAGGGGATGTAAAATCTATCCTCCCATATTTGGGGCGGTACGTCGCTTTCTATGGGTACTTGAAGGTTTGAGGCTTTTGAAAGTGCAAATATACCCTCTTCGGAGACTTGCACTCTGATACCGCTTCCCGAAAGAAAAGCTGTTTTGCTTTCTTGATTCCAGTTTATGGTAAAGCCCAAGTTTTCAAACACACCTCTTAAGGGTACCAACACTCTGCCCTCTGTGATCTTAGGCTGTGCATCGGGAAAAACCACGGTTTTACCGTCTATCTCCACCGTGGGCTGCGCTGCTTGTACACCATAGGGAACAAGCAGTGAAAAAAGCAAGGTGGCGGCTATAAGTTTTGCTTTCATATTTATTCCTCGTCTTTCTTGTATTTTAAAACATTGTTTGCTATAATTATACCAAATTTACAAATATTATCAAGGTGTTTATATGAATATGGATCTAAAAAAAGTAAAAGGACATTTTCTTACTATTACAAGGCATCGTCACATGGTTATATACCATTGCTTTAAGGCGGGTATATTTTGGCAGGGGCTCTTTCACGACCTTTCAAAATATTCTCCCGAGGAGTTTTTGGAGGGTATACGCTACTATACCGACGGCAAAAAAAGCCCCAATGACGAGGCGAGGAAGAAAAAAGGCTGTTCAAGAGCCTGGATGCACCACAAGGGCAGAAACAAGCATCATTTTGAGTATTGGACAGACTACAATAACGACACCCACAGTATGGAGCCTGTTAAAATGCCTCTTAAATATGTGGTGGAAATGTTTTGTGACAGGGTGGCGGCAAGTAAAATATACGGCAAGGAAGATTACAATGATTCCTACGCCCTAAATTACTATGAACGTGTTAAAAAATTGAGAAGGCTCCACCCCGATACGGAAAAACTCATACATTTTCTGCTTAAATACCTGGCGGAAAACGGTGAGGAGGAGGCTTTTGCCTACGTAAGAGGCTTGGTGAGAGCACACAAAAGAAAGTCAAGAACAAAATCCGACATATAACAAAATGTTATATATTTATAATTTTATTGTAACATAAATATTATATAACTTGTATAATATTGCGGATGACAAAGCCTTTTGAGTTTGAAAATTTGTGAAATATCCACAATATGGCTTTTGTGCAAATTTACTTTTACTTATAGCTGATTTTGTGTAAAATTATTTTTGCTGTAAACAAAAAAACAATATAATGAAAATTTTTTGTAACAAAACACAAAATAAGGGGGTCAAAAAACACCCTCTTTTTTTGATGGAAAATTTTTTGTAAAAAACTAACAAATAAGGCGCATATCATATCTTTTACGGAAAAAAGGGCTTGAAAAAAAAGGAGAAATGTAGTAGTATAAATCTGCAAGTGGTTGAAAGTGGTTGAAAGTGGTTAGGAAGTGGTAAGGTATGACGCAAAACGAAAGATTTTACGGTGAATATGCTCATGCCATAGATGACAAGGGAAGAATAATAATCCCCGCAAAGCTCAGAAACCTTTTGGGTGACGAGTTTTACATCACAAAGGGATTTGACAACTGCCTTGCGGTCTATCCCAAGGAAAGATGGGAAGAATTTATGACCAAACTTTCCGCACTTCCAAAAAGTGTTAAGAGAAACAGACAGTTATCCCGTCACTTCACCGCCTCCGCCTGCAAATGTGAGCCCGATAAAAACGGGCGTATTATAATTTCACAATCTTTAAAGGAATTTGCCGCTCTTTCAAAAGAGATAGTTTCCATAGGCTCTAACGATTGTATAGAAATATGGGACAAAAAAGCTTGGGAAGAGTACAATGCCGAGTATGACAACTCCGCAGTGGATCTGGACTTTGAAATTGATTTTTGATTAAGGAATGAGAATGTTGAACTTTGAACATGTTTCGGTTTTGTTTTCGGAGTGTATGGAAGGTCTCGCTCTAAAGGAGGGCGGAACCTATGTGGACTGTACCTTAGGCGGTGCGGGACACTCCAAGGGCATACTTGAAAGAATAGGACAAAAGGGCACTCTTATAGGTGTAGACCAAGATTCGGAGGCACTCGAAGCCTCAAAGGAAAGACTTTCTTCCTATAAAAATGTGAAATATGTTCACTCAAATTTCTCAAATATTAAAGACATAGCATACGATCTGGGTTATACTCCCGGTTCTATAGATGGTTTTTTACTCGATTTGGGTGTATCCTCCCACCAATTAGATGTAGCAGACAGGGGTTTCTCCTACAATAACAACGCGCTTCTCGATATGAGAATGGATGTGCGATCTCCTCTGTCTGCATACCGGGTGGTTAATTCGTATTCCCGTGAACAACTAACGCATATTATATGGGAATACGGAGAAGAAAGATGGGCTAAAAGAATAGCCGATTTTATTATAGATGCAAGAGAAGTTTCTCCCATAGAAACTACGGGAGAGCTGGTGGAAGTGATCAAAAAAGCGGTGCCTAAGGGGGCAAGGGCAAACGGCCCTCACCCCGCTAAGAGAACATTCCAAGCCATACGTATAGAAGTAAACAACGAGCTTGGCATATTGGAAGGTGCTCTTAAGGATATGGCGGAGTTGCTGAAAAGTGGTGGAAGGATATGTGTTATAACCTTCCATTCCTTGGAAGACAGGATCGTTAAAAACACTTTCAGAACATTGGAAAGACCTTGTACCTGTCCTGCGGATTTTCCCGTATGTGTTTGCGGTAAAAAGCCTGTGTGCAAGGTTATAAGCCGTAAACCCGTGTTGCCTTCAAAAGAGGAGATAGAAGAAAATCCCCGTTCAAGAAGCGCAAAGTTAAGAATTGCCGAAAAATTATAAAAGATTTAAAAAAAATACGGCAAAATATATATATTGATTTTAACATGAAATTGTAATATAATTGAAAGGAAGTGTGGGAAATGAAAAATGTCAAAAATACAAGAAAAAATTTCGGTATTTCCCGCAACACTACCGCTCAGAGAGGCTTATTTTCGGGGCGGAAAGGAAGAGACCTTTCAAAAAATACAGGCCGTACACACGGAGCCTCCGCATTTTCATACAGTGATTTTGCCGAAAGACACGCACAGGATAGACTCTCCTCCTATACTCACACGGGGGCGAGAGACAGAATAAGTTCCCCCTCCTATGTCGCTGCAAGACAAAGAAGGGAAAACGGCAGAACAAACACTTTGGAAAGAGGCTATTATTCCGACTACAACGACACATCCTCCGCATATAAGCTTGCACCTGTGGAGTACACAAGGCAAGAACCTCAGAGGGTGATATATAAAACCGTTCGTATACGCTCTAAAAAAGTTGAAGAGGTCTATACTTCCGAAAAGGAGGCATTACCTTTGAATTTATACAAGATATACGGAGTATCCATAATACTTTTTGGCCTTGTAATGGCTTTTCTTGCCATAAGTGCAGGCAATAACACTCAAAGAGAGCGTATAGTGGCCATGAGCGAAGAACTCGACTCTGTAAGAGAGGACAACGAGTACACGAGAGCTGCTATAGATGAGAAGATAAATCTTGAAGAAATAGAGCAGAAGGCTCTTGAACTCGGTCTTCAAAAGCCTGCCGAATATCAAATGAGAGATATAGAAATACCCGCAGACAGCTATACCGTACAGTACGATACCAGCTCCGCGATACATCATTCCGTTGGGGATACTTTTAAGAGTTTGTTGGGAATGGAGTAAAATGGCAACTAATATAAAGAAGAAAAATAAGGCCCGCAAGGAAAATACAAGGCCCTCAAAAAGACCCAAAAGGGAAGGCGGGGGTGGCATCAACTACGAGGCAAGAATAATGCTCTTACTGCTTTTTAGTGTGGTTGGTGTGATTTCCGTGGGCTTTTTTCGTGTTTTACATATAAAAGCAAACGGCAAAGATTATGAAAAAGCCGCTATATACAATCAGCTTAACAAGGTGCAGGATAAGGTCATAAGCCCTAACAGAGGAGATATTTTAGACCGCAACGGCCAGCAACTTGCCGTAGGCGAAACGGTTTTTAACATTATATTCGATGTAAGGCTTTGCGTAATGCAAAAGCCCGAAAAACAAAGAGAGACCCTTGAAAAAATAAACTCCATATTGGGTATACCCATGGATGAGCTTGAAGGCTACATAGCCACAAATGCCGAGGGTGTTCCCGCAAAGGATACAAACTACTTTGTAATAGCAAAAAAAGTGTCCTTTGAAAAGGGCAAGAAAATAAACGATCTGGGTTACAACTGGCTCTACGGAGAACAGGACACCAAAAGAAGCTACCCCAAGGGTATGCTTGCCTCACAGATCATAGGTTTTATAAGAGGCGATTCCTTTTGGGGACTTGAAAGCTCCTACAACGACTATATGACAGGTGTTCCGGGAAGAACATTCAGAACTTACGAATCGGGCGGAAGCGTGGTGACTCAAAGGGAACCTGCCAAAAAGGGAAACAAGATTGTAACTACCATAGATTCCGAGATACAGTCCTATGCACAAGAGGTTTGTAAGACCGCTTACGACGAATATTCCCCCGAATATTCCGTATCCGTTGTTATGAATCCCCAAACAGGGGAAATATACGCTATGGCGCAGTATCCCACCTTCGATCCCAACGATCCCATGGAGAAAATATCTCAACTTGAGGATCCCGAACTTTACAGCGCTTGGGAACAGATGTCGGATGAAGAAAAGACAAGCTACGCCACAAAGTCGTGGAAGAATTTCACAATAACGGAAACTTTTGAGCCGGGCTCCATATACAAGCCTATAGTGGCAGCTATGGCATTGGAAGAAAATGCCATATCCAAGGATGATACTTTCTACTGCGGTGGCTCCATGACGGTGGCAGAGCATGTAATACACTGTCACAACAGAGCGGGTCACGGTTCCCTAACTTTAAACGGTGTTCTTGCACAATCCTGTAATGTAGGTATGATGCAGATAATCACAAAGTTGGGAGCGGAAAAATACCTTAAGTATCAAAGGGATTTCGGTTTCGGAGAAACTACGGGTATAGACCTGCCGGGAGAGGTAAGCGCCTCTAACCTTCTGTATACGGAAGAAAATCTACACACGGCGGAAATGGCAACAAGTTCCTTCGGACAGGGCTTTAACTGTACTCCCATACAGGCTCTTACAGCCTTTGCAGCCCTTATAAACGGAGGAAAGATACTGCGTCCCTACATCGTATCCCAGGTAATGGACGATGCGGATAAGGTAATATATGAAAATAAACCCTGCGTACTCAGAAGAGTTATTTCAAAAGAAACATCGGATTACATAAGAGTCGCTCTTGAGGATGTTCTTACGGAAGGTACGGGTAAAAAGGCTGTTATACAGGGCTATGTTATGGGCGGAAAAACAGGTACCGCACAGCAGTCCCCTCGTAGCGAACAGAAATATACCCTAAGCTTTATAGCCTACCACTCCGTTGAAAATCCCAACTTGATGTTGATGACTCTCATCCATAAGCCTAAGGACTACAACGATGAGGGCGGAGAGGCATCTCCCGTACCTATGTTGAAGAGTTTGATGGAAAAGATAATAAAGTACGAGGCTATCCCCGCAGATGTTACTACGGGTGAGGAGAATGAGAGCACCTCAAATGGCTACACCGTAAAGGATTATACCAACAAGAATTTAAAGACTACCATACAGGAACTTATAAACGAGGGTATAGACTTCGAGATAATAGGCTCGGGTGATACCATAGCTAATCAAAGTCCCGCAGGCGGTACCAAGCTTGAGTCAAAGGTAGGTATGATGCTGTTTAACATCACACAGACAAATAAAGACATAAAGCTTGTTCCCGTGCCCGATGTATCGGGTATGAATGCCGATGATGCAAGAAGGATGCTTGAATTATCGGGATTCGGTTGCTCCGTTTCCGTAGATAACGGAGATGTGGAAACCGACGAAGAAGCAGTGACCGATACCGATACGGAAACCAACAGCGAGGAAGAAGATACACAAGAAGAAGAAACAGTCGTAGAAAGCAAAACAGCTAAAGTCTACGCTCAAATGCCTTCCGCAAATGTTAAGATAGAAGAGGGCACAACGGTTAAAATAAAGGTGAAATAACACCTGAGTAAAGAAGGCGTTCCGAAAAAGGGGCGCTTTCTTTTATTATACCGGTTTGTTAAGCTTGAAAGATATGTCCCCTTTTTGTCACATTAAATATTGTAGCATTATGGGCACCTCTAAATTGATTTTACAGGCATCCGTTTCGATAATTACCAATATATCTATATGGCGGAACTTCTCCGTCGGCTAAAGCTGACACCTCTCCGTCAGCTGTGGCTGTTCAGGCGAGGCAGAGTGTCGATGTGGCTTAGGAGTTGTATATGGCAAACGTACATTAGAGTAGCAACAAAGTAAGAAACAAAACCCGAAACAACGGGAAAGCCTCGCCTGAAAGGAGAGGTGGCACAGCACAGCTGTGACGGAGAGGTACCCACCCCGGGAGGGGAAGGAAGCCCATAGGGCGGACGATGGAGCAACCGACACCTATGCTTACAAAGCTATTCGTACCACTCAAAACCACAAAAGTAGTGCACACCCACTATACAAACAAGAGCTGTGAAAAGTTTTTATATTTTCACAGCTCTTTAGCATAATTTACAATTTGTGATTTTACGAGATCTCTATCCCAACAATACCGCCTCGCTATACAGTTTTACACCCTCCGAGGAGTTGGGGTGGATGTGGTCTAAGAGGTAGGTTTTTTGTGGGTAGAGGGTAAGGGTTTCTTTTATGTAGTCGTTTGCATTTATAAAAGTGATATTTTCTTTTTGGCAGTAGTTTTTAAGTGCCTCACAGTACTCTTGGTTTAAGGCTGTTTTTTCTTTGAATGTAAGTTTGGAGTAGGGGTCGGCATCTGTGGAGTACCAAGGGGCTATGAATATAAAACGGGCTTTGGGATTTTTTTGGGAAAGCTTGGTTTTAAGGGTGTCTGTTTCCTTTATGAAGCTTTCTTTTGTCATAGCGCAGCTGAGTTCATCTCTGTATCTTACATCATTTGTGCCAAGGGCTATAACATAGAGGTCGGCGGTGGGTATCTCATCTGTTCTGTGTACCATGTAGGATATTGTACAGCCGCCCTTTGAAAAATTTGTTATATCCTTATCGGAAAAAAAATCTTCTATAGGCTCATACCAAGGACAGCCTCCGTTTTTGGTGCCTTCCGTTACGCTGTCACCTATAAAGCATATACTTTGGGAGCTTTCCATAAGGGTGTAAAGTTTACCCTCTTTCATATTTGGGGAAAGGGAAAGTCCCGTTGTTTTTTGGCGTAGGTAGCCCTTTTCGTTAAAATAGTATCTTTGAGCCTTGTCTTTCACGGGGTTTTTGAATATAACCTTTGTTACCCTGTCTTTAGCCTCTAATGCCTTGTCTATATCATCTGTTGTAAGAGACGACCTTAAAACATCATCGCATTCAATATCATATATGGGAACGGCACGGTAGTTACCGTCTGCGGGGGCATAGGTGTAGAGGGGCACAAAACTTCCGCCTATTATTTTCTTTGTGTTACGGTCTATATATACATCTGTCAGCATACTTGTATCCCCTTGTTTATCACGGTAGATATTTGCAAAATTACCGGGGCAGTAGCCTACGAATATATTTTTGTCGTTATAGTTTTCTATATAGGCGGGTTCAACGGCATGGGGGTGATCTCCCAATATTATATCCGCACCGTTTTCCTTGAATATATTAAACCACACTTCCTGTTCTTTGTCGGTAGAGTTAGAAAATTGCGTGCCTATATGAGGTAGTACAACTATAAAGTCGGGGTTCAGAGCTTTTGCTTGTTTAAAGTCATTTTCAACACTTTGTTTAAGAACTTCAAACTCTTCCCCCTCGGTGCCCGATATTACGGAGGTAATATATGAGTATTTTCCCTTTGTTAACACTCCCGTATCAATATAGTTACTTCCGTAGGTATAGGAGAGTACCGCCATTTTTATGCCCTGTACTTCTACAAGTTTTATATGATTTTTTTCCTTGTCTTCCGCACTTTTGTAGGAGCCTGTGTGATCGAGGTCTGTTTTATCCAATACATCTATGGTGCGAAGTGCTCCCTTTTCACCCTTATCAAGCAAGTGATTGTTGGCGGTAGTCACAAGGTCAAAGCCTGCATCTTTAACATAGTAGGCAAAGGAGTCGGGAAAGTTTAAATATAAGGACTTGCCGTCATCAAAATTACTTGTGGAATAGCCTGCTTCCTCTCCTGCCATAGGTCCCTCAAAAACACCTATGGCATAGTCGGCAGAGGCGATATGAGGCTTTGCGGCTGAAAACATATCGGAAAAATCGTAATCTTTTCCGTTGTATCCTCTTTTTACCTGGTCTTCAAGCAATATCAGATCCCCCGCAAATGTAAGCCTGAAAGCTTCATCAAAGGCTTTTTGTTCATCGGTGTTCATTACGGGGTATATTATGTCTTCCGAAGTGTTTTCGGAGACTACCGATTTTTCCTCTTCTTCCACATTAACTTCATTATAGGTCTTTATAATTACCGAGAATACAAAATAAAAAGCTACTGCAAGGGTCGTGAATTTTGCAATATTAAAGCCTTTTTCTTTTTCCGTAAATATTTTTTTGCCCATATCCGCAAAGATGTTGAAGTATTTTGCAACAAAGTTGTTTCCGAATAATAGGCATATTATAAAGGTTAAAAATACGGAAAGGGCGAAAACTTCCCCTATACCCATAGTTTTTATGTGTTCGCTTATAAAAAGTGTTACGGGTCTGTGGAATATGAATACGGAAAGGGAGTTTCTGCCAAACATACCTAAAACCGGAATGTTTTTACCCGGGGTAATATATCTTAGGGCGTATATAGCAAGGAAGGAAAGGGCAAAAAGCACTATTCTTCCGAAGGCATCCGTAGGGTCTTGATAGGCACCCATTTGAAGAGCCTCGTCACTGTAGCAAAAAAATTTTACAGCTACGTAAGATACAACACCGAAGGTAAGGGCAAAGCACAAGCCTATAAAAACTCTTTTAATGTATTTTTTATTTATGAGTTTTTCGCTCTTTTCCCTATTCAGCATATATCCGCTCATATAAAAGGGATAAAAGCCTATGATCCTTGCAAGGGCGAAGGTGTTGTCTATATCGGGATAAAAGCCTATAAATAAAGCTAATGCAAGGAGTATGATATTTATACTTTTAAAGCCTGCAATACGGTGGGCGGTAGCACGCCACAGAGCCAATGCCAAAAGGTACCAAAAGGAGTACATAGGGTGTAACATGGACTTAAAACCGTACATAAAGCCCATGACAGAGTTAAATATGAAGTAAAGAAACAGCAATTTTACAATACTTTCAAAGCTGTGGGAGTTTTTACTTTTACCGAAATAGCCCGAAACAAATACAAAGGCGCTCATGTGGAAGGTGTATATAATATCCACCGTAGTGTTATACACGGGAGAAATATCCTGTAGTCCGAAAAGTATGTGGGCAAACACCACAAGAAGTATAAGTATTCCTTTTAAATTATCCCAATATGCTATTCTTTTTGTGTTTTCTTCCTTCATATTTATACCTTCTAAAAAACAGGGGGGTGTGAAATATCACACCCCCGGCAAAAATGAGATTTTTGCCGATAAACAGCCGTTCTGCGCGCCTCTTTAGGGAGGCAAAAGCACTTTTGACTATCGTCAAAAGCCACCCTATGGGTGTCCCGATTACTTTTTTCG
>JAFSVK010000057.1 GCA_017444985.1 Bacillota bacterium
CTCATTCGAGCGGAGCCCGAACATCAACCGCAAAGATAGATGCGGACAATTGCGTAGCAATTGGCTTTTGGCTATGCCAAAAGTTGTGAACTGCGGATTTAAAGTCTGCCGACGGCGATAATGTTTATATATTTTTCTACAAAGGGCTGTGAAAAAGCACATTTTGTTTTTTCACAGCCCCTTTTGTTTAATATGTATTTCCCAAGAAAAACATTTATGCCGAAAGTAATGTCAAAACCACTTGAATTTTAGAGCAAAAATACTTATAATATAATTGAAAACGGAATTTTTCAATAAAAGTGGACCTCTAAAAACAAATTATGTCTGTGCGGTTCTTTTTAAGGAACTCTAAAACGGAGAAATATAATGGATCTTAAAAGAAAGCTCCTGTCTTTTGACTTTTCACTTCTTCTTCTCGTACTGGGACTTACGGTATTCGGTATAATAATAATAGGAAGTGCCACCAAAATAAATGTAAACGGTACAGGGGGAGAATATTCGAGCCAGATAATATGGGCATGTGTAGGTGTGGTGTTGCTTATAATAACAGCCTTCACCGACTACAAATTCATAGCTAAATTCTATATATTCTTGTACATACTCAACATTATACTCCTTATACTTGTGCTGGTCATAGGCAAAGAGCGGGCGGGAGTTAAGAGATGGATATTCGGAATACAGCCTTCCGAGTTCTCAAAAATATTTATTATAATTTTTTTATCAAAATTTATTGACAAATTGCACGAAAAGGTTAATAATATAGGTGTATTGTTGTTCATTGTGCTCAGTGCGGCAGTGCCAATATTGTTAATAAAAGAACAACCTTCCCTTTCGGCAAGCTTAGTGCTTGCCGCCATATTGGTATGTTTGCTCTTTATGGGCAATATCAGTTGGAAATATATAGTTGTTGTTTTGGCTATAGTAATACCTATATTCGTTATACTGTACGCAGACCTTATGAGCGATGAACACAAAATACTTAAAATATTTTTGAACGATTATCAAATAGAAAGACTTATTCCCGTTGTGAAGCCCGATATTTCCAGTCAGAATTACTATCAGACAAGAAATTCCATTTGGGCAATAGGCTCGGGGCAGCTAAGGGGTAAAGGTTTATACAAGGGCACTATAAACCAGCTAAGCTACCTACCCGAATCTCACAATGACTTTATATTTTCGGTAGTCGGAGAAGAATTTGGCTTTTTGGGGTGTATAGGCGTTTTGGCGGTAATGTTTGCCATAATCGCAAAATGTATATTTACAGCCTTCAAAGCCGATGATCTTACAGGCAGGCTCATGGCTTGCGGAGTGGCGACCATGTTGGCGTTTCAAACTTTTGTAAATATCGGAGTTTCAACAGGGTTGTTGCCAAACACGGGCATGCCACTGCCCTTTATGAGTTATGGAGGTAGCTCAATGTGGGTCGATATGATATCTATCGGCTTGGTGCTCAGTATAGGTATGAGCAGAAAGCCAAAATCTATGTTTTGAGGTGAAAAAATATGAACATTGCATTGGTAGCACATGACAGCAAGAAAACATTAATGGAAAATCTCTGTATCGCATACAGGCACATACTTGTAAAACATGAGATATACGCTACGGGAACTACGGGTCAACTTATAGAGGAGACTTCAAACCTTCCCGTTCACAAGTATCTTGCGGGGCATTTGGGCGGAGAACAACAGCTGGGTTCTCAGATAGCCAACAACGACATTGACCTTGTTATATTCTTAAGAGACCCCGTGGCTTCCAAAATATATGAGCCCGATATAGGTTCCGTATTGAGACTCTGCGATATACACAACATACCTCTTGCAAGCAACCTTGCAACGGCAGAGGTACTTCTCCTTGCCCTTGACAGAGGTGACCTTGACTGGAGAAGCCTTGTGCGTAAGGTGGATTAATGTTTGTAATATTTTTGAAATTTTTTTGAAATATTGGTTGAATAAAACTTTTTATTGTGCTATAATACTTTCAGAATGTTATGTTTTGCATAGCAAATTTATATATTTTCAAGGAGGATTAATCCAATGGGCAAGATAGTTACAATGGGTGAGATCATGTTAAGATTATCCACACCCAACAACGAAAGATTTATACAGGCTGACGAGTTTGATATCAATTACGGCGGTGGCGAGGCAAATGTAGCCGTTTCCTTAGCTAATTACGGCCACGATGCAGAGTTTGTTACAGCAGTACCCGATAACCCTATCGGTAACTGTGCTATAGCTGCTCTCAGAAAATACGGTGTTGAGACAAAGCACATCGTAAAGAGCGGTGAGAGACTTGGTATCTACTACTTAGAGACAGGTGCTTCCATGAGAGCATCAAACGTAGTTTACGACAGAGCTCATTCTTCTATTTCTACAGCTACAGCAGATCAGTTCAACTTTGATGAAATATTCGAAGGTGCTGATTGGTTCCACTTCACAGGTATCACCCCCGCAGTAAGCGACATCGCGGCTGAAGTTACAGAGGCTGCTTGTAAGGCTGCTAAGGCAAAGGGTGTTACTGTTTCCTGTGACCTTAACTTCCGTAAGAAACTTTGGTCAAGCGAAAAAGCTCAGAAGGTCATGACAAACCTTATGCAGTATGTTGACGTTTGCATCGGTAACGAAGAGGATGCAGAGAAGGTATTGGGATTCAAGCCCGGTAATACCGATGTAACCAGCGGTGAGCTTGAAATGGCAGGCTATCAGGATATATTCAACCAGATGATCGACAAGTTCGGTTTCAAGTATGTTATATCTTCATTAAGAGAGTCCTTCTCGGCTTCTCACAACGGTTGGTCTGCTTGTATAATGGACGGTAAGACAAGAGAGTTCTATCGTTCAAACCGTTTCGACATCAGCCCCATAGTAGACAGAGTTGGCGGTGGCGACTCTTTTGCAGGCGGTCTTATATGTGGACTTATGGACGGAAAAGATATGAAGGATGCTCTCAACTTTGCTGTTGCCGCATCTGCTCTTAAGCACACTATCCCCGGCGACTTCAACTTAGTAACAAGAAGCGAAGTTGAAAACTGCGACGGTTCGGGTAGAGTTCAAAGATAATAATTTCGTTGTAAATAAACAGGGTCGGGGCATTACCCCGACCTTTATTAAGGGCACCTCTAAAAACTCATAAATCGTAAAATTGGCTATCTTGCAAAGGTTAGTCGTCAATGTCTCTCACCAATGCTCTACATTGGCTTCGAGCCATTTCCCGGGCCTCGAACAAGCTACCTCAATTTTACTTCAATAGCAGTTTTAGAGGTGCCCCCGGTGAGGTTAAATATGAATTTAGATACAAGATATTCAAATCATTTTGATGATGTAAAACACTATGACACCCAAACTCTCAGAGATCATTTTCTTGTGGAAGATATTTTTGTAGAGGATGAGGTAAAGCTTACATACAGCCACAACGACAGAATAATATTCGGCGGTATCACTCCCAAAACAAAGGAGTTAAAGCTTGAGGGCAGCAAGGAGCTTGCGGCTAAGTACTTCCTTGAAAGAAGAGAGCTTGGTACCATAAATATAGGCGGAGACGGTATCGTGGTAGTAGACGGCAAAGAATATAATGTAAACCACTATGATGCCCTCTATGTAGGTATGGGAGTAAAGGAAATATCTTTCAAAGCAAAAGACAGCTCAAACCCTCCCAAATTCTATATGATATCGGGTACGGCTCACAGAAATTATCCCAACGTACTTATAAACTACGACGATGCAAATCACAAGCCTTTAGGTACTCTTGAGGATTGTAACAAGAGAACCATAAATCAGTACATACACGATGAGGTATTTGCACGTCTTTCCGAAAGAGACGGCGTAGAGTACGGAAGTTGTCAGATAGCTATGGGTCTTACAAAGCTTGATCCCGGTTCAAACTGGAACACCATGCCCGCTCATACCCACGAGAGAAGAATGGAAGTATATCTCTACTTCGATATCGAGGGTGACAATGTGGTATTCCACATGATGGGTAAGCCCGACGAAACAAGACATATAGTTATGAAGAACGAATCTGCCGTTATCTCCCCCAGCTGGTCCATACACAGCGGTGTAGGAACAAAGGCATACACCTTTATATGGGGAATGGTAGGCGAAAACAAGGATTACGATGATCAGGATTGGTTAAAGACATCCGAACTTAAATAATAAAAAACAATGGCTGAGAAAAACAAAACTTGCTTTTCTCAGCCACTTTCTTTTTACAAGTGTACTTACGAGGCATTAGCCGAAGGTCCAACTATGACCCTTTTCACAGCTCTGTCCTATAACAGTGCCCGTGCCCTTTGAAAAATTAACATACTGTAACTTCTTTGAACCGCATTCGGGACATACGGATTGTTCTGTAGGGTAATGCTTTACACCTGCCACAGAACCTACCACCGAAACATTTTGAGTATCGATCTCGTCACCGATACCACCGGAAACCTTATTCAATTCCTTATCACTCATTGTGTTACCAAGATTAGAGTTCATAATAATCAGCCTCCTTAATATTTTATAGTAGATATAATACCACATAAAGAATGTTATTTCAATATCAATTTCGCATTTATATATTAAATAATTATTACGAAATTGGAATTTTTCACACTTTGAGCAAAATATAACGATGATTTTGTAGTTTTTACACAGGTTTTATCATAATATAAATTGACATCATTACATATATATGTTATTATAATTACAGCACCGTTTGCTTTTATACCCCAAGAATTGAGGTGATGGATTTGAAAGTTCTCGAAAAATTTGATGAAGCCCTAAAAAACGGATATATTAAGGCGTACTTTCAACCCTTGACACGCTCTGTTTCGGGTAAGGTTTGCGGTGCCGAGGCTCTGGCAAGGTGGGAAGACCCTGATGAGGGCATAATCTCACCTGCAGAATTTATAGGTATACTGGAAGAAAACAGGCTTATACACAAGTTGGATCTGGCAATACTTGAAAATGTGTGTAAGTTCTATAAAAAGAGTAAATTTAAAGACCTGACCTTCTCCGTAAATCTTTCCAGACTGGATTTCAAAGAAACGGATATGTTTGCCGAGATCACCGAGATAATGTCCGAGTATGATGTACCTGCAAGCGCTATAAGCCTTGAGATAACCGAGTCCACTATGTTGGGTGATTACGAAGTCACCCATAAGCTCTTTAACAAATTTCACGATGCGGGCTATAAAATATGGCTGGACGATTTCGGTAGTGGATTTTCTTCCCTTAATATACTCAGAAACTATGAATTTGATGTGCTTAAAATAGATATGTCACTTCTCAGAAATTTCGATACTCGCTCCCAAAAAATAATTGCCTCAATCATAAATATGGCAAAGATGTTAGGCACCCATACCCTCTCCGAAGGTGTGGAAACAGATGAACAGCGTGATTTTTTAAGAGATAACGGTTGTGAGATACTGCAAGGCTTTTATTTTTCAAAACCCATAAACGAAGAAGAATTTACAAGCTACTTAGAAGCCAACACTTCCGAGACCAAAGACGAACACAAGTATTGGAGCGACGTGGGAAAAGTAAACTTCCTAAGCGGAGACCCTCTTTCCTCTACGGATATTTCCCCGAGTGACAACGAAAAGAATGATTTCGGTGTTGCACCCTTAGCCTTTATAGAGTACGACGGCAAAAAAATAACCTACCCCTATGTGAATAAAGCCTATATCGAACAGGTAAAAAAAATAGGCTACTCTTCCGTAGATGCAATGGAGGAAATAGCAAACAGCGAAGATTTCGAATACTACAAACGTTTTATGCAGCAGATAGAAGCTACCATAAATCGCGGTGGTATTTTCAGAATGGATAATATTATAAACGATGTGGTATATACCTTCACCACAAAGCTTGTTGCCTCCGGTGGAAATAAGCATATGATAGCCGCTACGGTCCACACCATAAGCTCCGAAAAAAGCAACTATCTTATACTTAAACACAATAAGTCCCTTTATGCCACCTACGATCTCGTAACGGAGATCAATCCCGACAAGGACAGTGCAATTCAAATATTTTCCAATTCGGGTTTCTCCAAAATTTACGGCACAAGCTCCCTAAGAAAGGGAATAGTCGAATTTGCTTCCAACGAGATCCACCCCGATGACAAGGAAAGATACCTTGCCTTTTTCGATATAGATACTCTTAAAAGCAGGATAAGTATTTATATACAAGACTCTTTCAGAGTAAAAAAATACGGCGGCGACGGCTACATACAAAAAAATATTCGAATATCAAAACTTGACAACAAAAAATATTTGTATACCATACAATCGGTATAAGAAAGAGGCTGTGAAAAAGCATTTTATTTTTTCACAGCCCTTGTTTTATTTTTTGGCGATCTTATGGTATTGAGGTTTTATCGTTATATCCGTAAGAACCATATTTTCATTTTTTAAAACACAGAGTATGGTTTCTGCTATGTCCTTTGGAGTAAGATATGCCCCCTCTTCATTTGATGCTTTAAAATCCGCATTTCTGTACAACTGTGTATCCGTCATATCGGGATGGAGTGTCGTTACCCTTATGCCTCTTTTTCTCACTTCTTGAAAAAGACTTTCGGAAAAGGATGTAAGTGCTGCCTTTGTGGCACCGTAGGCACAACCGTGTGGGTTTACGCTCTTTGCCGTAACGGAGGATATATTTATAATAATACCCTTTGTTTTTGCCAAAGTGTTTATTAAACGGGAGGACAGTATAAGAGGAGCTTCCAAATTTGTTCTTACCATTTGGGATATTTGGGTAGGTGTAAGCTGTTCATGGGTACCGTAATAGGCAATAGCGGCATTATTTATAAGGGCTTTTATATCTCCCACTTTTTTTATATCGTCCAGTATTTTTAAAAGCTTTGGAGTATCCGTAATATCACAAACTATTTTTTCAAAGCTTACACTTTTTGTAAACTCTCTTCCTATACCGTAAACGGTATAGCCCTCTTTTGTAAGAAGTTCCGACGTTTCGTAGCCTATGCCCGATGATGCCCCCGTTATAAGTACAATATCATTCATAACCGCTCTCCCACAAATATATTTTGTCCTCCCCGATATATTTTAAAAGTATATCTTTAACCGTTTTAAGCATATATTCTTCTTTTGCCTTAGGGTAGGAATACACTCCCCCTTTATTTTCAAAAGGGTACTGTACAGTAGCCGAATAGGGTTCCGCCTTTCTTAAACCTTTCATATAATCTGCTGATATTCTGAAAGTCCCAAGGCTTATGTCTTTTATGTTTTTAAAGCCTATATTTTCCTCAACGCTATAAGAAAGGGCTTCATACTCTTCTTTAAAGCCCTCAAAGTATATGAGAGGATCGAAGCAAAGCCTGATATTAAAACCCTCCTCCAAAGCAAAGGAGGCAGCTTTTATTCTCGATAAAGGAGAGGGTGTATTATGCTCCCTTGCATAAAGGGTATTGGGTGATAGTGTAAAGGCAAATATAATATTATCCGTAACCTTAAATTTACCTCTTACATCCACAGCCGATTTTGTTCTTATCTCCACCGTTAGATCTTTTCTCTCCGATGCAAATAAACACCATTTTTCAACAAAACCCGTTAAAGACTCACAAGCCAAAAGGTCGCAATCGTAGGAAACACTTATGTATACGGGATGAAGCTTTAAAATATTATCTATTTGTGCAAAAATATCCTCTATATTTACAAATATAACGATATTTCCCGAGGGGTACATACCCTTTAGATAACAATACTCGCAATCATACACGCAGTTCATTATGAGAGAGGTATAGTAAAAATATTCATTGCCGAAGCTTTGACATACGGGAGCCCCCTCATATATAAGCTTGCCCTCTTTTTTGGCTATTATAAGGGAGGGGGATAGTTTTTGAGAGGCGATGTTTTGCCCTTTTCTGCAAAATACATCTTTGTAATGATCTATGTATATAAGATGAGAGTCCTTTTTTTTCAATATATTTTTAGTCAGAGGATGGTTTTTGACCCCCTCCTCCACATATATATGAGAAAAAAAATCATATTTTCTCTTCAAGGCTTTCAAGGATCTTCATACCCTCCTTTTTGCTTTTGCACTCCAACTCTTTAGGTAGGTAGTCGTATATACTGCTGCCCTTTATATCCAAATAGCGAGCTATTCTTTTTAGCCTCTCTTTCATAGTTACGGTGCATTTTAAGGCTTCTTCTATTTTACTTGTATCAGTAAAATTAAAATTCTCCTCTTCCTTTTTCAAAAAAAGAGATATAGCATCTTGCACCAAAGGAAAATTGTTCTTAAACAAAAGCCTTATATCTTCCTTTGTAACATTTTCCCCGTTGCTGTCGCTTACTATCTTTAAAAACATAATTTTTTCGGGGCTCACAAAAAAAGATGCAGCCTCATATACAGCCGAAGCTTCCATATCGTGAAGACAAGGATCCTCTTTATCACCCTTCCATACATTCTTTTCCGTTATCAGCTCCGACTCTTTAAAGCTATGTTTAGGTGGCATATCGGGATAGTATGTTCTTTTGAAAATATTATCTTTTATCTTATTGCAAAGATACACTCCCTCTTTATTTCCACCTGCACAGCCTATATTTATGACCTTATCCTCGGGAGATGAAAATTTGGCAAGTACGGCACTCACCCCTACAGAGGCACGCATAACACCGCTACCCGTAACACAAAGACAAATATCCTCGTTGCCGTAGAGTGTAAATTTAGTCATGTTTCGTAACTTTTTAAGAGCGTAGTTTTTTATTATCTCTTCCGCCTCTGCATAAAGGGCTGTAAATATAAATACCATGCCGTTATAAAGGGCTGTGAATATTCACAGCCCTGTCTCCTTTTTAAATAACTTTGCCTTTTTCTATAACGATGGGATTATCGGGTTCGCCTATAACTTCTTTGCCGTCGCCTACAACCACTTCTTTATCTATAACGGCATTTTCTATACGACAACCTTTGCCTATGTATGAGCTCTTCATAATAATGGCATTATTTACCGATGAACCCTCACCTACAAATACCTTTCTGAAAAGTACGGAATTGGAAACATTACCGTCTATAATAGTACCCGTACCTATAAGAGAATTTTTAACGGTAGCACCCGAATTGTACTTTGCGGGAGGATCGTCACTGGGCTTGCTGTCTATGAAAGGCTCGTCTATGAGTATCTTTCTCACCTCGGGCTTAAGGAAGTCCATATTGGTCTCCATATATGCCTCTACGGAATTGAGGGTATTCCAATACTCCTCAAACATATAGCCGTACATAGTCACCTTGCCCATATTTCTTCTTATAATGTCTTTTACAAAATCATAGTAGCCCTTGGGGATAGCCGTTTCAAGAAGCTTTATAAGAAGGCTTCTCTTTATAACGTATATACCCAAAGATATATTGCTGCTCTTGGCTTCTATAGGCTTTTCCTCGAAGGATGTTATCTTCATATTCTCGTCGAAGGTCATAACACCGTAGTCGTGAACATCCCTGTTGGTACCTTCCACATTTTTGGAAACTATGGTAACATCCGCACCCTTTTCAATGTGGTAGTCTATGATCTTGTTGTAATCCATTTTGTATATAGCATCTCCCGAGGCTATAACAACATAGGGTTCATGGCTTCTTTTAAGGAAACTTATATTCTGATATATGGAATCCGCTACACCTCTGAACCAGAAATTGTTGTTGTTTGACAGGAAGGGTGTGAAAATATAAAGTCCCCCTTCTTTTCTGTCAAGATCCCACCACTTTGCAGATGAGAGATGGTCCTGGAGAGATCTGGAGTTGTACTGTGTTATAACAGCAACTTTTGTTATGCCTGAGTTTGACATATTGCTTAATGTGAAGTCTATGGCTCTGTAGGAGCTTGCTACAGGCATAGCCGCAATAGCTCTTACCTTGCAAAGATTTTTAAGTCTTTCGCTGTTTCCTCCCGCAAGAATTATACCTATCGCTCTCATAAAGCCACCTCCTCTTTCACGATACTGCCACCGTCTTTAAGAGCACCGTTTTCATAGTCCTCTATCGTGGTGTGTCCGTATATTACACAGTTCTTTCCTATTTTGAGATCATCGGGTACCGTAGTAGCACTTCCTATAACGGTTATACCCGTGTTGTATATCTTAGGCTTTCTTTCGTTGGGTATATTCTCACCTTCGCCTATATTTACATTTTCGCCTATAACGGCATCCTGATCCACTATAACTCTGTTAAGGACAGCACCCTTCTTTATGTGGCAACCCTCCATTATTATAGAGTCTTTAACATAGGCACCCTCTTCTATAACAACATTTTTACTTATAACAGAATGCTCTATATTGCCGTATATTTGCGCACCCTCCGATACTATACAGGTCTTTACCGAAGCATTGGGTCCCGTATACTGAGGCGGCTGATTGTCGCTGTTGGTGTATATCTTCCAAAAGTCCTCATAGAGGTTGAACTCGGGGAGTGTTCTTATAAGCTCCATGTTTGCAGCCCAATAAGACTCTATGGTACCTACATCCTTCCAATAGTCTTTAAATCTGTAAGCAAAAAGCGTCTTTCCCTCTTCAAGCATCTTAGGTATGATATGCTTTCCGAAATCGGAATCGGGATGAACTTTGTTGTCCTCCAAAAGAGCCTTTCTGAGTTCCTTCCAAGTGAAGATATATATACCCATACTTGCAAGATTGCTCCTGGGATGCTCGGGCTTTTCTTCAAACTCGTATATCTTATCGTTTTCATCCGCATTCATAATACCGAAACGACTTGCCTCTTCCATGGTAACTTCCAATACGGCTATGGTAACATCACAGCTGTTTTTCTTATGGAAATCAAGCATAGCGGCATAGTCCATCTTGTAAATATGGTCACCCGAAAGTATAAGCACATACTCGGGGTTTTGAGCATCTATATAGTCTATGTTCTGGTATATGGCATTTGCCGTACCCGAATACCAAGAACCCTTTTCCCCTTCGGTCTGTCTGGGAGCAAGTACGGAAACACCGCCGTACTTTGTGTCAAGGTCCCAAGGCATACCTATACCTATGTGTTTGTTTAATGTAAGGGGCTGATACTGTGTAAGCACACCTACCGTATCAACTCCGGAATTAACACAGTTACTCATGGGAAAATCTATTATTCTGTACTTCCCACCGAATGCAACAGCAGGCTTAGCCTTGTCCATTGTAAGAATGCCGAGTCTGCTTCCCTGACCGCCGGCAAGCAGCATAGCCATCATTTCTTTTTTTCTCATCACGCACTCCTCCGGTTTCATAATATTTTATTGAAGGAAGGTATTACATACCTGTCCGTAATCTGTTGCAATTATTATATCAAATAAAAAATATAAAATCAACAAATATTACGAAATTTATATGTAAATTTTATATATAATTAACAACCCGTTATAGAAATGTCAATTTTTTAGTGTAATGCTACCCACCCTATACAGCAATATATGAAACAAGCTATACTTTCAACATATTCAGAACCTTTAGAATATAGTAAACATAGTCCTTCACTATATCTATATCGGTGTGTGTGTATAACATACGACTTCCCACCACATCTTCTATTTCGTTAAAAACAGGCTTTCCTTCGTGAAATATAAAATCTATACCCACATAATCAAAGGGAAGTATTTTTTTGATATCCTTTATTTTTTTAATAACATCGGGAGGTATCTCCACTCTTTTAGCGCTTCCTCCCAAGCAAAAATTACTTCTGAAATCGGTTTTAGAACTTCTTAGCATGGCGGCTACGGGAGTTTCACCGAGAACATACACCCTCATATCCTTTCCCGGCTCCGATGCCGTTTTTTGAAAGATATAGTTTTTTTCAAAAAAAAACCTTTTTTCTTCCAACTCACGGCTGTTTTTGATCATAAACACCTCTTTACCGCCGTGACCGTCAAGACTTTTTGCCACCAACGGGAACTCCGCCTTTAAAGCCTCATCCACACTTTTGTAAAAGGGCAGGTACTCTACCCCTGCCCTTCCCACATACTCGTAGGTCTTTGCCTTGTTGTTGCATATAGTTGAGGTAAGGCTGTTGTTAAATACTCTCACACCCTTTTCTTCAAGTTCTCGGGTGATAGCGGGAGCTATGGCTCTCATTACGGCAAATTTGGGAGTGGGCATGGAGTTTAGCTTATCTAATGTCACAAATTTAAGTTCCACACCCTCTTTTTTAAATATGTCTATATGTCTTTGTATGTATTTTTTATCGCCGCTTTCATCGGCATATATTATATATCCCGTATCAACCATATTTTTCTCCGATATACTTCGCTATTTTTTCAGCCATATCAACACCCGTACACTCGTATATACTTCTGAAATGGGCATTGGAGTTTACCTCGCACACAAGAGGGCCTTTATTTGAAAAAAGTATGTCTACGCCCCCTATTTCAAGCCCCAAAGCTTCGGCAGCCTTCAAGGCAACAGCCCTTTCCTCCTCCGTAGGCTCGTATTTAAATGTTTTACCTCCCAAGGTTACATTTGCCCTAAAGTCATCTTTGCTCTGTCTTATCATGGATGCAACTATGTCTTGCCCCACAATATTTATCCTCATATCCCTTCCGCTGCTTTCTTCTATAAATTCCTGAAATATAACAGGTTCGGATAGTTTTGTGAGTATCCCAACAGCCTCGTTTTTAGTATCCGCCTTGTACACCTGCTGTCCGAAGGAGCCTCTGCACTCCTTTATTATAAGGGGCAACCCCAAAGCCTCCACCGCTTTTTGGGTGATATTTTCCGCCTCTTGTCCGTATCCTATATTTTTGTAGGTAAAGGGGCAGAGTATTGTTTTGGGTTGAGGTACTCCCGCTTTTTTCAGTATTTCATAAGTTTTATATTTGTTATCGCAATTCTCCGTTGAAAGAGCAGAGTTTATAAGCTTTACCCCCATAGCCTCAAGCCTTTCCCCAAGAAAAATATCCTTATCCCAAAACAGTGCGACCTTCGGTAAACTCATATTTCCAATAAATTTTTCATCCTCAAATATAAGCTCTGTATTTTTCACAACTTCTATTTCGTCCCCTCTATCCTCGAAGGCACTTTTAAGCATAGTATAAATATCGTCAAATTTGGCACTTTTTAAATTTCCGTTTACAATAAGCCACAGCTTCATACCATCACTCCTTTAGGGTATTATATCATATTTTCACTGCTCATAAAAGAAGGCTTTTATCTTTATATAACAAAAACTTGAATTATTTACTTATTTATGGTAGACTACTCTTTAGGATTTTAATTTTGGAGGCTTTTTTATGGGTAAAAAGGTTATAATTTTCCTTACGGTCATAATACTTGCTGCTTTTGCCGCTACGGCATCCTGGCTGTTTTATAAGCACCTTACAAAGGATGACGAACAAAAAAGGCTCTATAATCAAGCTATAGAGGCAGCCAATAACAAAGACTTCGAAACTGCTGTGAAACTTTTGCGGGGGCTTGACTATGAAGACTCCAAAGAAAAGCTCAGCGAAATAATAAAATTTATGGATGTTATAGACCTGCCACAGAGTTTTTCCCTTTTTTCAAAGGAGGACTCCCCCGAAAAAATAAACGAAAAATACGGCAGTAACGGTACAAACACCCTTTTTAAGACCGATGAACAGTTCCGCAAGATATACGAAAACAAAGGTCTTTTGTACTGTTACAAAGGTAATATAGAATTTATATTCACAAAAGGAAAGCTTGATAATATATACTGGACATTGGATAACGCTTCCCCCGAAGCTTACAAGGAAATAAAAGACTATCTTGCCGAAAACTTCGGCTCGGAGGGCAACGAAAAGGAACTTTCATTTTCCGATGCTTCCACAGGCTCCATAGTAAGCTGGGGAAACGAAAGGATAACCTTCACCAGAAAAGACAGAGAAGGCAGCACCTGTTCCTTAGGCCTTAAAAAGGAATACTATTAAAATGGCGAAAAGAATAAAAAGAGATATAGCCTATTATACAAATATAGCCGAAAACATAAGAAATATACCCGAGGAAGAGTTAAAGAAAAGAGAGCAAGATCTCTTGATAGAAATAGGTTTTATGGCACATGAGAGGCTTGTACACCTTATCGTTACCGTATGCTTTGCCCTGTTGCAGATAATATCGGTATTGCTTCTTTTTATGTGCCCCTCCCCCTTTGCCATAGCTCTTACACTTCTGTTTTTTGTATTGCTTTTGCCCTATATCTTTCACTACTACAGGTTGGAAAACGGTGTGCAAAAGCTGTATGAGATATACGACAATATCAGAGGTCTCAACAATACAGACCCCGATAACATAAATAAAATAAATAAAGGAAGGCAAAAAAATGTTCTTTAAAAAACACTTAAAATCAGTACCCATCACCTTGCTTACAGGTTATCTTGGAGCAGGCAAAACAACACTTTTAAATAATATTTTAAGAAACCCCGCGGGACATAAGATAGCCGTTATAGTAAACGACATAGGGGAAGTAAATATCGATGCCGAGCTTATAGCTAAGGGCGGTGCCATTGAAAAGCCCGATGAAAACTTGGTTCCCCTTCAAAACGGTTGTATCTGCTGTACCCTTAAAACAGACCTTATGGAGCAGATCGTATCCCTTATTACAAAGGGTAAATTCGACTACATAGTTATAGAGGCAAGCGGTATATGTGAGCCTATCCCCATAGCTCAAACCATAACAGCTATGACGGAAATGGCTAAAACGGGACAGATACCCGTTGCTTGCCACCTTGACAACATCGCCTCCGTAGTGGATGCCTTAAGAATAGCAAAGGAATTTAACTGCGGTGAAGGTTTTGAGGAGTTTGCAGCTTCCGAAGAGGATGAACATCATCATCACGACCATGACCATGACCACGACGAGCACGAGGAGCATCACCACGAAGAACATCACGACCACGACGACGATGACGACGAGGAAGATGAAGATATAGCTTCCCTTCTCGTTCAGCAAATAGAATTTTGCAACACCATCATACTCAACAAAGTGGATGAGGTAAGCGAAGGTGAGAAAAAGCAGATAAGGACCATCATAAAGGCTCTCGCCCCCGATGTAAAAATAATAGAGACCAATTTCTGCAACGTGGATATAAACGAGCTTATAGATACCAACTCCTTTGATATAGAAGAGGTTTACTCTTCCGCAGGTTGGATAAAGGCTCTTACTCACGACCACCATCACAAAGATCCTACCGCCTTGGAGTACGGTATAAACACCTTTGTATATACCTCAAGAAAGCCTTTTGTAAAAGAGAAGCTTGACGATGCTTTTAAACTCCTTCACAAAAAGGTCATAAGAACAAAGGGCTTTATATGGTTTGATGCAGAGCCCTCATATATGTATATATTCGAGCAGTGCGGCCCTCAGGTGACAATACAGCAAAACGGTATGTGGGCAGCCGCCCTTCCCGAGGACCAAAAGAAGGAAGTTTTTGCCAACTATCCCGATGTACTTGAAAACTGGGATGAAAAATACGGTGACAGATTAAACAGAGTGGTATTTATAGGTCAGGGCATTGACGAAGAAAAAATATCCAAAATGATGGATGAGTGCCTTGGAGATATATAAGCTCTGAAACGGAGGAAATAATATGTGTGGTATAGTAGGATATATAGGTAACAGAGATTGTACCGATGTACTTTTGGATACCTTAAGCAAACTTGAGTACAGAGGTTATGACTCTGCGGGTATAGCCGTATTTGAGAAAGGTTCCATAAAGGTAAAGAAAAGCAAAGGTAAGCTTGTAAACTTAGTTAAAAAAATGGATGTAGAGGGTCGTCCTTCGGGGCACTGCGGTATAGGTCATACACGCTGGGCTACCCACGGCGAGCCTTCTGATATAAACTCCCACCCTCACGGAAACAGGAGAATATCCATAGTACACAACGGTATTATAGAAAACTATAAGGAACTTAAGGAACTTCTCAAAAAAGAAGGCTATGCTTTTGAAAGCGAGACCGACACGGAAGTTTTGGCAAAGCTTATAGACTACTACTACAACGGAGACCCCGTAGATACCCTTATAAACACCCTCGCCCATATTGACGGCTCCTACGGTGTGGGTATAGTATTCAGGGATTTCCCCGACCATATTTACGCTATGAGAAAAGATTCTCCCCTTATACTCGGTACGGGAGAAAACGAAAACTTTATAGCCTCCGATATAGCCTCCATACTTAAGTATACAAGAGACTACTATCTTATAGAACACGGTGAGATCTGCGATATCACCCAAAATGAAATAAAGGTTTTCGATACCCATAAAAATATAATAGAAAAAGAGCTCCACACCGCTACTTGGGATGTGGATGCGGCGGAAAAAGGCGGATACGAGCACTTTATGCTCAAAGAGATACACGAACAGCCCTCTGCCGTAAAGCTTACATTAAGCCCTCGTATCAAAAACTCTCTGCCCGACCTTTCGGAATCGGGACTTACGGCAGAAAAGTTGGGCTCTTACGAAAATATATATATCATAGCCTGCGGTACTGCCATGCATGCGGCTATGGTAGGTAAGTATGTTATAGAAAAGCTGGCAAGAGTAAGTGTAACGGTGGATATTGCCAGTGAATTCCGCTATAGGGATCCTCTCATAAATCCTACGGATCTTTTCATAGCTATTTCCCAATCGGGAGAAACAGCCGACACCAAAGCCGCCCTTCACTTAGCAAAGGACAGAGGTGCCGACACTTTGGCAATTGTAAATGTAGTAGGTTCTTCCATAGCAAGAGAGGCGGATATGGTGCTCTACACCAATGCAGGTCCCGAAATATCCGTAGCCTCCACAAAGGCATATTCCGTACAGTTAGCGGCAATGTACCTTTTGGCTGTAGAACTTGCAAATGTTAAAAAGAGAATAACAAGTGAGGAATGTGCCAAACTTACGGAAAACCTTTTGGAACTTCCCTCACTTATAGAAAAATGTCTTGAAACAAAGGAAATGTGCCAGCTTACGGCATCAAAGCTTGTAAATGCCAACAGCCTTCTCTACATAGGAAGGGGCCTTGATTACGCTCTTTCAATGGAAGGCTCCCTAAAGCTTAAGGAAATATCCTACATACACTCCGAGTCCTATGCGGCAGGTGAGTTAAAGCACGGCACCATCTCCCTTATAACAGACAATATGCCCGTTGTGGCTGTAGCAACACAAAGAGCACTCATTGAAAAAACCGTAAGCAACATAGAAGAGGTAAAAGCAAGAGGCGCCATGGTAGTTCTTGTATGCGGCGAAAGCTTAGAGATAGAAGACAAGATAGTTGACTATGTTATAAGACTTCCCGAAACAAACGAAATGTTTATGCCCTCCCTTGCGGCTATCCCCCTTCAGCTTATAGCTTACTACACCTCGGTACTTAAGGGTAACGATGTGGATCAACCCCGAAACCTTGCAAAGAGCGTTACGGTGGAATAATATCGGAGGTAAAAATGAATATAGGGATCATAGGCGCTATGGAGGAAGAGGTAACTTGCATCAAAGAAAAAATGAATGTTATCTCATCCAGAAAGATATGTAATATCGATTTTTATATAGGTACATTTTCGGGCTCTCCAAACTCTGTATTTCTTGCTCGCAGCGGTATGGGAAAGGTAAATGCGGCTATATGCACTCAAATACTTATAGATATGATGGCTGTAGATGCCGTCATAAACACAGGTGTTGCGGGTTCTATGAGAAACGATATACACATAGGTGATATCGTTATAAGTAAAAACACCCGATATCACGACTTTGACACCACTGAAATAGGCGATGAACCCGGCATAATATCCCGTATGGACACCAGTATATTCGAAGGAGACCCTACTCTGATCGCCACCGCACAAAAGGTTGCTGCAGAATTGGGTGTACAAAACTTTACCGGACTAATAGTTTCGGGAGATCAGTTTGTGGCAAACGGTGAGCACAAAAAAGCAATTTGTGATTTCTACGCCCCCCTTTGCTGTGACATGGAAAGTGCCGCAATAGGACATACCTGTTACCTAAACAATGTGCCCTTTGTGAATATAAGAGCCATATCCGATAACGCAGAAGACAATGCTGTAGTGGATTACCCCACCTTCTTCGCATCTATGGCTGAGATAGCGGGAAATATCGTCGAAAAAATATCTTGCTCCATAGCATAAATATTTTTGTAAAAAAAGGCAGTCAGAAGGCTGCTTTTTTTGTTGCCATTCCCTAAAACAAATACTTTGCATAAATCTTTATAAAAAAACTCCCCTATTTCAAAACATTATAACAATCGGCAGGGAACGACCATTGCGCACCGCAAAGATAGATGCGGACAGGCGATAGCCTGACTTTTGCGCAGCAAAAGTGCTGACACATGTTAGGCCCATATTTATATCCTACTTATGATTTATTGGCCGATTTTGCAACACAAAAGAGCTCTCATTTGTGCATGATGAGAGCTCCTATAAATTACAACAGCTTACCAAATATATTCGATACCGTTTTATTTAAAATTCAGTATCAAGAATAGTCTTTAACGATTCCAATTCATCTTCTGTAAGAGTTAAGCCTTTACCCATTTTTTCATGGTTTGGAGCCCAATCACGCAAATCGTATTTTGGGGAAGCTCCGTTCCATGATACAAGATTTATTTCTTTTTTCCATCCTTTTGCACTTTCGGATATGACGCCGATTTCCTTTATTATTTCATATTTAATATCATTTGCCATATTATCTCTCCCTTCAAAATATTTCCTTTTAAATGATTATAGCACATAAATTTCAGCTTTGTAAACACTTTTCGGATATAAATTTGGTTACGGTATTTCGATTGACTTTAAATATTTTAGCAATTTGCGTTTTAGGAACACATTGGGCGAGGAGTTCTTTTATGGTTTCCTCTTTTCCCGAAAGTTTTAAATGACTTGATTTTCTGCCTTTGGGTCTACCAAGGATAACACCTTCAGCTCTTTTACGTGCCAAAGCCTCTTTTGTTCTTTGGCTAATGAGATTTCTTTCTATCTCAGCTGAAAGACCGAAGGCAAATGCAAGCACCTTACTTTGAACGTCATCACCTAAATGATATCCATCTTTGATAGTATGAACCACACACTCCTTCTCCATACATTGATTTAATATTTCCATTATCATAAATAAGTTTCTTCCAAGACGAGATAGTTCGGAACAGATGATCATATCGCCTTTTTGCACCTTTTTAAGTAATTTACCGAGTTCTCTTTTGGTATAATGCTTTTTTCCACTGATGGTTTCTTCTATCCAACCGTTTATACTCATACCTTCTTTATCACAATATTTTTTTATCTCAAACCTTTGGTTTTCAACTGTTTGTTTATCACTGCTGACACGTATATATCCATATATCATTGTATATCCTCCATTCGTAATAATATAAAGAGCGTTTATGTTCAGCAGAACAGTTCAAAGGTAGGCTTTAGCGGAAATGATAGTTTTGTCATTCTTTCTCCCATTGAGCAGAGCATAAAGAGTAAAATAGAGGCAGTGGGCACGCCTTTGAAGGATTGGGATATAAGTATAAATTATGGTATCAAAACAGGCTATAACGAGGCTTTTATAATATCTGGTGAAAAAAAAGATGAATTGATTGCGAAGGATCCAAAATCGGCTGAAATTATACGACCTATTTTAAGAGGCAGAGACATTAAAAGGTACGGGTATGACTTCGCTGATTTGTGGTTGATATGCACACATAATGGAATAAAATCAAAAGGCATACCTCCTGTTGATGTTAATCAATATCCTGCAATTAAAGAACATTTGGATATGTATTATGAAAAACTAGCTAAGAGACAAGATAAAGGAGATACTCCTTATAATCTAAGGAACTGCGTTTATATGGACGAATTTAATAGGCAAAAAATAATGTATAATGATATCACTCAAAAATTATCATTTACTCTTGTGCCTAATGGAATCACTTGCGCAAATACGGTTTATTTTATAACATACAACGAACATATAAAATACCTGTTAGCAATACTTAATTCTCCCTTAATTGATTGGTATTACCGCACTTTATCTGTTCAATTAGGAGAAAAGGCTGTTAGAATGTTTTCCATATATGTTTTAAACATACCAATTCCTATGGTTGATAAAACTATGGAGGCTAAAATTAATCAATATTTTGATGAAATTGATAAGAACTTGAAAAGCGAAGAAAGTATTAATCGATTCGTATATAATTTATATTCACTAACATCTAAAGAAACTGAATATATTAATTCTTTCTATTACAATAATATTTAATTGTAATTATAAATTAACCTCTCCGATAGAACGGAGAGGTTAAAATTAAGCATTTAGGCTGCTTTTAATAGCTTCTTCTACAAAGCTATTTAGGCTTTGGTTATGTGCCATTGCATAAACTGCAGCTTTCTTGTGAAGATCAGAACTTATTCTTACATTAAAGCTTCCTTTATAGGCTTTTTCGGGAGTGAGCCCACTTTCTTGGCACGAGGAAAGATAATCATCAATCGCCTCTTGAAAATCACCTATAAGTTCTTCGGCATTACTTCCTTCGTAAGAAATAAGAGAACGGATACCTAAAACTTTTCCGTAAAAAATCTTGTCTTCAAAAGAATATTCTATACTACCGACATACCCTTTATATTCTATTGTGTTGTTCATATAAGTCCCTCCTCTTCAAGAATAGCCAATAACTCTTTGAGCTGATAATTTAATAACTCATTTCTCGGGTGTGGTTTGTGTAATATTATGTGTGAATTTAAAGAAGCATTTTTAAACATAACACGTGAACCACTTGTTTTACCTTTGTTTCCAAGTTCATAACCTAAATATTCCAATAAAGTTTTAGCTTCGTCAAATGTAAAATCTTTAGGAAGTGATTTTAGCCTTTTTATAAGTTTGTCTTTTTTACTCAATGTCCATCACCTCGATAGTATTATAACACAGATAAAAAACAATCGCAACTATTTTTAGTTGCAATTGTTTTATTTGGACGAATTTAGTAAGCAGAAATTAGTATGGACACCTGTCAATTCCGAATATCGTTTTACTATATTACCAGAGAATGTTTTCTTCAACAATTCATTATTTATGATTGTGGGAGATAATATAAAGTTTTTATGTGGCATTTTGAACTCGTCCTTATTTAAGTGGTATTTTAACCTTTTACTAACAAGAGGTGCATATGCATATGGATCACGGGAATTTTTTCAATTAATTCCAATAGTTTTTAACAGTGAAGCTTTAAAAATAGAAACAATAGTTGAAAAATTAATAAATAATCACCTCGAAAACCCAGCTCGTCTTAAAGCATCAATTGACAAAATAACGTACGATCTTTATAATTTAACAATTGAAGAGCGTAAGTTAATAAAATTGTCAACTCTTATATAAGATAACAGTAAACATGTTATCTAAATAGTGTTGATGATACGGATATTATATGGTTAAGTTCATCATCAGTGAAACCATATAAATTAGAGATGATTTTTTCTAATTTCATTTCTATATTATAAGTTTGGATATCTTTATATATACCAGTTATAATCATATCAACATATTTATTAATATCTTCTAAAATTAGATTTGATGGAGTTGGCACTTTAACCGGTTCAAATGCCTGAACACTTACTATTAAATCACCTGTTCCTGTTTTAGGAGAATTTTTAAATAGATAATTTCCAATATGTGAATTTAATATTGCAACAAGATATTTAATATGCTCTCCGACAGCAAAACATGTACTATCGAGTCCTAAACATCCACCTTCATCATAACTAAATCTTAGTTTTGACCCTATTCTTTTCCAACATATTTTTTGCTTAGAAAATTCGTCCCAATAGTTTATACTATCTTGGGTTTCAAACCATTTATTATTTGTCTTTTTTCTGGCTTTAATTTTCTGTCCATTAACAATATGTGTTTTCCTGTTTGTTCTAAGCGCTCCATACCAAATGATAAAAGATGTTCCTTTATTGCAGGGTAATCATCTATATTGTAATGCTTACTTGGAAATGTGCATATCAACCACAAATCAGCGAAGTCATACCCGTACCTTTTAATGTCTCTGCCTCTTAAAATAGGTCGTATAATTTCAGCCGATTTTGAATCCCTCGCAATCAACTCATCTTTTTTCTCTCCCGATATTATAAATGCCTCATTATAACCGGTAAGAATTCCTCGGTAGATATTTATATCCCAATCCTTCAAAGGCGTGCCCACTGCCTCTATTTTACTCTTTATGCTCTGCTCAATGGGAGAAAGAATGACAAAACTGTCATTTCCGCTAAAGCCTACCTTTGAACTGTTCTGCTGAACATAAACGCTCAAATTTTCTTTGCAGTTTTCACCTATGTTGCATGCAATAGTTTCCTGTTTGTTATCACTCCTTTTAAATTCCAAAATATTTACATCCACCGTTGCAGATTCAAAAATTTTCTGACCTGCAAAGTCAATGAGAAGCCAGGGATCCGTTTTATTTGATATAAATCCCCTTAGCTTATCCCCATAACCGGCACGCATCCATTTGTTACTGGTTATAAAAGATAAAAAGCCACCTTCCCTTAATAAATTATATCCTTTTTCGTAGAATAAGCAATATATATCACCTGTTTTTGCAAAAGTTTCAAATCCCAAATTCTGATATATATCACCAAGCTTTTCACCGGTGTCATCATTGATGGTCTTTTGTAGTTGAACATAAGGAGGATTACCCAATACTACATCAAACCCGCCTTTTTCTTTAAATACCTTTGCAAATTCTATTTGCCACAGTACAAATGGAGGAGAGGACTTTTTTGTCGCTTCAATACAATCCTCAAACTTGTTATCATCAGAAAGTTGATGTTTTATAAGTTGATATTTGAGAGAATCTATTTCTTCTTTTAGCACTTGTTTTTTGTAAGTATCATCACAAGAAAATAGTTTTTCTTGCTTTTGTATCAGTTCCTTAAGAACTAAATTAAAACTATCTGTCCATAAATCCGACTGAACATCTTTTTTTGTTCTTAAAATATTAGCTTCATTTATAAGATTTATACCCTCATATTTATCCACTAAACTGTTTCCGCAAACGATATTACATTCAAGATTGGGAAGTGGAATAGGATTTTTGTGTCCATCCAAAGGATTTGTTGCATCAGGATTAACTTCATCGTCTATTACAAGAGAAAGCCATAATCTAAGTCTTGCAATATCTACCGCTGAGGGCTCTATATCTGATGCAAAAATACAGTTTTTAATGGTTTCTTTTTTAAGTGCATAGGGAGAGCGCTCATTATTATACATTAACCTAACGCTATCTGAACGCATAGGTATAGCCATATATGCAGTAATGTTCTGTCTGGCACGAACGATTTCGTTAAGCATACCCAAAGGAAAAGCACCCGAGCCAACTGCAGGATCGGCTACTCTTATATTTGCAAGAGCATCATCTATATCTTTAAGTCTATTGGTAATGATATTTCCGGAGCTGTCAATTTTAAAAATATCCTCAGATATATACATATCGTTGTTTCCTTGACGTTTATCTTTTGTAGTATCTTCGTCTTTCAGAAAATCACCAAGAAGAATAAAATCTCTAATATCTTGTTCTTTTAAACCTGTTTCATCTACCAAATACGCAATAAGTACTTCTTGACACATAAAGTGAACTATTTCTCGAGGAGTGTAAAATGCACCTTTGGATTTTCTGTCTTTTACTTCAAGTAAGTTTTCAAAAACCTTACCTAACATCTCGGGGTCGATAGCCACTTCACGTTCTAACGGTTCATCTTCGCTCATTGTAAAGTTATATCTATCAAAAATGTCAAGTATACCATCTGCATTTAGGTCGTTTTCATCTTTTCGGTTAGAGAATATTTCATTAGGAATATCAAATTTATTGTGTTCCCAATCATATCCGTCTATAGGTTCAAATAATCCACCGGAAAGGAAAGGTATTCTGCAATGTAAAACAGGATCGTAACCTTGCTCACCCCTGTTTACATTGAGTGCATTATAGAACAATGGTTCAAGATAATCATCAAAGAAGTTAGCATTCTTTTTTTGAGAGGTGGTAAATAAATCTCTCATAAAACTTTTAGGGCCTGTACCCCATGGATTTCCTTTAACACAAGAAGCAAGTAAAGCTTCATCTTCATCGGAAATTTCATTCAATGCCGAAGCTTGAATTTTATATTTGTCATCTTCTACTTGTTTATATATGTTTGGTATAAGCTCTCTGGTTTTGGCACCTTTTGCAAAGAATGCATTTTTGTACTCTTTTTCATTTAAATATTTAGGCCAAGCAGAAACACCAAGCCAACCTTTCTTTTGAAGAAAGTATAAGAATACGATTTGTCCCATTAGTTTTTTTACAAATTGTGCTGTTGTAAAATTGTGATGTTCTGCTTCAATAATAAAATCTTCATTTGCTTCGAGTACTTCACAGAGTTGAATAAACTTTTCATAATACTGCTCGTAGAACTCTTTTGTGACTTTTTCAACAGAAAATGCACCTTCAATATCTTCAATATTAGGATTGAAGATACTTTCATCGTCAATTATAAACGAGCGAAGTTGATTTATTGCTGTATGACACGGCTCCCCTTCCCCGACAAGATATGAATATCTTTTGGCGGGAGTCATGTTTTCGGTTGTGTTTAATTTACCGTTTTTAAATTTAATCTCATAATCAAGTCTAACAAATGATAGACGCCATCTATTACTTTCCAAAGAATAGAATGCTAAAAAGGCAGCATCCGATCCGGATGATTCTATCAGTTGCTTTGCATAACTACGCTGTGTACTTCTGATACTATCTATGTAGGAGCCTTTTTTCAAACACACAGAATGAATAACAATTTTCTCATTATTTGGTGTAGTGTAGTTGCCAATATGAGAAGAACCGGCTACATGATATGTGAATTTACTCCTTTCTTCGATTAAGATGTCGGGTGCGACTATTTTGACCGAAGGAAATATCTCTCTTATCAGTAATGTAAAGTTTCGTGATGAAAACCTTGATTTGAGAATACTCTCTATTTTTTTTATGGTTTGATTCATACTACACCTCCGGATTTAAGAAGCAAGATAATATTATTTGCTTTTCTCCATCAACTTTTGTTTGGTTTACTTTTCTTTCCTCAAAGTAAGAATCGGGTACAAGCTTCAATATTTCGTAATATAGCTCAAGTACATCTGAAACGACACTTGTTTTTTTCATTACATCTTTTGATATCTTAGCAGGTATTTCGCCATCTTCCCATCGCTTTATTAAAATTGATAATTTTTCTTCTTGATCATCGGTCAATCTCGGTTCGGATTTCATTGCCTTTAACAGTTTTACAATTTTTGCATCGTTACCTGTTAACCTTGAAGTATCGGTTGTGACAATTTCATCTTCAACTAACATAGCATCAAAAGCAAGACTGTTTTTATCCAGTTGGTCATAATAATCACTACCAACAGTAGCCTTTTTATCTTCCGGTTTTGCTTCAATTAGTTTTATAGCTTCCATAAAAGATAGTTGTTCTGTATTGTTATCCTTTGTGCTAAAAAAAGTTTTTAATGCCCCTTTTCTGATAAAGCTTATAGTTGTATTTTTATCTGTTTTATCGGAATATTTTCCGGCTTTCGCTTTTTTAGGCAATCTTTTTATTTGAGAAAATAGTTGAGGATCGTTATCTCTTATTTGTCTTATAATAGCAAGATAAGCGAGTTCGGGATTAGTACTTTCTTCGTCAGCATCTAAATCTTTGTTTAAATCATTGAATATTTTTTTTGGTGAAACATCTTCCGCTTCCGAAAGATATTTAAAATCTTCTCCTAAAGTTTCATGAAATACTTGGAGTTTTTCAAGAATTCTTTCTTCCATGGGAAGTTGACTTTCACTTTGAGCTGTTGGGAAAAAGTTGAAAACATATATTCTGTCGAATTCCGTACCAACTCGATTTATACGACCTACACGCTGCATTATTCTTGTAGGATTCCATGGTAAGTCATAGTTAATTAAAACATTGGAGCGATGGAGATTGATACCTTCCGCTAAAACATCGGTTGTAATTAGTAAATCATATTTATCATTATTTTTATCTATATTTTTAGGATTAAAGCTATCTTCAATTTCCGCTTTTAATGCTTGTGAACTTTGCCCTGAATAAAAAACTATTGATTCTCCATATATCTCCTTTAAATTATCGTATAGATATTCTGCGGTTTCTTTTGATTCTGTGAACAACACGATTTTCTTACCTCGCATAATTCGATTTTGCAAAAGATTCTTTTTAAATTCATCCAGCTTAGGATCTACCTCAATTCCATTCCATAAATCATAAAGATATTTAAGAACTGATAAATCTTGTCGCAGATTTTTTAGAAACTTAGGATCAAATTCCTTGGTGTCAAACTCCATAACATCTTGTTGTTCGATAAAAAACATAAGTTTATCAATGTTGCCATCATCTAATAGGTCGTATACATCTACTTTTTTACTAATGTATACCTTACCATTCTCTACCATGGTAATGAACTTCTCGTAAGACTCTATAAATCGTGATAATGTCATGCGGAAAGCATAGAAACTGCTTTCAAGTCGCTTAACAAGAATTCCTTTCATAAATCCACCCATGTTACGCTGGGCAGTGAGTAATTTACTGTATTTTTTTGTATCTTTTAAATACAGTAGTGGTGTATATCTTGTGTATCTAAATTCCTTGATAGTCGCCATTGTTTCAACAAAGGCAGCGTTTGTTTCTTCATCAAATGAATAGATTATCTTTTCCGGACTTCCCGCTTTTGGAAATGATAATCCCTGATTTTTCAAATCCTCGGCATAATATTGCTCTATTTCACTTCTTGTACGGCGTATCATAATTTCTCGAAGAAGTTTATCTCTTATGACTTCTGAGTTTTCACGTAGTATTTTTGAATACTCTTTGGTACCTTTTTTATGCTTACTAAGGCGAGAATTGAGATTGCGGAAAAACCCTTCTAAGTTGCCTGCATTTCCTATTATATTGCTTTGCTTTGATTGAAATAAATATATCTGGTTCTCAATATCACTTGTATAATTATTTATAGGTGTTGCAGATATTAGAATAACTTTTTTTCCACGACAAATTTCATGTAACATGGTAAAGCTTTCCGTTCCGCTATTACGAAAACGATGAGCTTCATCAATAAATACATATCCATACTTATCTGTACCTTTTTGTATTATTTTATCAAGTTTACCTAAAGATTCTACATCAAATCTTGCAACATCAAATTCTTGAAGAACCGAACGCCAATATTCAACTAATACAGGAGGACATATAAAAAGTTTATAAGTATTGCGATTAAAACTATTTGCCAACATTGCACAAATATACGTTTTACCGAGACCTACAACATCGGAAATAAATACTCCACCATAAGCATCTAATTTTTGCCTTGCTTGAGTAACTGCATCTGTTTGATACTGTAATTTCATATACCCATCCGGTAGCAAAGTTTGAAAGTTTTCTTTATCTGCATTTATTTCTTCCTTGAAAAACTCATACACTGTTTTTAAATATAAATGATATGGGGTAATATCATCTCTCATCCACGTGCGATTTTGAACAACATTTATATAAGTATCTCTGATATCTTCACCTTTAGTCCATAATTTTTCAAATTTATCAAGGGCAAACTGAACATCCGGTGCATCTTTAAGCTCAACATTAAATTCCAAGTTATTCAGAAGTCCCGCTTCTGAAAAATTACTTGAACCCGTGATGACACTTCCATACATATCAGGTACTTTATCGGGATCTTTACGCATAATATAAACCTTAGCATGTATAGGTGCTTCTGTATATAATCGCATTTCTAATTTTCCGCTTTTAAGCCATTCAATAAAAACACGCACACCTTTTTCTATTTCCGACGTAGTATCAGCATTTTCAAATTCATGTTCTATGGTACTTTCTAAAATATCAGCACTCTCGCTTCTGGTAAATGCTGTATATTGCACATCCTGTTTAGCACGATCTATAATTTTAACAGTAAAACGATCAACATTCAATCCCACAAGTATTCTAATCTTCTCAACATTTTGAAGTGACGGATATAATTTAAAGAATCCGCTTGTTCTAAAATATCCAACTAAAACATCAAAAAATTGTGTGTTACTTTTTAATATTGCTGAAAATCGACTATATAAATCACGTTCAGGCTCATTCGTAAAAAACTTCAAATCATTTTGAATCATGAAAAATCCCCTTTCGATATATAATAAACTTCAAATTGATTAGCAACTGCCTAACTTATATGTTATTATACTTTTTTTATGCAATCTTTTCAAGAGAAAGAATAGTTATTTATAAAAGAAATCAATATTTGTTCTATTATGTGAAAAGTATTAAAATGAGTTCATGACTTTATAGAAACTTATGGAAACACTGATTAAACGCAATCCTCCGAATATAAAAAACTATGTTGACAAGACAAACAAATTATTATATTATATTCATACCAAAACGCTATGAATTACGAGGAAGAAATTTTGAACACCATAACCATCGATGAACTGGAAAAACTCGACACCGAGAATATAACCATAATAGACATTAGAAAGCCCGAGGACTACAAAAGAGGCACCTATAAAAACGCTGTAAACATAGGTGTGGATAATTTGACGCAAGTTCCGAAAGATAAACCCGTATATGTACTTTGCTACACAGGGGATAACAGCGTGTATGCCGTGGAAGAATTGGAGGATATGGGCTATGAAGCATACAACATAAAAGGAGGCTGGCGTGCCTGCCTTCGCCTGTATTTAAAGCGATCCATAGAAAACGAACAGTTACAAAAAAACACTCAAGATATAGAATAAAACTTTCCCAATAAATTCAACTATACAAATACTTAAATTTGGAAAAATTAACTATATTTTTGACAATTTATTCTAAAATCTCAAAAAATGAAGTGATTTTTTTTATTATTTTTATTGTTATAATTGTATTTTTTA
>JAFSVK010000058.1 GCA_017444985.1 Bacillota bacterium
ATAATTGTATTTTTTAGGGGTATCGATATTCAAAAAATATAGTTGTAACACCTATACAAAAAATTGTATGTATTGCAATAATATATAGCAAAATTCAGCAGTTTACAGATGTATAGATGATAAAGTTGGGAAACTTTTAATTGAAGTAAAATTGAAGTTTCTTGTTCGAGGACAGGGAAATAACTCGAAGACAAGACAAAAGCATTGCCCCGAGACGTTGACGCAGTAATCGGGTAAGATAGCCAATTTTACGATTCATGAGTTTTTAGAGGTGTCCTAAAGTCTATCAAAAGATTTGATACCGGCTTAATGTTGACATTACCCGAATATGCCTGCGACTGACCTGCAAATATCACCACACCTCATAAAAAAGGCCTGCGATCCACGCAAAAAACTCACAAGCGTAGATCGCAGGCTTTAATTTATTTGTATCTTTTATCTCTGTACATCCGCATTTTTCTTTTTTTCCGTATATTTTTCCACTCTTCCTATAAGCTCTGTGGCTTTGTCGGCTCGCATATCCTTTGTGGCAAGCCAAAGTTTGTAGTATTTAAGCTCTTCTTTTACCGTATGAAGGAGGTAGAAGAGTACGGCTATATCATCAAGGGCACCCACAAAGGGAAGCCAATCGGGGATGATATCCACGGGGCTTATAATATATATCAGGGCAAACACCGCCACGAAGGCCGTGGAGGGAGAAAGGAGGGTATACTCCTTTGCAAAATAGTCCCTTAACATTTGCCCCGTAAGCTTAAGATCGGATAGGTATTTATCTGTTTTTTTGGAGTTGGAAAGTTTTTTTGCTGCTTTTTTTGTCATATTAACTATTTTTTGCGGATCCATATCATTCACTCTGCTCGCTCTCGGTAGGAGCGGTAGCACTTCCGTCCGATTCGAGAGCAAATGCCAGGTCTATATTCTGTCCGTCCACCGATATATTTATTTGCTTTATCTGAGTTTTATAGCCGTCTTTTTGGCACTTCACAAGGTAGGTACCAAGTGCCAAAGTTTGTTTGGTACTGCCCTCACCCACCCAAATATCGTTTATGAATATATCTGCGGTATCGGGTTGTGCCTTTACGCTCACAGAACCTGTTTCCTGTACTTTCACAAACTTAAGTTCCAAAGGATTATTGTCTGCATCTATAGTAACAGCCTGTATTATGTCTTTATAATCGGGCATTGTAGCCACAATATTGTAAGTACCGTATTCAAGAAGTATAGGCTCTACATAGGGAGTGTCCGTACCGTTTATTTTAAGCCTGTAGCCCTCTACATTTGAGCGTATGGAAAGAAGGCCTTTTCTCATTTGTATCTGAGAAAGATCCACATCCGCCACCGCAACAGGGGATACACTTACCTCCTTTGTAATGGGAGATATATTAGAGCCCGTTATTTCTATGGTGTATACACCCTCTGTAAGTGTAAACTGTGTGCTGTCATTTAAATTAAAAGGCTGAGAATTTACGCTTACTTGCATATTCTCTATTTTACCCGCATTACTGAAGGTGAGGTTGCCGTGACTTTTTATAATTTGTATATTGTATACCTTATTTGTTTTGCCGTTGTCATAGCCGTGTAACTCCACATAGTCGTAAGGACTTATATTGGCAAGAGACTTTATTTCATTGTTGTACCTTACTGTAGTAAGCCCTTCCACATACTTGTAGGATACATCACCGCTTGTAGTGGATGCATCCGTAAATTTTACAAGTTGCGAGGTAGTGTTTATAGCTACGCCCGTGTCCTGAAGTGTCCACTCATTTTCACACTTTTTGACTTCCACCAAGTTTTTATTGGCATCGAAAACATAGGTAAGTATGTCTCCCGTCTCCAAAGTGCTTATATTTGTACCCTTAGGGAAAGCGGAGGTGCTTGTAACATTTACAACGGTAGTACTGTTGTTTCTTAAGTTTAAAAATTCTACCGTACTGTTTTCGGTATCTATACTCTTTACTACCGCATCTATATCCGAACCCGTAAGATTTGCCTGAGCCTTTTCCAAAACATCGTTGGCATCAAACTCCTCTTCCACATTCATTTCACTTGCAGACTCTTCCTCACTTAAGTATCTGTAGGACAAACCAAAGCTTCCCACACCTACAAGTATTCCCAAAAGAAGTTCAAAAAGTATAACTATCCCCACAGAACTTTTTCTGCCGCTTTTTACATTCCCCGAATTTCTTCTTGCCATATTATTTCCTTCCTTAAATAAATGGGTATCCGTTTACATGGCTAACATTACACCATATCCCTTCTATTTTATACTTAAAGGAGTAAAATATCAAGCATTTTTTGTGAATACAGGTGTATTTATACGCATAAAACAAAAAGGAATGTGAAAAGACCTATTTCCCACACTCCTTTTTAAGAATCGTCCTTTAAACTTTCAACTGCAGTACAAATGCCATTATTTGGCTTATTACCGCTATAGAGAGTATTTCGGAGTCCTGCCAGTATCTGCTGGGGTCTAAGCATATCTCGTAGGATATAACACCTAATACATCATCCCCGTTTTTTATAAGGAACTGTATACAAGCATTTATATTTTGCTTTTTCATTTCCTTATATACCTCCGGCATCCTCATTTCGAAGGAAGCGGTGGCATATACCGTCATAACACCGTTTTCATCGAACTTACTCATGTATGTTTTATCAAAAACATAGTCTATATTAAGTTTTTCCTTTTTGGTACTGCCGTAGCTGTACTCGGGTACATATTTGTCGTCTTTTTTCAGATATACGGCAATATTGTCTATACCGAACTTTTCGGAAACTTCCCTTATGGCATCCTCCAAGAAATCCTTGCCTTCGTTTATGAGCCTTTGAGTCATACCTATAACAAATCTGTTGCCCTGAGGGCTTTTTTCAAATTTACCATGGGTAACACTGCCGTCTAAACGAAGAAGCTTTTTAGACCTCTCATCGTATATTATATATCTGTTTCTTCCGTACTCTTTAGCCATGTACAAACAACAATCCGCAAGTTGGAACATGTGAGCATAGGAAAAATCATTCTCCATATTTTCTATGGGTACTATTCCTACGGAGGTGGTAACATTCAAAACCTTACCTTCTATTTTTTTAAAGGTGTTTTCCGTCATTGTCCTTATGGCTCTGAAATATTCCTTTATCTGAGGCTGGTCTACGGCATTGTCAAGAATCACCATAAACTCATCACCACCGTAGCGACCTACTGCACCGTTGTCTTTTATACACTCGGATATTATCTTGGCAAACTCTATAAGCACCTGATCTCCCGCTTTATGCCCTAAAATGTCATTAACATCTTTAAAAAAGTCGAGGTCGAGTATGGCAAGAGTCACATTTTCGTTGGTCCTTGTGGCTATTTTATCCTTTGCATATTTTATAATGGAACGCTTATCAAGAACACCTGTCATATAGTCCATGGTAAAGCCTGTGAGTATGTCCGTCTTGTCGGACTCGTCCATACACTGTATAACACCGCCTATCATATCTATGGAGGTGTTGTTTACGATACGGTAGCCTTCCACACTGTAGTTTTTTATACTTCCGTCGTTGTACATATCAACGGTAAGTTCCGACTTTATAACACCTAAGTCTGTCTTTAATTCCTGTACAAAAAGCTTAAACCTGTCCACACTTTCGGGCAAAACTCTGCCACGGGATATTATCTCTTCCTCCCATGCTTTAAGTTTTCCCTTGTACACCGTGTAAACTTTAAGAGCACTGCAACGATAAACATAGAACAGATCCGTTGAGGGGGTGTACTCAAAAATAAGATTTTTCTCGGGATCTACCGCAAGCTGCAAAAGCTCTGTGCGTCTTTTTAAAATATCGGCATTGGAGGCGGTCTCTTTAATATCGTATATATTCATCAAAACCGCTCTTCTCGTTTCAAAATCCTCCACGGGAGACAGGAGCACATAACAAAGCTTGTCCTCATACTCGGCATTTAACATATTAAGTATGAAGTCTGCATTTTTCTTGGTTTCAAAGACCGTTCTTACACACTCTCTGAACATACTTACATCATGCTCTGCAATGTTAGATACAAGAGAATCAAAATTCAAAGCCCCTATAAACTTGAAGAACTCCGAACTTCCGCTTATAACGTGCATCGCCTCATCTATAACAACATAATTGCCAAACAATAAAATACACTCCCTTCAAAAATGTATCATGAATTTATGGTAATCATTCTAAACTTTTCATTCCATTTTACAGTTGCACCAAAGGCTTCGGATACAAAACGAAGGGGTATCATTATCCTTCCCTTTACGTTTTCCGCCGCTACGGGAAGAGAAACTTCCTTGCCGTTGATATATGCCTTTGTCTTGCCTGTGGTGATCTTTATCGTAGTATCTCCCTTTACCGCCGTAGCTGTTGTGGTGGCATCGTCATAGGTAAGAGTCGCTCCCAACTCTTCAAATATAGCTCTCATGGGTACCATGGTATAATTATTTTTTATATATGGAGGACTGTCAAAAAACAGCTGCTTGCCGTTCATAAATACATCTATATTGTTTGCCCCAACATTAGCGGCGGGTTTTTCCGAAAAGTTGTAGGCTTTAAGCTTACCCCTTTCCCCTTCTTTTATGTAATATAAAGTATCTTGATAGATGTTTAAGGGTATGGCATCCGCCTCGTTCAGTGTAAATATAACTTTTTCATCCGATATCAATGTAAAACCTTTGTCGGACCTTGCCATATAATAGTCTTTTCCCAAGCTGTGGGCAAAAAACCTTACATCTTCTTTTACGGGGTTGGCATTTTTTAGTGTCAGTACATCCAAGTACCGATAACTTCCGTCGGTTTCGGTAAGGGTAAGTATATTTCTGTTAAAGTTCCCCCAAAATATACTGCCTATATCACTTTTTAAGACTTGTTTGTTGTTGCCTTCCTTGTCGCACTTTACAAGCTGAGGTACTATATTTGCCTCGTCACCCGTATTTTCCAAATAGTATATACTATCACCTATAACTTCGTAACTTATACACTTTCCCGTTACAAGTGTAAGGGCATCCTTCCCCTGTAGCATGGTATAGAGCCTAAAAGGGCTGACATCCGTTCTGAAAGAGTCGCAGGTTATAAAATCGGAATGTACCTCAAGACTTGACATAACATCATCGGATATTCTTTTTAAATTCCTCTCGGTGGTATCGTATACAAAAAGCCCACCGTTGGGATCGTAATCACAAAAATATGCCAAACCTTTCCCCGAATTTAAAACATGCACGCTTCCTCCGCTGTACATCAAAAAAGAGTCTGTGTTTATGACCTCGGACACATATATATTCTTAGCCTCAAAAAAAGGCAGGTTCGCATCCTTATTGCCCGTAGCATATATATATACTCCGTCAGTAGACTCTATATCGTAGTTATATATAGGTTCTGCGGCATAAACACTTGCAACAGCCAGCATACACAAAGCCGTGAAAACTCCCCCGCCCCATAGTATGAGTTTTTTAAATGTCATAATTATACCTCCCCTTGAATATGTGATAAAAAAATTATATCACCTATAATTCATACATATATAATATCACTCAAAGACAAAATAATCAATAGGAAATTACTATAAAAAAGAAAATATTTCAAATGTAATTTGCAGCTTTAATGTATCTTGACGACCTTAAAATGCTGTTAATTAGTGTCTGCTTCCTTTCAAAAAAATCCACAGAACCCCCACAAACACTACCATTTACGCCTCAAATATGGTATAATAAGTGCAAGGAAAATATGTGAATTCGTGCTAAAAGCTTGCACTTTGAGGTAATATTATGTATATATTTGAAAGAGAGCATCAATACAGTTTAAATGATTTTAATCAACCTATGGGAATGGAATTATCCCCTAATAACAGATGGGTAAAAAAGGCAAATATGATTCCTTGGAATATAATTGAAGAGCATTATGCA
>JAFSVK010000059.1 GCA_017444985.1 Bacillota bacterium
AAAGTGCTATTGAAGTAAAATTGAGATAGCTTGTTCGAGGACCGGGAAATGGCTCGAAGCCAATGTAGAGCATTGGTGAGAGACATTGACGACTAACCTTTGCAAGATAGCCAATTTTACGATTTATGAGTTTTTAGAGGTACCCGTTTACACACCCTATCAACGATATGAAAGCCGATTTTGTATAAAAAAGCGGAGGGTGTTCTTTATAATTAGCACTACTCTCCGTTTTTTTATGTTATCAATTTTCAATAAAGATAAGTATTTATTTAATCTTTTTCAATTATGTATCTTTCTTAAAATGCAAGTTTAATTTTCTTGTGCTCATACGAAACTATTTCTTTAAGAGTGTATAAGCTAAATAACCCTCAAATACGAATGTTTATTTCTTATGATGATTATAAAACAATACCTTTGATAATGTGATTATATCAATAATTGGAATGGTAGTTATTATCCATAATCCAATATTAGAAATTTTATCTACATTATTATAAAATCTTTTTATATAAAACAATGATATAAATATACTTATTGGTGTGTGGTAAAATAATAATGCAATGTATAGCACCAATTTACTAATATTAACCCCATCGAGTATATCTAGTCCACCTAATATATTACTATACAAATTTGTTGTATTTAAAACAATAAGAAAATCTTGAATCACTTTCAGTATTAAAATGTCATAAACCTTTATTTTAACTATATAACTTTGCTTTTTAATAAAAAAGCTTAGTAAAACCAATAAGGAATAAATATTACTTGCAACAAATATAAACAAAAATATTTTACTCATATTATATATACATATATATTTATTTATAGACAATTATTCCACCAGTAATAAGGTAACATATCAAAATAGTAGTGGCCAGCTGACTTATCTGATGTTAAATTATCATCTGGCGGACAATAATTAAATGTAGGTCCGTGTTCCATACAAGCATCATATTGCGAATCCACACAATTCGAAGTATGATTACTATTTTGCTTATGTATGGATGAATAATTTATATTTCCGTTTTTGTACAACGAATCAAAATATTTATTGCCTAATAATAATGCAACTTTTTCACCATTTTTAGAATATATTCCCTCTAAACCATCAGATGTGCAATATTTATTGTTATAATTAGGATTATGATATTTTGTTTTCCCTTCGTCAAGTAAATTATTTGTTCCTATCAGTGATTGGTAACCTTTATTAATTACATTACTATCAAATGGCAAAAATCTATCATATTCAGCATTCAACCAAAATCTTTCGTACCAATGTAAATTTTTCCATTTATTTATTGTATTTGTATCATAAGTATAACAACAATTTTCGGAACTATCAAAATATAAGAATTTGTCGTAATTCCAACCGGTATTACCATTAATTGCATCATAACCCATTTGCCACAAATTCTCTGTTATTGTAAAAACATTATCATTCTTAAATACAGTTTTATTTGTATAGACAGAAGTGTCTGCATATGCTTCGACATAAATTTCATCATTATGGCAACCGCGTATTTTTCCACTTTTTAAATCTATTGTTCCTCCACGAACTTCGTTCCCACATTTTGCTAACAACAAATAATATTTATTTGTTACAGAGTTCCATATGATTTTTTTTCGTGGTGAAGCAATAAAGGTGTAGAAATTTGTAGAACCAATTCTGACAAAATCTTTTTTGTCCTCTAATGAACTGTTTAATATTGCTATTAGCGACACATGTAAGCCATATCCCTGTCCACTATTGGGATCATAGTTATATTTTAAAGGATTATTAAATCCCCACACAGGATTATATGAATCAATTCCTGTTGGTTCCGTACTTTCTTCTAATTTAAAATTTGATTCCGATTTGTCATCAATACCGTCATAATCGCTATCAATCACCATGGGATTTGATTTTAATTTATAATATTTCTCACCATTGATTTCTATTAAATTTCCTAATTCTTCCTTATCTGTTAAGCCATCACCATCTGTATCACCTTTCAAAGGTTTAGTATACATATAGCCAAGAGTAGATTTTAATCTTGTATATCCATTTGGCAACTGCCAATTGTTATTTGTGTAATTCGTTGACGTAAGTGTTATTTCATTCTCATAATTAACATTCAAGTAAATTGAATTTTTGTAATTAGCCTCCATATAATCAGCAAGACCATCATTATCTGAATCATATTTAATGGGGTTTGATATAACTTTAAAATACTTATTTCCATTCACATAATGAGGAGAGTTTTCTGTCAAGAACACAGGTATGACCTCATCACCGTCTTTCAATGTATCTCCATCTGTGTCAGGTGTATCAGGTTCTGTTCTGATATATGTTCCGTTACAAAGCCTTAATCTAATTTCGTGATAGTCGCTTATGCCGTCTTCATCTGTATCTGTTGTAAGGTCAAGTATTTCATCTGTAAGTAGCTTAAACTCGTTAATTAAATCGGCTGCTTTGTCAGCTTGATAATATTTTCCGCCAGTGGCTGATGAAATTGAAGATAATTTTTCAGCTGACACATTATTTGTAAGACCTACTGTATATATTTTAACACCTTGTTTTACTGCTTGTGTTGTATAATAATCCGAATATGAACCATCACCATCTGTCAGCATAATAATAAATTTTAACTTTGAATCCGAACCTTCAAAGCATTTTAAGCTCTCATTTATACCCGCTGATAAATTTGTGCCACCATTAGCATCTAATGTATTTACAGCTTTAATTGAAGCGACTTTATTATTTGTTAAGCCTGATATTGTTTTAGCATAATGGTCAAAATCAACAACTGCAACTTTATCGCTATCTTTAAGAGAATTTATAAATTCAACTGCAACTTTCTTTCTCAAGCTACTTTCATCGTTCCAATTCACACTTTCCGAAGAATCAATACAAAGAACAACATTTAAATCTTCACCAAGTGCAGTTTCGCTTACAGGAGCAATAATATCTTCTTCCCATGCTTTTTCAAAAGCAGTTCTGTTCAAAAGTATATACTGGGAAAAATGCTCTAAATCTGTTGATACAGTGCAGTTATTCAAATCAACATTTTGATTATCCAAAGGCTCAAAAACCTGCTCAACTTCATTGAAATAGTATATTGTAGGATTAAATTCAGGAATATTCAGATAACTACTATCAAATTTAAAAGTCAGCTTTGCCGTGTCAAATGTACCTGCCATTTCAAAATCATAGCCCGAGCCTAAAAATCCCGGCATTTCTTCAACAAGAAAAACTGTATCGGTAACTTTTGAAACCTCAACCGTGTTTATTAAGTTGGGAGCGGCAGATATTTCTAATGTAGGAACAACTCTTTCATCTACATCATCATTTTCGGGAGTGATCGTTCTTGAGTATGATTCATCGCCGTCAAGTATACCGTTACTGTTTGTATCGGGGTTAAGAGGGTCTGTTCCCAATTCCAATTCAAGAGGATCAAATAAGCCGTCATTATCTGTATCGCTCATCCATACATTCGTATTATGCTTAATTTCCTCATTATCTTTCAGCCCATCTCCGTCTGTATCGTTTGTATGAGGATCGCTTGAATAAATCACTTCTTCCTTATTAGATAAGGTGTCGTTATCAAAATCCTCGTCCCCATCATTTATACCGTTTTCATCGGTATCTTTTTCAAGTGGGTTAGTATATGAGAATTTTATCTCATAGTAATCATTTAATTCATCGCCGTCTGTATCTATAATTTCGGAATCTGTTCCATAAATCGTTTCTTCATAATTTAACAGACCGTCTCCATCATTATCTCCATAGTCCAAAGTAGTGAACAAGTCATCGTCGATATAATGATTATATATTTTTATACTGTTCTTTGCTTTGTTCCCACGCAAATCCTCAGCTTCAACAGTTATTACATTTCCGATTTCATCGTATCCGCTTTCCCACATCAACGTAGCAGGAGATATAGTCCAATTTCCTTTTTTATCTACTGAAATTCCATCTGAAGCCAGTTTCATATCGCCGTAGCTTATCGTGTAATTTAATTCCTTTAATCCATAAAGAGAATATACACTTCCATTAAGTTTATCTAACTTGCTAAATAAATAAAATTTATCATTGGTATTGAGAAAACTGCTATCATCAAACGAAATAAAGAGCTTATCATTGTTATTTGATTCTATCAAGTCAAATTTGGATGGTTTGTTTTCGACATTGCCCGGTGTCCCAATAAAACCGAAAGTAACGTTTCCATTCGCAGGTATAACAGAATTATATTCTGCATTTGATATAGTGTATCTGCCATTCTCATAGCTTTCAATTACGGCGTTCCATATAGAAGACATTTCTTTATCAAAATTAAAAAGGAGATGCCAACCCTCGATATCGTCATTTGTATTGTTTGTTATGGTGATTTGTGCCGTAAAGCTACTCCCCCAATCGTTTAAAAGCTGAAAATCTGTTGTATATAGTTCTTTTTCTGCTGTACGCTTTGTTGTTACGAGATAGATCTCGAACGGCTCTGTGATTTCTCCATTGTGTTTTGCTTTAAAACCAAATGTAACACTTCCACCCACAGGAATATTGATATTGTTGTTATCTCCTGCATTTTTTATGTTGTAAACACCATCTTCATGCGATTCTATCTTTGCATTCCAAATCGTTTCGATTTCGTGAGGGAAAGACATTTCTACTTGCCAATCCTCTATAAGAGTGTCGCTGATGTTCTTTATGGTTATTTCGCCTGTAAATCCATCATTCCATTGTCCCGTAATATTGAACTCGACATCAATATCGGAACTCTTTACCACAAGTGCACCACCACTTTCTATGCTATCTTCTATCACGGGTGTATTTTCTTTAAAAGCAGTATCTTCTGCAAAAACATTTAAAGACATACTCGATGAAAGTAAAACTGCTGACATAAATAGACTTAGTGCCTTTTTAAAGTGCATTTCTTAAAACCTCCAAATTTTAATAATATCCCTGTTTTTCTGTAAGTATTGTGTAAGTACATTACACCAATTAATGTTGACCTTGAATTTAATTTTGAAATCCTTTTCTTCTACAACATCCACAGATAAACTCTGCGAGCTGACAACATCATCGGCAATAGCCTGTCCCGATGTTACTACATCCTTGTTTTCCCCAAGGTATTTTGTTTCGCCTGCGTTCACAACGAATGTATTGCTGTTTGCAACCATTACAGTTGCTAATAGCAGGCTTAACCTTCGCTTTAATTTCTTAAAGCTCATTTTTCTTTCCTTCTTTGTAGGTTTAATAAATTGTCAATCTTACAACCGACAATTTGTAGTATATCATAGTTTTATAACTATTTCAATATCTAAAAACAAATTCTTTGCCTATGATAAAATTATGGAAACCTCTAAAAACACCTTTTTTTGAACAGATTTTTTAAAATTCACAAAAATTTACTCAAAATAGTGTTTTTTAGGATAAATTCCCCCTATTTATGTGTTTAAATCGGCTTTTTAGCCGATTTTGGGCACACTTAAAGAGCCGAACAAGGGCTTTCACCGCTCAACAAGGATGGAAAGCCTATCGAGCTTCATCATATTGGACAACACGCTGATAGTCCCTTAGCTGAATTAACTCAAGAAGAACATAGAGGGAAAGGCAATGACGGTATTCTTCACAATAAGAATGTCGAATCTGAAATCGATCGTACTGCTTTTGCGAACGAAAGAAATCAGCACTGGCAAGCGAGAGTGAAAGAAGGAAGAGCATAACATTGAATATAGTAGATAAGATTAAGACTATTCCGAATTTGTACTGCCTGTCTGGCTGCAAAACTAATCAAATCAAAGCAGCTCAGAAAGAGCTTGACTTAGAGTTTCCTGACGAGTTTATTGATTATGTCAAGGAATTTGGGGTAATCAGCTTTTATGGTACGGAATGGACCGGATTAAATATAGATGGGTATCTCAATGTTGTAGATGCGACAAAGAATGAAAGGAATCTCGGAAAAGATTTTCCGCAGGGATATTTCGTCTTAGAGAATCAGACTATTGACGGAATACTGATTCTTGTAAATTCAAAAGGTGCTGTATATTCCTATCAAAGCGGTAATAAACCTGTTCTTATTTGTAAGACTATGACAGAATATCTTGACATTTGCCTTAAAAGAAATAAATCCTAACACCACACATAAAGCCCTCAGAAACGAATCTGAGGGCTTTACTTTTAGAATCGTTCCGCTTCATAAGCGGTTTTATTCTGTTCCTCGGGGAGTATCTCCGACTCATCCGCCTTATCAAGAGAAAGTTCTCGATTTAGTTCATTCAACCTCTTTTCCATAGATTTAAGTTCTTCCATCTTAGGGAACGGCTTTTCCACTTCCTCTTTGGCGATTTTCAGCTGTTTCTGCACATCTTCAAGGCTTTCGCTCACCTTTACAATTGTGTTCTCAATTTCTTTCAGCGAATTGTCAATTCTCATAACATTACCCACGGCATCGCTACCCATTTCCACACGGTGGCTTATTGCACCTTTCAGCACCAACTCATAAGCACCCTTGGTCTTGTTAAAGTCCACCGACATATCAAAACCTTTGTATGCACCTATGAAAGCACCTGTGTTCTGTAATCCTACCGACTTTATAGCCGACAAAAGTGCCTCGCCTGCGTCTTTTCGCTCATCGTAATGATTACGACCCACAAGCATACCGCTAAAGCCGTCTGTCGTATGGTTTTTCAGGGTTTCCAAATCTTCTTTTAACCCTTTCAAAGCCTCGCTTTTCTGTGCTATCATTTCAGGATATTTCTTCACAATATCCGTCCTAAGATTTCGCCTGTTATCAAGAAAATTGCTGTAAGCCGTCCTCAAAGAAGTAACCGCCATATCAAGATCCATCTTTTCTTTTATTCTGCTGTCGCCCGCCGCCAGAGCTTTTATCTGTGCATAGTTCAGGACAGTTTCGTCAATGTCCTCGGCTATTCGCTGAGGCGATTTACTGGTCATTATCTGAGAGATAAATTTCTGCTTGTTCTCCACAAGCTGATAAGTATAGGCATCGAAAGTGCCGGAGGTTACATAGTTGTAGATGTTTACTTCTTTGTTAAGGTTGCCTTGGCGGATAATACGTCCGTTTCGCTGTTCAAGGTCACTCGGTCGCCACGGGCAATCAAGATGATGTACCGCTGTCAGGTGCTTTTGGCAATTCGTACCTGCACCCATCTTGTTGGTAGAACCAAGGAATATACGCACCTCACCCTTGTTCACCTTTGCAAAAAGTTCTTGCTTTTGCACATCGGTTTTGGCATCGTGTATATATGCAATTTCCTCTTTCGGAACTCCCTTGTCCATGAGTTTACCTTTTATATCGTCATACACATTGAATTCATCAGGTTTGGGCGTTGACATATCGCAGAAAATCATCTGAGTACCAAGTTTTTCCTTGCTGCCGTCCCATATCTCAAGCACCTTTTCCACACACTTATTTACTTTACTTTCGGGGTCATCGGGTAGGAGGGGATTTAGCAGCCTTTGGTCAAGGGCAAGTTTTCTTCCTTCGTTGGTTATCTTAAGCATATTGTCCTTTGTGGGGTCAACACTTCCACCACGAATTTCCCCGGCTCTTTCCGCTAATCCGTCCACCATTTCTTTCTGATACTCGCTTGCTTCGGTCTTGATACACTCGTAATATGCCTCCGGTACAGGCAAATTCAAATCTTCCGGCATCTTTATATCCGCACACAACCTAAACAAATTCATAAGTTCTGGCAGATTGAAAAACTTCGCAAACCTTGTTTTCGCCTGATAACCTTTCCCTTCGGGTGCAAGTTCCAAAGTTCTCTGCACCTCACCAAAATTCGCCGCCCAAGCATCAAAAAGATGTAACCCTCGCTCTTTCAAAAGGCTTTCTTGTAGATATGACTGCATTATATATAACTCCGACATGCTGTTACTGAGGGGTGTGCCCATAAGCTAAAAATTGATTTGGGTCAATGAATTGTTATTTATGATTGAACACTATTTTTTTGCCTTGGAAAAGAAACCTCTCAGTCGGCTGATGCCGACAGCTCCCCTTTCATGGGAGCCTAACGGTTGTGGGGTTTCTTTCCGCAATTTCATCACCGCATCCATACATCTGTATTTTATTGTAGTTTTTGACAATGTATGAAAAATAATAACCGAAACTCTCCCCAAGCCTCCCTCACAGCCGAAGGCTGAGGGAGGGGTTTTGTATCGCAGTGGTTTAGTGGTGATAAATTGCGGCTATATCATATAAGTGTTATTTTTTCCGTGGTATCTTCGCTGAGGATACCTCTTTTTTTGGCGGTTTCGATAGCTGCCGTTACGGTGTTGTCTATGATGCCACCCGATCTTGAATAGCCGAATTTTTTGGCGGTTTCTCTTACAAGGTCTTTTTTGCTCAAACAAATCTGCTCCTTAAGTACCTCTTTTATTGCATTTATGATCTCATAAGAAGAAATATCATCCATACTTCTTTTACCGTTTGTATTATCGTCCGTTCTGTAGATGGAATATTCCTCGGGTATCTGATCGACACGCCAGTAAAACTTACCGGCTCCGTCCATAGTCGTTCGAGTTTGGACCTGTGACATAAGTTTATCCAACCTTGCCTCCACACGACTGCCGAGTCGGCTTATATCCCAAGCCGAAAGCACCTTTTTATACAGGGCTTTTTGACTTATGGGAGCCTCAACGTCTATTATGTTGCGTAGTAAGGATACTATTTTATGATCGATGATACTTGAATTAAAGTTTTCCGAGGTACCCATTGAAGCAAATGTAAATTCGTTGTATTTTTCCCCTGCGGTATGGAAGGATTCTTTTTGTTCGTACAATTTTTCTATTTCCTTGCTTTGATCTAAGTGTATGGTAACACTTTCCTCCGATGTGTCCGACTCTTTTTGTTTCTCGGCTTCTTCTTTTATTGCTTGAAGTATTTTTTGTTTGTCATCGAGCCACTCCATAGTCCAAACTCTCATTATTCGCCATCCCAAGCCCTTCAATACCCCGGGTTGCAGTATAAATCGATCGGAAGCTGCGGTGTTAACACTGTTACTGCCGTCAAGCATGATACCAAGCAAATATTTATCGGGATCCCTCGGATCTATTATAGCCATATCTATTCTGTATTCGGAGCATCCTATATTGCACTTGACACCAAAACCCATTTTTTCAATTTCCGCCGACATCTGCTTTACAAGAGGATCCGTAGACTTGGAATATCCCGCCTTTGATGCAAGCACACTCTTTCCGCGTTGAGCGTACTCAAGGAAGGCTTTAAGTCCCGCCACACCTTCCGACCTTGTTCTTGACAGGTCTATTTGTTCGGGACGAAGTGTGGAATATATCATCATCCGTTTTCTCGCTCGGGATACGGCAACATTAAGTCTTCTCCAGCCGCCCTCACGATTCAAGGGGCCGAAATTCATAGACACTTTACCGTCTTTGTCGGGACCGTAACCTACCGAAAAAAGTATTACGTCTCTTTCATCACCCTGTACGTTTTCCAAATTTTTAATAAACACGGGTTCTGCCGATGCCCTGTCACGCTCCTCCAATTCGGGATACTTTACAAAAGCTTCCGAAAGCATATCATCTATAAGGTTTTGTTGAACGGAACTGAATGTTACAACACCTATGCTGTCTCCGTCTTCGTTTTTAAGCCTTTTGATTATCTCCTTAACAACAGCCTCCGCTTCCGCTTTGTTCTGCTTACTTCTACCCTTATCGTAACTACCCTCTATAGGTATATATGTTACCGCAGATCTTAGATCGCTTATTGAAGGGAATGTAAAGAGCTTGTTGTCGTAATACTTCATATTGCTAAAGGCAATAAGGCTTTCATGTCGAGAGCGGTAGTGCCACTTTAGATACTCCTGCGGCATAGATATGGAAAGGCAATCATCAAGCAAGCTTTCAAGATCTTCCATTTCCATATTATCCTCATCCGACTTTGTGGAGGAGAAAAAGCTTGTGGGAGGAAGCTGATTGGGATCTCCCACCACGATCACGTTTTCGCCCCTGGCTATGGTACCCACAGCCTCGCTTGTAGGCAATTGGGATGCTTCATCAAATATGACCAAATCAAACTTGGGAAAAGACGGGTCTATATACTGCGCCACGGAAATAGGGCTCATAAGCATACAAGGACAAAGCTTTCTCAATAAATTCGGTATCTGATCGAAGAGCTTTCGTATAGACATCATTCTGCCGTTACTCTTTATAGCTTTTTTCAGTATGCCCACCTCCGATGAGGAAGCACCCGATATTCCGCTTGCAGGCACATTTGCCGACAATCTTGCCACAAGTTCGTTTATTGTAAGAAGGCGGAATTTTTCCGTAAGTTCTTTATACCGCTCTATGGTATCTTCAAAGCGATTACCTCTGAAATTTGCAAGCGTTTTGTCTTCTCTTATACTTTTAAGTATAAGTGCATAGTAGAGATTTGATTCGTAGGCTCTCAAGAGTTCATCACCCTTGATCTCGCCCTTCTCCCACTTTTCCGCAACTACAGACAAGCCCATGTTCTTTAGGGCATTACTTTCCTCACGCATTTCCGTCCAATCTTTTAAGCTTCCCATATTATCCGCATATCGTAACAATCTCCCTCTGTATTCCGAGACCGTTTCTCCCTCTGCCGTCGAAACATAATACTTTTGGGAAAGCTCATTTCTCTTTTCTCTGAAAAGCAATATGTCTTTCTTTAATGTACCCACTGTGGCATCCTTCAGAAGATAGGGCATACCTTCTCTGTATTTTCTGCGTCTTTCAAGAGCTGCCTCGTTATAAACACGCTTTACACCTATTGAACATTCCACACCCTCTCTGACAACTGCCCAATCGGTTTGAGCACCGTTAAAAAAGCCACCGATATATTCCCTTATTTCCCCTTCACCCTCCTTAATTTTTTGCTTTAATTCACCTATCTTTTTAAGTCTGTCATACTGCTGAGAAAGGTTATTTTTATTGATAGCATCGGGGTTTTTGGAGTATAATTTCAACTCTTTTAGGAGCTTGCCCGTACCGAATATTTTAGGTAAAAACCAACTTGCTTGAGCTTGTTTCAGTTTAAGTGCCGCCTCGGAAACATTGTAGTCCAATACACTCTCTTCAAAATCATTGGTAAGGGAGGCATAAAGGTTATTGTATTCTTCACCCATATTGCAATATTCCCCTACCCTATCGGATATTATTTTTTCGTCCTTATCCGATAATACCACGTTTTGAAAAACAGTTTTGTCTTCCTTTCCCGTCAAGGCTTGTGAAAACGCTGCCAGCTCCTCAAAAACGGTATCGTTTCTTTCCATGATACCAAGCTTTTCACCGAGAGTATCACAGGCTTTCTCTGCCCTATCGGCAATTTCAGCCGTTTTCTTCAATTCCCTTTCAAACTCATCCCTAAGTTCAAGGGAATAGGTACTTAAGCCGCATCCACGCCAAGGATTTTGGGCATAGTTTCCCGTTTCGGATACCGATAAAGAAAATCTCCTTACCGCTTCACTGTATTTTTCAATATTATCCACCGATATTTGTTCCGTAAATTCTTTGTTAAGGGATATTTTGCCTTTATATTCGGCGTATTCTTCAAATTTTTCTATAGCTTCGTAAACCGAAGCGCCGTATTCCCGTTTTTTATGCAGTGCATCTATAGTTACATTAAATTCATTTCTGATATTAAGTAATTTCTCCGCCGTAGCTTCGTAATCCTCGGGTGCCTTTATCCTTCCCACTTCCAGTGCCTTATTAAGCTGTGACAAAACCACCGACTTACTTGTTTTGTTGGAATGTAATTCAAGACAAAAAGGATCGAGACCTATGGATGCCAATCTTTTTTGCACGACACTTAAGGCTGCCATTTTTTCGGCTGCAAAAAGCACGGTTTTACCGTTGTACAAGGCATTTGCTATCATGTTTGTAATAGTTTGGGATTTGCCTGTCCCGGGAGGTCCGTGAAGAACAAAGCTCCTTCCCTCCGCCGCAGCCGCCACCGCAACAAGCTGTGAAGAATCCGCACTAAGGGGAACTGCCATATCCGCAGGTTTAAACACGGTTTCCACATTCTTTGCATCAAAATGCAAATCTTCACTTGTCCAATTCATCCTGCCTTCTATAAGCGAAGATACTACCTTGTTTTCCTTTAACTCCTCCGCCCTGTTTCTTATGTCATTCCACATAACAAACTGTCCGAAAGAAAACAAGCCTATATATGCCAGGTCTATCAAATTCCAACGGTTTTTCCCCATTACCGCCTGTCTTACGGTATGGAAAATAAGGGGCAGGTCGATACCGTGTTCATCTTCGGGGAGAGTATCAAGGCCGTTTATCTTGATAGAAAATATCTGTCTTAAATACTCCAAAAGTGTTATATTTATTCTGGCTTCTTCCTGTCTGCTGCGTATAACATACCCACCGTTTCGCAAACTTCTGACAATATCTATGGGAATAAGTACCACAGGGGCGTAACGGGGTTTCTCCGATATGTCACTTTCAAACCATCTTAAAAAGCCAAGGGCAAGGAACATTGTGTTTGTACCGTTTTCTTCCATACTGACTTTTGCCGAACGATACATATTTTTAAGCTGAAGATCAAGAGCATCCGCCGACAAAAATGTCCTTACACGATTGCTTTTCATTTCCTGGGTGGATATATTTTCTATAAGATCTTTATCGTTCTCGATCTCATACATTTTAATATCCCGCATAGACACAGTCCATTCCGAGGGCACTTCCATAACACGAAAATCCTTGCCGTCGGACAACTTATCCTCTAATTGTCCCAGGTCTGTCACCATAAGTTGAAGGGAATTTTTACCGGGTCTGAAATTCAGCAAGGAATTTCTTAAACTGAAATCCAAGAGTTTACGCTCCCAAACTCTTTGTTTGGTCATTTTTTCCTCAACACCGTTAAGGTCTGCCATTTGCCTTAAATTCAATGTCTTGGGCGCCTGTACCTCATTTCCCTTAAACTCTGTTTCCTTATCCTCGTTGCCGTAATATCCCCGTATCTGCTCAAGCTTCAAAGGTATAGGTCTTATTCCGCTTCCCCTGCTTCGCTGTATGTCCACAACACCCACAAATTCTTGTATGTCGTCTATATGTGCGCAACCGTGTTTTACCGCTCTGTCAAACTCCACATTTTTACCCGAGGTGAAATCCGTACACTCTACGAACAACAATTCTTCGCTGCCCTTTACAAGCCTTTTTTCAAAAGCCGAAATGTCATCTACCATACAATCGGCAAAAGTTTCTTCGTTTAGACGACAGCCCGCATAGGCATGGCCAAGCTTAAAAGCAATAAGAGGGTACAATCCCACCGCCTCAAGACAGGCACAGTATAGCACGGCAAGATCCAAACAAGTTCCCTGTTTTTGTTCTATAACATTATGAGGTAGTCTTATTCTTTGCCCCATAACTTCATAGCTTGCGGGAGGGTTGTTATATGCTATATTTACCGACTGCAATGCCGCATATATAGCTGCCATTTGCTTTTTTACATTATCGGGATTTTCCGTTTGATAGCCCGTGAAAGAAGGAGAGCCTGTCCATTTATTCATATACTCCCCCGCTTTTGTTACTATTTCCGACACCCTCGGATGGTTGGGCGTAACAAAAGCGGCGATGATCTCGGGCATAACAGCAAGTCCGCACCACTGATCGTAGGCAAGCACCTCAATATCGCTGTTATACTCAAACAACCTCTCACCTTCACAATATACCTCTATACTGACGGTGCCGACCATCTTTTCCGTAAGGGAGAATAAATATTCGGAGGACATAAGTATCTTTACAGGACTTATTTCCACCGACTCCCCCGCCTCGATACAGGCAATATCGTAATTGTATTCCTTGGCAAACAAGGGCTCAAAACTTATCTTTAAGCTCAAGTTTTCAAGCCTTTCTTCCGATTCGTTATGTACCGTAACAGATCTTACTACGGGAACATAGTTTTGCTGCATGGCAAAATTTACATAAGCATTTATCTGTCCCGAAACGTTTATTTTTTTCTCCATATCTTCCCTCCTCCGTTTTGCCGTTTATACCTTAGTTTCTCTATCGTAAGCTCATCTTCGTATGAAATGGATAAAGGATTTGTTATAGTGATTTTAACATTAAAATACTAAAAACACAACAATTATTATATGTTATTTCAAATTTATAAGAATTATGGGGAGCTCTAAAAAGTGCTATTGAAGTAAAATTAAGCTTCTTGTTCGAGGACCGGGAAACAGTTCGAAGCCAATGTTTAGCATTGGTGAGAGACATTGACAACTAACCTTTGCAAGATAGCTGATTTTACGATTTATGACTTTTTAGAGGTTCCCTTATATAAAAAAAGGACTTTTTCGTTGTTTGTTCGAAAAAGTCCATTCCGTTTACTTTTATATTTGGCTAAAGTTTTTAAACTGTTACCGTTAATGTTTTTTATGCCTCTTTTGGGTACCTCTAAAAAGTGCTATTGAAGTAAAATTGAGATAGCTTGTTCGAGGACTAGGAAATGGCTCGAAGCCAATGTAGAGCATTGGTGAGAGACATTGACGACGTACTCGGGCAAGATAGCCAATTTTACGATTT
>JAFSVK010000060.1 GCA_017444985.1 Bacillota bacterium
CAGCCTTTAGGCTAACGGAGAGGTCCCGCCGCAAAGATAAACTTGTAATTATCAAAACCTTCGACGGAAAAATCAATTTTTTCGCGTTAGCTAAAAATTGATTTGGGTCAACAAATTGTTGTTTGTGAGTGTACACTACTTTTATGGTTTTGAACAGTACGGATAGCTCTGCCGGCATAAGTCTCGGTTGCTCCATCGTCAGCCCTATGGGCTTCCTTCCCCTCCCGGGGTGGGTACCTCTCCGTCACAGCTCCGCTGTGCCACCTCCCCTTTCATGGGAGGCTAACGGTTGAGGGCTTTCTTTCTTCAACTAAACCACCGCATCCATACATCAACATTTTTTTAGTTTCTGACAATGTATGAAAAGCAAATTCCCTTACAACAACCGCAACTGCGACAAAGCCTCCCCTGAAAGGGGAGGTGGCAGCTTTAGCTGACGGAGAGGTTCCGCCATAAAGATATATTAGTAATTATCAAAACCAATGCCTGAAAAATCAATTTTTTCGCTTTAGCCAAAAATTGATTTGGGTCGATAAATTACAATTTATCAAAACAAAATACAACCATACAAAACACAAAACACAATACCGCTACCGCAACCCTCCCCATAACACTGACCCCTCCCTTTTCTTACTTCATTCCAACATTACACAAACAAATCCCCTTCCCTCCTTATAATAGACCAACTTTATTTTTATAGCTTAAAAACTATAAAAATTCAAAATAAAACTCTTGACTGAAGTACCCTCAAAGGTTATAATTTAAGAGTATGATTTTATAAAGAGGTATAGGTATGAGAGTAATATCGGGAAGTGCGAGAGGTCTTAAACTTAAGGCTCCCAAAGGGCTTAACACAAGGCCTACTACCGACAGGATAAAGGAATCTTTTTTTAATATCATCTCACCCTATGTATACGGCTGTCGTTTTTTGGATCTTTTCAGCGGAAGTGGCTCTATAGGAGTGGAGGCACTTTCACGAGGCTCGGAAGCCGTGTTTTTTGTTGATAGCGACAAACATAGCATTGAGGTTATAAACTCCAATATCCTCTCTTCAAAGCTCAGCCATAAAGCCACCGTACTTAAAGGGGATGCCTTGTCCGTTCTTGAAAGTCTTGGCAAAAAAGGGGAAAAGTTCGACATTATATTTATGGATCCCCCCTACAACAAAGGCTTTATACAGCCCTGCCTTAATATCATACAAAGTTATAAGCTCTTGTCGGAAGACGGCTTTATAGTTGCCGAACAAGCGGCGGAAGAAGAAGAGCTTAAAACGGAAGGTCTTGAAGTTTACAGGATAAAGGACTACAAGACCACAAAAATGACATTTCTTAAATACAAGGATAATTAAAATAGATGAGAACAGCTGTATATCCGGGCAGTTTCGACCCTGTTACCAACGGACATTTGGATATTATAGAAAGATCGGCAAAATTAGTTGACAAGCTGATAGTTGCAGTCCTTAACAACAAAAGCAAAAGCCCTCTTTTTACGGTAGAAGAAAGGGTAAGGCATTTGCAGATAGCCACACAGGATTTTAAAAATGTGGAAATAATGTCCTTCTCCGGGCTTTTGGTGGATTTCGCAAGTAAAGTAAACTCCAACATAATAATAAGGGGACTTAGAGGAGTTACGGATTTTTCCTACGAATTCCAAATGGCACTTACAAACAGGTCTCTCAACTCCGATATAGAAACATTGTTTGTATCGGCTGACACCCAATATCTGTTCTTCAGTTCGAGCCAAGTGAAAGAAATAGCCCATTTCGGTGGAAATATAGATAATATCGTACCCCCCGTGGTGAGGGAAGAGATAAAGAAGAAAATGAAAGATATATAACGGAGGTCTTACATATTATGGAAAATGCATACAACGTTCTTTTAGATAAACTTGAAGATATTATCGATGCGGCTAAAGCTGTGCCCTTAACTCAAAGACACTCCATAGACAGAAATGAAGTATACGATATTTTAAACCAGCTCAGGCTCAACACCCCCGCAGAGATACAGCAGGGTCAAAGGATCGTGGCAAAGGCACAAAAGCTTCTTAACGATGCCAACGATCAGGCTACCAAAATAATAAGAGATGCCGAGGCAAGAGCGGAAAAAATGACTATGGACAAAGAGATAGTCAAAAGAGCTCAAGACCAGGCAGATGCCATACTTTCCGATGCCAACGAAGATGCAAGGCATATACTTGATAACGCAAGAATAGAGTCAAGAAATATGAGAGTAGGTTCCATAAAGTACGCAGACGAGCTTTTAAACAACACAAGCAGAGGTCTTCAAACTCTCCTTGATAATATGTCCAAGCGTACAGCCGCTGTTGAAGACTATATCGCCTCCGAGATAGATGCCATATACGGCGAAAGAAAAGAACTCTCAAACCTTAACGAGATAGAAAAGAAATAGTACACTATCGGCTGTGTTAACACAGCCGTATTTTTATAGAATATTAGAGGATGAATATATGTTATTAAAAAAATTACCCACTTTTTTACTTACTGCCACAGTTGTATTTTCTGCCCTTTCCTCTGTATCGGCGCAAAACATAGGCGTTAATATAGACGGTGAGGATGTTACTTTTAAAGATACTTTACCCATAATAGTGGATAACCGCACATTGGTACCCTTAAGAGATGTTTTTGAAAAAATGGGCTACACCGTTACTTGGGATGCTCAAACCAAAACCGTAAGCCTTAAAAACTCCCAAAACGATATAGTTATAGGCATAGGAGCGGATAGTTTTATAGTAAACAGCAGAGCTCACGATATCGATGTACCCGCTCTTATAATAGATGGCAGGACCATGCTCCCCCTAAGAGCCATAGCCCAAAGTTCGGGAGCGAAGGTATATTGGGATGCTGAAGAAAAAAAGGTGTATATCTTAAGCTTTGTAAATACCTCCGAGGGCAGCAGCCAATATATAGAAACCTACGAAAAAGAAATAGCAAAACTTGAAAGCCTAAATGAACTGACGGAGCTTTTAAAAGAGGTGACACCCTCCAACATAAACTCTAAAAAGTCTCAAATACTCTCCCTTGCCTCAAAGGCAAAAGAAGAGATAACACAGGTAAAAAGTACTCTTGCTTCCCTCAGCGTTCCCTCGGGGCTTGAAAAGGTACACTCCCTTGCCTTGGGAAACTTGGATCAAGCACTTAAGGGCATAGACCTTGCCGTAAGACTTGTAAGCGGAGAGGAAAACAGCGAGGAACTTAAAGATGACATAGCCTCCGCCCTCACCGAATCCATGGCACTTAACAACGGTACCGTAAGGGAAATAGGAAATATATAAAGGATAGTAATATGGATAAAAACAAAAACCTTGGCAAAGGTATAGGCGGACAAGCCGTAATAGAAGGGGTAATGATGAGGGGTAAAACAATGTACTCCCTTGCTGTCAGAAACCCTCAAAAGGGTATAAGTGTGGAAAAGACCCCAATTAAAAAATCCAAAGAAAAAAGCATACTGACGCTGCCCCTTATAAGAGGTGTGGTCTCCTTCGTGTCAAGCCTTGTTATAGGTATGAAAGTCACCACAAGGTCGGCGGAGTTGGCAGGACTTGACGATATAGAGTATGATAAAGACAGTAAATTTGAGCGTTGGCTTGAAAAGACCTTCGGTGATAAGCTTGCAGACTACGCCATAGGCTTTTCCGTGTGCCTCTCCATAGCTTTGTGTATAGCTATATTTATGGTACTGCCCACATTTTTAGGCGGTCTTGCCACAAAGCTTTTGGGCGGAGATGCCACTTTAAGAAGTGTGCTTGAAGGTATTATAAGAATACTTATATTCATAGTCTACCTTGTGCTTATAGCCCAAATGAAGGACATTAAAAGAACATTTATGTACCACGGAGCGGAGCATAAGACCATAAACTGTTTCGAAAGCGATGAAGAGTTGACGGTGGAAAATGTGAGAAAACACACCCGCTTTCACAAAAGATGCGGTACAAGCTTCCTTGTACTTGTAATGTTGGTAAGTATGGTGGTATTCTTCTTTATAAGAACGGATATACTTTGGCTGAGAGTCCTTTCAAGAATACTGCTTGTGCCTGTTATATCGGGTATATCCTACGAAATAATACGCTGGGCGGGCCGTCACGACAACTGGCTTGTAAATATCGTAAGCGCCCCGGGTATAAGCATGCAGCTTATAACCACAAGTGAACCCGACGACTCCATGATAGAAGTAGCTATAGCCTCCCTTAAGGCGGTACTTGAAGAAGAGCCCGAAGAAAAGGAAGAGGCAGACAACGAGAAAAAAACAGCCTAAGTAAAAATGCAACTTGCAGACCTTCATATAAATATAAAAAAAGCCCTCAAAGAGGGAAATATAGACAGCTTTTCCATTGACAGCACTTTGATACTGTGCCATGCCTTGAATATCAATAAACTCACATTGATAACAAGGGGAGATATGGATATTTCCCCCGAAGATGAAAAAACAGTGCTCTCCTTCCTTGAAAGAAGGCTAAGGCATGAACCTATGCAGTATATTATGGGAAAGGCTGAGTTTATGGGGCTTGACTTTGAGGTTGACAAAAGCACCCTCATCCCCCGCGGCGATACGGAAAATATAGTGGAGTTCGCCCTTGAGACCATAAAAGAAAAAGGCTACACCACCCTTCTTGATATGTGTACGGGAAGCGGCGCCATAGCCGTAAGCTGTGTAAAATACTCGGGAGTCAAAGCCACAGCCTGCGATATCTCGGAAAAAGCTCTTTTAAAAGCCGAAATAAACGCACGTAAAAACAACACCCCCGTAGAATTTGTAAAAAGCGATATATTTTCAAACATAAAAAATAAATACGACATCATAATCTCAAACCCTCCCTATATCAAAAGAGAGGAAATACCCACTCTTATGGAGGATGTTAAAAACTACGAACCCCTCTCCGCCCTTGACGGAGGCGAAAACGGTCTTTTCTTCTACGAAGAGATCACTAAAAAAGCCCCCTCCCACCTAAACAAAGGCGGCTGCCTCCTTTATGAGATAGGCTACGACCAAAGACGGGAGGTTGAAAATATATTGCAAAAAAACGGCTTTAAAGATATAGGCTCATTTAAAGATTTGGCGGGGCTTGATAGGGGAGTGTATGGGTATTTATAGGGAGTAGGAAAAATGAAGATACTTTTGTTTGGCATATCAAATGTAGGGAAAACAACAACAGGTGAAATACTTGCCAAGAGGCTGGGATTTAAGTTTTACGACCTGGACGAGGAAGTAAAAAAACATTTCAAGATAACAATTGAAGAGTTTGTTCATACAGCAGACCTCAGATGGAGAGATGAACAACGTGAAAGTATCATAAATAAACTGATTCGTTCGAAGGAAAATACAGTCATTACTGTTACTCCCATCTCTTACCCAAAAAAACTCGAAACAATAGTTAAAAGCGATGATATACTCGCAATAGAACTATACGATACCCCCGAAAATATCTTTTCTCGGCTCGTATTCAGTGATGAAAACGACATAGCCTATACCGATGACCCTTATAAAAATCGATACAAGGAGTATTATCTAAAAGAAATACAAGAAGATCTGAATTGGTACGGTAGTATCTATGCAACACTGGGGATCACTAACCGTATATTTATAAATAATGCTACACCCGAAAAATTGATTGATCGAATCATCTCAGAATACAATTTAGAAAAGTACCTATGAAAATCCGAACACCCGTGTTCGGATTTTTTAATGCTTAAAGATCGCCGCCGGTCTGCAAGTTTCCGACAGCGTATTTTATGAATTTGAAATATCCACCGCAGGCGAAGTTGCCGCCTTGCTTTTTATGCTTGACAATGCAATAGATATGGAACTGTTTGAAACAGAAGATAATGTTGCTTTGAAATTTAATGACGGATTTTTAAAAAAGTTTATGCGAGAATGGTTTGCTGCAAAGAACAAGACCGCGGAGATTAAATCCGATATGGAAAAGGTTGACAATGACGAAGCCAAAACCGCCATTGAAGATAAGGCAAACGAGTATTACGATTCATACAAGACCGCAGCTTTGGATAATCCCGCCGTTGTGAAAAAAGGTACGGAGGGAATTGTTATCAGAAACTTTGCGGCTTTCCTTGACAATCAACCGCAAAGATAGATGCGGACAATTACGCAGTAATTGGCTTTTGGCTCTGCCAAAAGTTGTGATATAGGCTGAAACGGGTATTTATTTTTTTGTAAAAAACTCATTTTTTAGGTCCAATTTTTAAGAAGAGGAACCACAGCACTTGGACGCCCACGTTGATATTTTGGAATTGTGAAAATCACAAATTCTCAAAACACCCCCATACAGGCTTGCCAAGTGCTAAAAATCAAAAGAGACCTTTCGATTTTAAAATTTTTGGGAATTCCCAAACCCTTTTGTTTTCTCTTGCCTTGCGGCAAGTTTTTTTAGAATATGACATAAAAAATAGGCAATACCGTTATAGTACCGCCCGCATAGAAAGGGGAAAACGAAACCCTGATTTTAACATTTCCGATTATTTTTTGACAAAAAGCGTTTTTAATTTTCCGCTTATTGTTAAGTACGATACAATGTTTTTTACTTCGCCGCAGCGTGAACATTGCATAGGATATGGAGCATTATATATACAGTCTCTTCTTTTTAAGTGTATATCATATTCTTTGTTAGTACAACTTCTGCAAAAATTTTTATTGTAAATAATTATCATAGCATTAAATCTCTTTTGATAGTTTCAAAAAATGCGCTGCCCGTAAGAACAGCGCACCTTATAATTTGCAAATCAGCCCCTACGCGGGGTAATGACCGTACCCGTTTTTAACGGAACAGGCTTAACCGTTTAAGTTAAACTTATCTTTGCTGAAAACTGCAATTTCATCTTCTTTCAGTTCGTTATAGGCTTTAAGCCCCGATGTTGTGATAACATCTTCGGCATCAAACCTTATTATCTCACACTCGGGTGATATGTATTTTTCTTTCATTTCAAATTCTCCTTATTTTTTAATCTCCTGCTCCGCCTTGTCCTTCGCCGCTTTCGTATTTCGGCACAGCTTCAAAGTCAAATTTTTCGGTATTGGGTGCATCGGTAGTATCATTCAGCACTATACCCACTATATACGACCCCGTACCTGCGTTTATAACGCTGTCATCGTTGAATTTAACGCTTGAAAAAACGGTATTTATAAAGCCCGTATCTTTATTGATATAGCTTGATTCGCTTGTCGGTTTTATTATGTAATCGGGCGATGTGGTGTCGGTTATCGTTTTATTTATAATTTGAATATAATCATAATCGGCTACGGTCCTTTCATCGGCAGGGGTAAATTTGTAAAGGATATATACCTTTTTATTGGTGTAGTCTGTACAGTAACTTAAATTTGTATCAAGCGTTTTTTCTGTTTCGGCTATGGTATATTTCTTTACAGTTGCGGTAAATGTATAAGAATTATCGGAATTATTTGTGATCCATTTCTGATAATATCCTCCCGATTGTAAAGATAATTTCGATGCACCGCAGTAAACATCTCCGTCAACATAATAACCTGCTTTTGGTGCGATTTTCAAAATTACGCTGCCGCCACCGCCCGAAAGCACTTGTCCCTGTTCGTTTATATCCAGTTCATCACGGTTTATTATCTCCATATTATCGGGCAAAATTATTGTCATATATTTTGAGTCATACTCGGTTTCCATAGAAACGGTAACATTTTCAGCAGGCATAGTAAAGCTATAAGTTCCGTTTGTATTTGTTACCGTATATTCCGTATTGCCTGCACCTTTTACCAAAATACTCTTTAAATGATAGTCATTTGCCGGCTGTGGTGTTAAAGTAACAGTATCTCCCACTGCTGCCGCAACCTTGTCAATAACCAACTTGCCGTTTTGCACACTTCCTTTTGTGACAGCATAAACAGCTTCGGAAGCTTTTGTAAGTGTTTTGCCTGCAAGCAAATTTCTATTAACTGTGCCGAGATAATAATTTCCCTCCGTATCGACCAAAGCTGTTTGGACTATTACATTTCCGATTGGTAAAAAACTGTTTGCATAAAGGCTTCCGCCATTTTC